>JBDTUQ010000007.1:0-75782 GCA_040007615.1 Novosphingobium sp.
TGTCCGAAACCTTGCGGTCGAGCACGATTTCCGAGTTGCCGGTGCCCTTGAACTCTTCAAAGATCACTTCATCCATGCGGCTGCCGGTATCGATCAGGGCAGTGGCGATGATCGACAGCGAACCGCCTTCCTCGATGTTACGCGCTGCACCGAAAAAACGCTTGGGGCGTTGCAGGGCGTTGGCGTCAACACCGCCGGTCAGCACCTTGCCCGAGCTTGGCACAACGGTGTTGTAGGCGCGGCCAAGGCGGGTGATCGAATCGAGCAGGATGACAACATCCTTCTTGTGCTCAACCAGACGCTTGGCCTTTTCAATCACCATTTCAGCCACTTGCACGTGGCGAGTCGCGGGTTCGTCAAAGGTTGAGGAGATAACCTCACCCTTTACCGAACGCTGCATGTCGGTGACTTCCTCTGGCCGTTCATCAACCAGCAGCACGATCAGGAAGACCTCTGGATGGTTATCGGTGATGGCCTTGGCGATGTTCTGCAACAGCACGGTTTTACCGGTGCGCGGCGGTGCAACGATCAGCGCGCGCTGGCCCTTGCCCTGCGGCGAAATGAGATCGATCACGCGGGCTGACTTGTCCTTGACCGTCGGGTCAGAGGAATCGAGGTTCAGGCGTTCATCGGGATAAAGCGGGGTCAGGTTATCAAAATTGACGCGGTGGCGGACCACATCGGGATCGTCAAAGTTGACCTTGATCAGCTTGGTGATGGCAAAATAGCGTTCGCCGTCTTTGGGCGCGCGAATTTCACCTTCCACGGTATCGCCCGTGCGCAGGCCCCATTTGCGGACCTGATTGGGCGAAACGTAGATGTCGTCTGGCCCGGCAAGGTAGTTCGCCTCGGGGCTGCGCAGAAAGCCGAAGCCGTCGGTGAGCACTTCGATTGTGCCGATGCCAAGGATTTCCTCACCATCTTCGGCCACTTCCTTGAGGATGGCGAACATGATGTCCTGGCGGCGCAGGGTCGATGCGCCCTCGATACCCATCTCTTCGGCCATTTCGACCAATTGGGCAGAGGTTTTTTTCTTGAGTTCTTTAAGATGCATGGCGCTTGTCAGTCCAGAATAGTGCTGTCGCTGGCCGGAGTCCGAAGGGCTTGGGGAAAGCAGGACCGTCGCTGCCCGAAATGGCGCGACCGTAGCCGGATGGCGCGGGATTATGCGTGCGGCGCGCTCAAGTCAACGCACGAATGGCACTTCAGAACGGGCGGACGATAACCAGCACCACGATCAGCGCGGCGGCAATGCCGGGAACCTCGTTCAGCAAGCGCAGCTTTTTGCCCGTCAGCCGCCGTTCGCCTAGGGCAAGACTAGCGGCATAGCCCGCCAGCCAGACGTGATAGGCGCTGAGCGCGAGAACAGCAGCGAACTTCACCTGAAACCAGCCCTGCGAAAACGCACCGGTGACCATCGCCAGCGATAGACCGAACACCCACACGGCGATCAGCGAAGGCCACATGATGATCTTGAGCAGCTTGCGCTCCCGGTCGATCCACGCGGCATTTTCCGGCGAACCCGGCGCGGCTTCCTGATGATAGACGAAAAAGCGCGGCAGCATGAACAACCCGGCCATCCAGAAAATCACGAAGATGACATGGCCTGCTTTCAGCCAGAGATATGTCATTGCCAGTACCTGTTGCATGAGGCCAATCTAGAGCATCGCGCCAAAAAGTGGGAACCGGTTTTTGGCAAGAAGCGATCCGGCGTAAAAAGATAGGACGGCTCAAAAAGATCGGCGGATTTAACGCTTTTTCCAGCCCCGGACCACGGCGAGCAAGGCTTCGACGTGTTCGATGGGCGTGAACTGGCCAATGCCGTGGCCCAGGTTGAACACATGCGGGCGGTCGGCAAAAGCATCAAGCACACGCAAGGCCTGCCGCTCCATCTCCGCGCCGCCTGACAGCAGCAACAGCGGATCGAGGTTGCCCTGCACCGGCAGCCCGGCGGGAAGCGTTTCGGCGGCCCACAACGGGTCTATCGTTTCGTCCAGACCAACTGCGTCCACCCCGGTTTCACGCACATAGGCAGCAAGTTTAGCCCCTGCCCCCTTGGGAAAGCCGATCACCGGAACATCCGGCGCAGCGGCATGGATAGCAGCGGCGATGGTAGCGTTCGGTGCGATCACCCAGCGTTCGAATTCGGCGGGGGCTAGGCTGCCGGCCCAGCTGTCAAACAGTTGCACCACTTCTGCCCCTGCGTTGATCTGGCCGAGCAGGTATTCGATGGTAACAGCGGTAATCGCATCAATGATCGCCTGGAAGGCCAAGGGATCGCGATAGGCCATTGCGCGGGTTTCATGCTGGTCACGGCTGCCCTCGCCTGCGACCATGTAGGTTGCCACCGTCCACGGACTGCCCGCAAAGCCCAGCAGCGTCCGCTCAGCGCCTAGATCGGCCTTGACCTTGGCCACGGTCGCATAGATCGGCTCAAGGCGCTGTGGCACCGCTTGCAGGGCATCCAGCGTGCTATCAAGCAAGCGCGGCGACATGCGCGGGCCTTCACCGGCCAGGAATTCCAGATTCTGCCCCATTGCATAAGGCACGATCAGGATGTCGGAAAACAGGATCGCGCCGTCGAAACCAAACCGGCGGATGGGCTGAAGTGTGATTTCTGCTGCCGCGTCACTGTCATAGACCAGCGCCAGAAAACCGCCCTTTTCCGCCCGCAATGCGCGGTATTCAGGCAGGTAACGCCCGGCTTGGCGCATCAGCCATATTGGCCGGGTTGCGCCATTTGTTCCGCGCAGGGTATCGAGCAATAATCCAGCCATCGTCTCGCGCTCTAATCCTAATCAAGATTCTTTAAATAAGGTTTCTGTAGGTAGTAGGCCTGTGGAAACCGGGGATTGCACGCCCTTGCCCGAATTGTCCCGGGCTGAACAGGGGGAACGCGGGGGGCGACTCACTCACCGGCCCGGTCAAGCTGTTGTTGTCCACGCTATCCCCAGCCTGTGGGAAACCTTGTCCACCTGTTGGCATCCTGCCTTGTGGATGACTCGTGCTGGGCATGAAATTACGCGCCAAAGTTGTCACCCGGCCTGTCCCGTGGTTTATGAGGGTAACTGTCCACAGGGTTTACCAGCGAGCGTCCCGCAACCGATCATGACCCGTATGCACCTGCACCTCCTGTCGGATTCCACTGGCGAAACGCTGGAGATGATCGCCAAGGCCGCGCTTGCCCAGTTCGACGATGCTGATGTCATCCGTCATTTCTGGCCGATGGTGCGATCGCAGCAGCATCTTGACCGTATCCTAGCCGAAATCACCGCCAACCCCGGGCTAGTGCTTTATACTCTGGTCAATGCCGAAATCCGCAGCCGGCTTGAGGATAAATGCCGCGCGCTGGGCCTGCCATCGGTGCCCGCGCTGGATGCGGTAACCGCGATGCTGGAGGATCTGCTGGGCCAGCAGGCCAAGGCGCGACCGGGCCGTCAGCATTTGATGGACGAGGCCTATTTCCAGCGCGTCGACGCCATCCAGTTTACCATTGCCCATGATGACGGTGTGGCGAGCGAGGATTGGGAGCAGGCCGACATCATCTTGGCCGGGGTTTCGCGCAGTTCCAAGACGCCGACGAGCATCTACCTCGCCAATCGCGGTTACAAAGTGGCGAATATCCCCATCGTTCCCGAAAGCCCGCCGCCTTCTTCGCTGTTTTCGCTCAAGCGCCCGCTGGTGGTCGGCCTTACAACCGCGCCCGAGCGGCTGGTCCAGGTTCGGCGCAACCGGCTGCTTTCGCTCAACCAGGCACCCGAAACCTCTTACGTCGATCAGGAAAAAGTCGCCCGCGAAGTGCAATTGGCGCGGCGGATGTTTGCCGATAATGGCTGGCCGGTGATCGACGTCACCCGCCGCTCGATCGAGGAGACGGCAGCGGCGATCATCGGCTTGCTGAGCGAAATGCGCGCGGCTGGGGAAACGTCGGATTTTGGAGCCAAGCCGATATGAGCCATTCTCCCGCTCTCCCGAGGGGGCCGAATCTCGTCCTCGCTTCAGCCAGTGCATCGCGCGCGGCCATGCTGGCGGCGGCGGGGGTGCCATTCACTGTGCGTGCGGCCCATGTTGACGAACGCGGGATAGAGGCGGGCATGGCCGGAGCTGCGGCAGCGGAAATCGCGGCGGCTCTGGCGGCGGCAAAGGCTCTGGCGGGCAGCGCCGCCGATCCGGGCGCATTGGTGCTAGGCAGCGATTCATTGGTCGAGGTGGATGGTCGCCGGTTCGATAAACCCGCCAGCCGCATGGACGCCGCCGCGCATTTACGGTTCTTTGCGGGCAAGAAAATGCACCTCCACAGCGCGGCGGCGCTGGCGCAGGACGGCGTGGTCACGTGGCTGGATCATAGCGTGACGTCATTGCAGGTTATTGAAATGTCGGACGGATTCATTGACGGTTATCTGAACCACGAATGGCCCGCCGTGGCCGGATGCGTCGGCGTGTTCCGGTTCGAGGCGCGCGGGGTGCAATTGTTTGAGAAGATTGAGGGCGATCACTTCACTGTGCTCGGGATGCCGCTGCTCAAGGTTCTGGGCGCATTACGAGCGGCAGGAGTGCTGAACACGTGAGCCGTGCTTATGCCGAAGTAATCGGCGATCCCATTGTGCAGTCCAAATCGCCCGCGATTCATGGGTTCTGGCTGGCTGAACTGGGCATCGATGCGGAATACCGCGCGGCCCACGTCATTGCCGCCGGTCTGGCGGACTACATCGCCGCAAGGCGCAGCGATGCCGATTGGCGCGGGTGCAACGTCACCATGCCGCACAAGCAGGCGGTCATGCCCTTGCTCGACCGGATCGATCCGCTGGCCGCCCGCATCGGTGCGGTCAACACCGTGGCGCGCGGCGCGGATGGCGCGCTTACCGGATACAACACCGATGCGGCGGGGTTTCTGGAACCGTTGCAGCCGCTGCTGGAACAGACGCACTTGTTTCGTATGGCCCGGATCATGGGCGCAGGCGGTGCGGCGCGGGCAATCATCACTGCGCTAACAGGGCTCGGCTTCGTATTGGTGGTCGCCGCGCGCGATCCGGCGAAGGCGCGCGCGTTGCTGGACGAACTGGACCCGGGCGGCGAACATCACGCGGTTGACCTCGCGCATTTCGCGCCCGAAACGGACTTTGCCTTTGATGACCGCTCGCAACAGCTGGATCTGATCGTCAACGCCAGCGCGCTGGGCATGGTCGGCAAGCCGCCGCTGCTGTTCGATTTCAGCCATGCCCCACCGGGCAGCGTAGTTTATGACATCGTCACCAGTCCGGTCGATACGCCGCTGCTGGTACAAGCCCGGCAGCGGGGTTTCCGCACTGTCGACGGGCTGGCCATGCTGATCGGGCAAGCCGCCGCCGCTTTTGCGATCTTCTTCGGCCAGCCCGCCCCGCGCACCCGCGATGCGGAATTGCGCGCGGTGTTGACCCGGTGACCGGCAAACGTCCCTTTGTGCTGGGCCTCACCGGCTCAATCGGCATGGGCAAGTCGGCAGTCGCCGCGATGCTCCAGGGGCTGGGCGTGCCGGTATTCGATGCCGACGCGGCGGTGCATCAATTGCAGGGTCCGCAAGGCGCGCTGCTCCCCGTGATCGAGCAGGCGTTTCCCGGCACCACCGGCGCAGGCGGCGTTGACCGGGCAAAGCTGGGCGCAGCGGTGTTCGGCGATTCGGCGCAGCTTGCCCGGCTTGAGGCTATCGTCCATCCTGCGGTGGCGGCGATGCGGGCGGACTTTCTGGCGAACCACGCTGACAAACCGCTGATCGTGTTCGACATTCCGCTGCTGTATGAAAAAGGCGGCGCGGCGGAGGTGGATGCCGTCGCCGTCGTCTCTGCTCCGGCTGAAGCACAGCGCGCCCGCGTGCTTGCCCGCCCCGGAATGACCGAAGAGAAATTCGAGCGAATACTGGGCCTGCAAGTCCCCGATGCAGACAAGCGCGCGCGGGCCGATTTCGTCATCGACACCGGCACCTCGCTCGCCGAAACGCGCCATGCGGTGCAATTTCTGGTCAATCAGTTATTAGGCAAAAAATAGCCGTAATCGGCGCTTGCGCGCGGGGCCGGAGAGTCCGATACATTACGTGATGCGTGAGATTATCTTCGACACGGAAACCACAGGCCTTGATCCGCAAAGCGGTGACAGAATAGTGGAAATCGGCTGTATCGAAATGGTCAACCGGGTGGT
Source organism: Novosphingobium sp. (assembly GCA_040007615.1). GTDB lineage: Bacteria > Pseudomonadota > Alphaproteobacteria > Sphingomonadales > Sphingomonadaceae > Novosphingobium. The sequence goes on from JBDTUQ010000007.1 coordinate 6,172, forward strand.
TACCGGCGAAATATTTCACGCTTACTTCGATCCCGAACGCGATATGCCCGCCGCTGCCGAAGCGGTGCACGGCCTGTCGATCCAGTTCCTTACCGGCAAGCCCAAATTCCGCGAACAGGCCGAAGCCCTGCTGGATTTCTTCGGCACTTCGCCGCTGGTCGCGCACAATGCCGGGTTCGATTTTGGCTTCCTCAATGCCGAACTTGCGATCTGCGGAATGGAGCCGGTTTCACGCACCCGTATGGTTGATACGGTCGCGCTCGCCCGCGTGCGCCACCCGGGGGCCAAGCTGTCGCTTGATGCGCTGTGTAGCCGCTATGGCATTGATCGCAGCCACCGCACGCGCCACGGCGCACTGCTTGACGCCGAACTCTTGGCGCAAGTCTATGTCGAACTGACCGGAGGCCGCCAGATTGGCCTTGAACTTGCCGCCGATTCTGCGGACGATATCGTGTCATCGCTGACCGATATCGTCCGCACCCGTGTTTTTCGCGCCGCTCGCCCCCATACGGCGAGCGAGGCGGAAATGGCCGCCCACGTCTTGTTCCTGGAATCGGTGAAGAACCCGATCTGGAAAAACGGGGCAAACTGACAAGGAGAAATGCACATGGAAATTCGCGTATCCGGCCATCAGATGGACACTGGCGAAGCCCTGCAACTCCACGCCAACGAGCGTTTGTCGGCTGTGGTTGGCAAGTATTTCAACCGCGCGCTGTCCAGCCACGTTACCTTTGGCAAGGCCCCGGCTGGTGCTTTTCGTTGCGATATCGTCACCCATGTCATGCACGGGCTGATTCTGAAGGGCGCTGGAATTGCCCATGATGCGCACCACGCGCTCGATTCGGCATCAGAAAAGATCGACAAGCAGCTGCGCCGCTACAAGCGCCGCCTCAATGATCGCCACGAACAGAGCGCGCATGCCATGCGTGAGGAAGAGGCCGCCTATGTCGTCTTTGCCGAGCCGGAGCCGGAGGCTGAGGAAGTCACCGCCGATGCGCCGCTGGTGATCGCGGAAACCCGCGTTGACGTGCCCACGGCCACGGTTTCCGACGCGGTGATGATGCTTGATCTGCGCAACACCAATGCTCTTTTGTTCAAAAATGCTGGAACATCGAAGCATAATATGGTCTACCGGCGCGGTGATGGGTCAATTGGCTGGGTTGAACCGTCCTGACGCGCCATTTGGCGCGCTTCCCCGAGCGTTCAGGTCTGTGGTGGCGGGCGGGATTTGTCCCGACCTCTGCCGCGCTGGACGCAAGGGGAGTCTTACAGGCAAGCACTTACCATGAACGCACTTTTCAATCTGCTCCCCGAAGCTGTCGGGACCATCCGGGCAGACAGCAAACCGGTTATCCTGAAGCAACTGGCTGAGCGATTCGCCTTGGTCTACGGGCTGGACGGCGGCCACGTGCTGGAACGAATCGAAGAGCGTGAAAAGCTGGGCAGCACCGGATTCGGGCGCGGCGTGGCGATTCCGCACGCCCGCATCGCCGATCTGGCTCGCCCGGTCGCGGTGTTTTTCAAGCTGGAAACGCCGGTCAGTTTTGATGCCGCTGATGGTCTGCCGGTCGATCTGGTGTTCGGCCTGCTCTCGCCCGAACAGGCGGGCGCGGCGCACTTGCACGCGCTGGCCTCGATCTCGCGGGTCATGCGCGATGACCGGATGCACGATGCCCTGGTCAATGCGCCCGGCGCAGAGGCGCTTTTCGGATTGCTGAGCAATGTCATCGACCGCGACGCTGCCTGATTCGGGGCCTGATTCCGGGCCAGAACCGGGAGCAGCGCTTCACTGGCGGGCGCTGGAACGGCTCTATACCCACGCGCCGATCAACCGCCTCTTCGAATCACAGATCGAGATCATCGGCGAAGGCGCGGCGCGCATCCGCTTTCGCGTTGATGAAAGCGTCTATCACGCCGCCGGGGCCGCGCATGGCACGATCTATTTCAAGATGCTTGATGATGCCGCGTTCTATGCGGCCAATACTATGGTTACAGACCGCTTCCTGCTGACGACCTCGTTCAACATGCATTTCATCCGCCCCGTGCGCAGCGGCATGATCACTGCCGAAGGCCGCTGGACCAGTGGCAGGCGGCGGGTGCTGGTCGCCGAATCGCGCCTGATTGACGAAGATGGCGAAGAAATCGGGCGTGGTACCGGCACCTTCATGCGATCGCGCATCCCGCTTTCGGGCCTTGCCGGATACCAGGCGGAGCAGTGATTGGCTCAATGACCTGCGAACCGGAGCACCGACTGCCGGCCCATCTGGAAGTGGCGGGCATGATTCGCCGCGTTCAGGCCGCTGGCGGCTTTGCCTCGGTAACCGCCAAAGGTGAACGCGATGCGGGCACGATCATGTTTGTAACCACTTGCAACGGCAGGAATTATCAGGCCTGGGAACGAATGCCGCAAGTGGACGGCACCCGTCAGTGGGAAGCTGTGCGCAGCGACGAACACGGCTATGGTGAGGCGTTTTCGGCCTGGCTTGACCGTCGCCGGACACAGGACAGCGACCTGTGGATTGTCGAACTGGACATCGCGGACGCTGCACAGTTCATCGGATTCGCCCCGCGCGCGGGTTGACTATGTTGCGCTGCACAAACTAAGGCGCGGCAACTTGAATGCGCAGGCGGTTTTTCGGCAATAAGGTTCGGCAAAGCAGGCACGCAGACGGGGGGCAGCCGGCGGGAATTTCGGCATTGGCGATCAGTCTGCTTGCAGGCGGTAACCACTGACCAGACCCGTGCAGGTGCGTCCACCGCCCTAAAAGACGTTTCGATGAGCCGCATAGTTGATAAAGCCAGTCTGGTTGCAATGGTTGCAACGGCTGCGTTTGCCCTTTTCTCCGCCGATGGTTCCGGCGCCGCCGCACAGGCGAAAGATCCGCAGATTGTCGTGCATTACCCTGCACAGACCGCCGATCAGACATCCACTCCTTATGCTTCTGAAACACCCGTCGATGCCGCTGCCATTGCCGCTCCGGAATCAGAAGAATCGCTTTCCGCTTCGCCAGTTTCGGACACTTTGGGCGAACTGGTCATCAATCACCCTGCCGACATTTCCGCCTCGCGCGAACTGAATTGCCTGGCCGGTGCGATCTATTTCGAATCAAAAAGCGAACCGCTGCTCGGTCAGCTTGCCGTTGGCTGGGTGATCGTCGCCCGTTCGCGCTCAGGCCGCTTCCCCAACAGCTATTGCGGCGTTGTCTATCAGCCGTCGCAGTTCTCGTTCGTGCGCGGCAGTGCGATGCCTGCGGTTGACCGCAACTCGCGCGGCTGGAAGAATGCCTCGGCCATCGCCCAGATCGCCAACGATGGCAGCTGGCGCAGCCCGGTTGAAGGCGCGCTTTACTTCCACGCCGCCCGCGTTTCGCCGCGCTGGCGCATGGCGCGGCTAGCACAAGTGGGCAACCACGTGTTCTATCGCTGATATTCAGGATCAGGTTTTCAAAAGGGCGCCGCGCAATCGGCGCCCTTTTTGCGTCGGCTGTTTGAATCAAGCAGGCGCGAACTGGAACCACACCGGCGCGTGATCGCTGGCCTTTTCCCGTCCGCGATGGTCCTTGTCGACTCCGGCGGCGATCAGGCGGTCGGCCAGTTCGGGTGACAGCAGCGCGTGATCGATGCGGAATCCGTGATCGCGCTGCCAGGCTCCGGCCTGATAATCCCAGAACGTCCACACCCCTCCGCGCGGATTGAGCGTTTCCAGCGCGTCGGTCCAGCCATCGGCCATCAGCCGCATATAGGCATCGCGCGACTCTGGCTGCATCAGCGCATCCTGCGCCATTACGGCGGGTGACCACACGTCGTGATCATGGGGGATGACGTTATAGTCGCCCAGCACCACGGCGGGCACTTCCTCGGCCATGATGGCGCGCATCCGGGTGCGCAGACGGTCCATCCAGCGCAGTTTGTAATCGAACTTCGGACCGGGCTGCGGGTTGCCGTTGGGCAGATAGATGCAGGCAACCCGAGTGCCGAAAACGTCGGCTTCCAGATAGCGCGAATGCTCATCTTCAGGCTCACCGTCCAGCCCACGCTGGACTTCGACCGGCATGGTGCCATCCGCCAGAATCGCGACGCCGTTGAAACCCTTTTGGCCGTGCCAGATGGCCTGATAGCCAATCTTTTCAAACTCGGCGGCCGGAAAACCTTCGTCCTGAGTCTTGATTTCCTGCAGGCAGGCGACCGAGGGCCGGGTTTCCTCAAGCCATTCGAGCAAGCGCGGCAGACGGGCCTTGATGCCGTTGATGTTGAACGTTGCGATCTTCATTGGGCAATCTTCATCGGGCGATCTTCATCGGGCGCTAGACGGAAAAGCTGGAGCCGCAGCCGCAGCCGGCGGTGGCATTGGGATTTTCAACCCGGAACGCCGCCCCGCCAAGCGATTCGACGAAATCAACGACGCAGCCGCTCACCAGTTCAAGGCTCATCGCGTCGACCACCAGTTCGGTGCCATCGGTGCTGACCACGGTATCGTCACCGTCCGCCGCATCCGCCAGATCGAACTTGTACTGGAACCCCGAACAGCCGCCACCTTCAACTGACAGGCGCAGCCGCGCGGCCTTGCCCTGCTTGGCGGCAATCGCGGCAACGCGCTGGGCGGCGGCGGGGCTGAGGGTGATCGTCGGACTATCCATGCACCCGATGTAGGCGCGGGCAGGCCTGCCGACAAGTTGCGCTTGATTGGAAGTGCGAATCCGCCCCTTCCCCCACCCCTCTCATCCTGAGCTTGTCGAAGGATCGTTCTTTCTGCTCTTGGCTGTGCGGGACGCGAAGGGACAAGAGCAGTGCTTCGGCAAGCTCAGCATGGACGGGTTTGGGGGGTAGGCTCTAAGCGGTCTGGATATAACTGCGCAGAGCCTCAGCCTCAGCCTCGATATGGTCGATGCGGTATTTCACCAGATCGCCGATCGAGATGAAGCCCACCGTGCGGCCATCGCGGGTTACGGGCAAATGGCGGATGCGGCGTTTGGTCATCAGCGACAGGGCTGACAGCACAGAGGTTTCCGGGCTGATGGTGACGGCGGGGGCAGTCATCACTTCTCTTACCGGGCGATCAAGCGCGTCTGCGCCGTGCTGGGCGAGGGTGTAGATCACATCGCGTTCGGAAAAGATGCCGACGATCCGTTCGCCTTCGTGCACCGGCAGCGCGCCGATCCGGCGTTCGGCGAGCAAGGCCACCGCTTCACGCAGGGGGATCGTTGCTTCGCAGGTCACAACTTCGTGCACCGGCTGATTGGCCATTACCCGCGCGATGGTCATCGCAATTCTCCCGCCGTTGTTATCTTGCCGTTGTTATCTTGGGGGCAAGAATGACACGAAAGCGGCCATGTCGCAAACGCCATTGAACGGCGGCCCGCGTGAGGGCATGGCGGCGGGGTGAAGCCGCCCGAACGTCTTGATCCTGCCGCCACGGCGTTGTTCGCGCTGGGCCGCTTTCGCCGGTTGATGCGGCTGCTGCTGGCGGTGACGGTGGCGGTGGTGATCCTTGCCGGAGTGCTGCTTTACCGGCACGGCATGGCAGCGCCGGTGCAGGGTGTAATCCTGACCGGGCTGGCGGTTGCGCTGGTAATGTTGCTGGCTTCGGCGGCGATCGGGCTGGCATTCCTGCGCATGGTGCTGCGCGCCCGCCAAAATGCCTTCAAGCCGGATGCCCTCAAGCCGGATGCCTTCAAGCAGGACGGAGCCGAAAATCCTCCACCGGAACGCCGCCGATCAGGTGTTCCTGAATGATCCGTTCCAGCACCGGCTCGGTGCAGCTGTGATACCATACCCCCTCAGGCCAGACGACCGCGACCGGCCCGGCGGCGCAGATCTTCAGGCAATCAGCCTTGGTCCGGTCGATTCCGCCATCACCCGTCAAGCCCAGCTGCTTGAGCCGCTTTTTCAGGTAGTTCCACGCCGGTTTGCCCACGTGCGGCGTGCAACATTCGCCCTTTTGCGGTTCGGCGCAGAGGAAGATGTGGCGTTTGATGCCTTCGCCGCCGATCTTGGTCAGCGCCTCGCGCGCCTGGGCCAGTTCGTTTGCGGCAGGCTGCCCGGTTAGGTCTGACATCAGCCTTTCTTGCCAACGATCCGCGCGATTTCGGCAGAGATCATCCGTTCAACCAGCGGTGGCAGGTTCTTGTCGAGCCATTCGGCCAAGGCAGGACGCAACAGTTCGCGGACCATGCCCTCAAGCGAGGTTTCGCCCGAGCGGACGATCTGCGGCGGCACACTGGGCTGGGCCATCATGCTGAGCGCGGCAAACGATTCGCGCATCGATTCGCGCGCGTTGCTGGTCAGCAGGTCTTCTGCACTCGCATCGGCTGAAAGTTCATCGACGAGCTGGGCGCTTTCGGAAAGATCCAGCACGTCGTCCGCTGGCCGAGAGGCTGGAGAATTCGATTCGACAACTGCCCGCGCAGGCCGCACGTCTGCCACGCCATCGCGGGCGATCACTTTCTTTATCGATTCAAGGATTTCCTCAACCGAAGGTTCGCTTACCTGTCGCATGTCCAAAAGTCCGCCCCTTGCAGTCATCAGGTCCGAATCCCCGACTCTCTGGATCTTTCACTTGGCAGGAATTGCGCCGTCTTGCACCGGCGTGTCAACGGTGCGCGTGGCCTTTGGCCTAGGCGCAGGATCGGTGCTCCAGTCCCAGATGATGGCGTGGACACGGTTGTAGTTCACTTCCGGATCATAAAACACTCCGCCGTCCAGCCCCAGATCGCGCGATTCGGCCTTGCCCATCGCCGACAGCAGGTTGAACCCGGCGACATAGGCATTGCGCCGCGCGGTGACGAGCTGGGTCTGCGCGTTGAGGTATTCCTGCTCGGCATTGAGGATGTCGAGGATCGTCCGGTTGCCGACGCTGTTTTCCGCCCGCACGCCTTCAAGGCTGAGCGCGGCGGCATCGACGGCGGTCTGGTTGGTCTGGATCACCTCCAGCGCCGCCTGCCACTGCGAGAAAGCCGAGCGAACGCCTGCGACAACCGCGCGCTCGACGCCGATTTCCTGCTCTTGCACGGCATTTTCGCGGGCCTGTGCCTGACGTTGCTGCGCTGCCGGAAGCCCACCTGAAAAGATCGGGATCGATGCACGCACTCCGGCTTGCGACGTGGTCTGTCGCTGGGGAATCGTGCCTGCCGGAACGCCGGGAATGCTCAGCGTGCCGAGATAGTCGGTATAGTCGACCCCGCTGAACAGGCTCACCTTGGGCAGGCGCCCGGCCCCGGCGGCGCGCGTATCAAAGCCTGTCGCCTTGGTCCGCTGGCGCGCGGCGATCAGGTCCGGATTGCTGTCCAGCGCCGTGGTTTCTGCTTCGTCCGCGCTGGCGGGCATTCCCGGCAGAGGTGGCGGCGGGGCGAGATCGACCGGCGGCTTGCCGACCAGCTGGATGTATTTCTCGCGCGTGGAGGCGAGGTTGGCTTCCGATGTGCGCAAGTTGCCGCGCGCGGTGGCGAGGCGGGCCTGAGACTGGGCAACGTCGGTGCGGGTCAGATCGCCAATCTCGTACCGGTCGCGCGTGGCGCTGAGGTTGGTATCCAGCACGGCCACATTGTTGCGGTTTAGCGTGACCAGCGCCTGCCCGGAAATCACGTCGAGATAAGCCGCGACGACCTGCGAAAACAGGCCGCTTTCGCTGCCGCGCAGATCGGCTTGCCCGGCATCGACGCGGGTTTCCGCCGCGCGCAGCGAGTTCTTTACCGCGCCGCCTGAATAGATCGGCACGCTGAGGTTGGCCTGGGCATCAAAGGCGCGATCGGGGCTGGAGGTGTTGAGCGGGCTTTTCTTGACGAATTCGGTGAAGCTGGTCGTGCCGGACAATGAAGGCAGCCCCGCCGCACGGGCGATAGGCACACCTTCGTCCACCGCGCGCTGGTTGGCGCGGGCGGCGTTCAGCGTGGGATTGGTCTGATAGGCCAATGTCAGCGCCTCGCGCAGATCATCGGCCAGCGCAGGCGTGCCAGCAAGGCACACGGCCAGCACGGCGCTGGCCAGCAACCGGCGCTGGTAACGGATCATAGTTAGAAGCTCCACCGCTTTGGCGCGGCGAATTCGGCAAGGACCGGCATGCCGATATCGGCCAGCGGCACCAGCGTGACAGCGCCCGCCGCCTTGCGACCGGCAGCCAGACGGGTGACGCCGCGTTCAGCCAGGCCGGTGACGACCCGGCCGCCGTCCTTCAGTATGGCGGCAAGGCCTGTGGGCAGCTGCTCTACCGCGCCGTCGATCAGGATCAGGTCATAGGGACCGCCAGACTTGCGCGCTGCCGTGGCTGGGCTGATCGTCGTTGCCGCCGCGCCCAGGGCAGTCACCAAAGCGCCAAGATAGCCGCAGGGCGATACGACCAGCACCGCTTCACCGGGCTGCAGTGCGGCTTCTACCAGCAAGCGGCCTTGCACCAGCGGCGCGGGCAGCGAGTGCCCGTCGTCCAGCGACACGGCGCGGTCGATATAGGCCAGGGCGCGCATGGCGGCGGGCACGTAATCCTCGCGCGCGACAGAATCCATCGCGGTCAGTACCGCCGGATCATTGACGCCGCTGACGCGCAGCTGGCAATCGATCATCGCGCGGCGCGCTGTTGCAGGCCGCTCGTCGAGCATGGTCATCTCAGGTCCGATTCCTTTGGCAGTTCCCTTGGCCGCGCCGGGATCGGAGAGGATGCCGGGCAGCTCAATTCGCGTGCTTCTAAGCGATTGGCCTTGCCTCGCCAAGTGCTTAGAAGACACAGCCGCGTTGCAAGATAGGTAATGGTGAGTGCAGCTTTGACGGCGGGCCACTGGCAGGCTTATGGGGGCGCAAATGGCGGCGCAGCAGAGGAGTTCCGGCAATGGCTGATATGGTGGCTGATATGGTAACGATCCGCGAGGCAGACCTGATCGATAGCGTCGCCGATGCGCTGCAATACATCAGCTATTATCACCCGATGGACTACATTCGCGCGCTGGGTGAGGCTTATGAGGCAGAGCAAGGCCCGGCGGCCAAGGACGCCATCGCCCAGATCCTGACCAACAGCCGCATGTGCGCCGAAGGCCACCGCCCGATCTGTCAGGACACCGGCATCGTCAACGTGTTCATCGAGTGGGGGCAGAACTGCCGGCTGGAATCGACCAAATCGTTGCAGGATGTGGTCGATGAGGGCGTGCGCCGCGCTTATCTGAACCCGGAAAACAAGCTGCGCGCATCGGTGCTCGCTGACCCGGCATTTACCCGCCGCAACACGCGCGATAACACGCCTTGTGTGTTGAACGTGACGATGGTGCCGGGCAGCAAGGTCTCGGTCGATGTCGCGGCCAAGGGTGGCGGGTCGGAAAACAAGTCGAAGTTCAAGATGATGAACCCCAGCGATTCGATTGTCGATTGGGTGGTCGAAATGCTGCCGCAGATGGGCGCGGGCTGGTGCCCGCCGGGGATGCTGGGCATCGGCATCGGCGGCACGGCGGAACATTGCGTGCTGCTCGCCAAGAAGGCGCTGATGGAGCCGATCGACATGGGCCAGTTAAAGGCGCGCGGGGCCCAGAACGATATCGAGGCGATGCGGATCGAGATTTTCGACAAGGTCAACGCACTGGGCATCGGCGCGCAGGGCCTGGGCGGGCTTTCCACCATTCTTGACGTCAAGATCCTGGACGCGCCCTGCCACGCGGCGGGCAAGCCGGTGGGCATGATCCCCAACTGCGCCGCCACCCGCCACGCCCATTTCACGCTCGACGGGTCTGGGCCGACGTTCCTTGAAACGCCTAAACTGGCTGAGTGGCCAGACGTTCACTGGACGCCGGACAAGGCGGCCAAGCGCGTCAATCTGAATACTCTGACGCCGGAAGAAGTGCAGAGCTGGAAGCAGGGCGACCGGCTTCTGCTCAACGGCGGAATGCTGACCGGCCGCGATGCCGCGCACAAGCGGATCAAGGACATGCTGGCCAAGGGCGAGGAACTGCCGGTCGATTTCCGGGGCCGCGCAATCTATTACGTTGGCCCGGTCGATCCGGTGATGGGCGAAGTCGTCGGCCCGGCAGGCCCGACCACGGCCACCCGCATGGATAGCTTTACCGACATGATGCTCGAACTCGGCCTGCTCGTCATGATCGGCAAGGCCGAACGCGGTCAGGGCGCGACCGAGGTGATTGCCCGGCACAAGGTGGCCTACCTGATGGCCGTGGGCGGCGCGGCCTATCTGGTCTCGCGCGCCATCCGCGAGGCCAAGGTGGTGGCTTTCGAGGATCTGGGCATGGAAGCGATATACGAATTCACCGTGGAAGACATGCCGGTGACGGTGGCCGTCGACAGCGAAGGCAACAACGTCCACCAGCTCGCGCCGCTGGTATGGAAGGAAAAGATCGCCCGCGAAGGCTTGCTGGCGGGGTGAGAATTATAGCCGATGACCTTTTTGCCAGAATGGTCTGGTTTGTCTGAATGACCTGGCTTTACGCCACACTGCTTGCTGCGTTGTTTCAGCCGTGGCGAACGGCCGTGCAGCAACGGGTGCGCGCCAGCCTGTCGCTGAATGGGGCGGGACTGGTGCGATATTTCTATGGTCTGCCGGTATCCGTGGCGCTGCTGACGGCATGGTGCATCTATCGCGGTCAGGGTGTGCCAGCATTCAGCGGGGCCATCTGGGGATGGTCTTTGGCTGGCGGTTTTGCGCAGATTCTGGGGACCAATTTTCTGCTGATGGCGTTCAGCTATCGCAATTTCGTCGCGGGAACGGCCTATTCCAAGACCGAGGCGATTCAGGGTGCGATCCTGTCGATGGTTTTGCTTGGTGAGCACTTGTCGTGGCTCAGTTGGGGCGGGATTGCCGTTGGTGTTGGCGGCGTTTTGTTGCTGGCCAGTGGCGGCACCCGGTTGCGATTGGCTGATCTGTCGCAGCCTGCTGCGCTGTGCGGTCTGGCTTCGGGGCTGTGCTTCACGCTTACCTCGATCTTCGTGAAGCTGGCCACACGGCGAGTGGAAACGGGCGATGTTATTTTTTCGGCGCTGCTGGTTCTGGTGCTTGTTCAGGCGGGGCAGGTGGTGATGCAGGGCGGTTATGTGTTGCTGCGTGAACCGGGGGAACTGGGCCGGGTGCTGAAAAGCTGGCGTTTATCGTCTTATGTCGGCGTGTTATCGAGTCTGGGCTCGGCGTGCTGGTTCACCGGATTTGCGCTGGCACCGGTTGCGCTGGTGCGCACAGTTGGCCAGAGCGAGGTGTTATTCACTATTGGCTTCAGTCGGTTCTACTTGCGTGAAGCGGTTAAAAAGTCAGAAATTCTAGCCTTGTTTTGCGTTGCCGTGGGCGTCGTGCTGGCGCTGGCAGGAAGTTTGTAATGCGCGCCTGCACCGCCTAGGGTTGCAGTAATGGCCATGATCCTCACCTTCCTGCTCGGCGTGGCCAATTTTGCCATGCATAAGGGCGTGCTGGAAAGCGGCCATCCGCTGCTCGGCCACTTGCCCCGCCTGATGCGCGCTCCGGGCGGATGGGCCAGCCTGTTCATCGAGTTCCTGCTCCTGCTTGGCACGATGCTGCTGGTTGGCAATGGCGCGCCGGGCTGGGCGGCGGCCTATGCGTTCTACTCTGCCGTGAATGCACTGTCGGCCTGGCTGATCCTGACCGGGCGGGTGTGATGGGCGAGACGACGGTCCTGTTCCACGTAAGCGACCTGCATTTCGGGGACGAGGATCGCGGCGCGCTTGACTGGTTCGCCGCCGAAGTAGCGGGCCAGCGCCCCGCCGCCGTGCTGTGTACCGGCGACCTGACGATGCGGGGTACCGCGCGCGAATTTGCGGCGGCAGAAGAATACTTGCGGGCGCTGCCGGTGCCGGTCAGCATGGTGCCCGGTAATCACGATGTGCCCTATTATTACAGCATGTTGCGGCGGTTGACCCGGCCATTTGCGCGTTATCTGGCGCTGGAGCAAGCGATCGAAAGCGAGCTGCTGCTGGGCGATGTCGCCGTGGTGCCGCTGGATACCGTCGCGGCAGCGCAGTGGCGGCTGAACTGGTCGAAAGGCCGCGTAACTCCGGGTGGGTTGGATACCACACTGACCGAACTTGCCGCATTGGCGGACAAGCCATTGCGACTTGTCACCTGCCATCACCCGTTGACTGATGCCGCCACTCGTTCGAGCGGATCAACGCGCGGCGGCAGGCGGGCACTAGTGGCGCTGGCGAAGGCGGGGGCCGATGCCGTGCTTTCCGGTCACGTCCACGATCCTTTCGACCTGACGCTCGATGCAGAGGGCCGCACGATCCGCATGATTGGCGCTGGAACCCTGTCGCAGAGGCTGCGCGCAACGCGGCCAAGTTTCAACCGGCTGGAATGGTCGGCGGCGGCGGGGCTGAAGGTAGACGTTCAGGCGATGGTATAATGGGGGCATAGATCCGCAGCACCTTGTCCCCGCGTGCCGCCGTATCGACCAGCCCATAGCCATGCTGCCGCGCGACCGTATCGGCGTCGATCTCGGCCCGGCACAAGTTGCCTATCAGCAGCAGAGCGGGCCGGGCGCTCAGTCCTTCCTCCAGCACGGCCCCGGCGGGCTTGACCGGCTGCGCGCCGTCGCAGGATTGCAGGTAGTGGTTGGGAAACACGAACCGGCTGGCTGCCGCGCGCCGCGACAGGAAATAGGTGGTGTGCTGGCCGTTGAACACGAAGATCGCGCTGCCCTGTGAGCTCATGCGCTGGACGATTCGTGCGGCGTCCTGTTCCACGCTGCCTTGCGCGCTGTGTTTCAGGTATTGCGGCAGCGGCAGCAGCGCGGCGAGCGAGGCGCAGACCAGCAGCACCGCCGCGAAGCGTCCCGCCAGCTGCTTAGGGGCATCGGCGGCGATGATTGCCGGTAGCAGCGCAAAGGCGGGCAGCGTCAGGATCAGGTAATGGGTATAGAGCCGGTTTGACGCGGCGGCGGCGATCATCCCGCCGATCAGCTGCAGCGCGATGATCCAGTACAGGCGCGACGGCCAGACCAGCGCTTTCCCCCGCAACCGCACTGCCCAGATGCCCAGCACCGGCAGGCCGAGCAGCACCAGCGGCCCGAAAAAGTTCTCCCGCCACAGCCAACCCGGCGGCATGGGCAGGCGGTAATGGCCATGATAGGCCATCTGCTCGCGCACATATTCCAGCCAGTCACCGGTGGTGATCTGGGGCAGCCACACCGCGACGACGGCGACGATCAGGCCCAGCGTCGCCAGTACGCCGCTTAGCAGACGCACGGCCAGCCGGTCGCGGCTGACCACCAGCATCGCCGCCACCGTCAGGCCGAAACACGGCGCGGCAAGGTAGGTGATCTGGCAGGCGAGCCCGGCGATCAGGCCTAGGCCGAAATAGGTCGCCCTGCTGGCTTGCGGGCTTTTGACCAATATCAGGTTGGCAAGGCATAACAGTGGCGCAACGATCACTTCGGACATTGATGCCCAGCCGCCCAGCCACAGCTCCGCCAGCAAGAACAGCGCGGCCAGTGCCAGCGCGGCGGGCGGCGAGGCATGAAGCAGTCGCGCGCTGCGATGGATCAGCCATGCCGAAAGCGCGGCAGCGGCCAGCCCGAGTGCGTGGATCGCGGTTACACTCTGCCCGCCGATCCATTCCGCCAGCGCGAACAGATAGTTGAGGCCGACCGGCTTGTTATCGAACACCCCCGAATAGGGCAGTTTGCCATGCAGGATGTCGCGCGCGACCAGGGCGAAGGCATATTCGTCGGCATCGAAGGTGGCGATGGTCAGCGCGAGCAAGCGGTAAACAAGGGCCGCCGCCACCAGCGCGATGCCCCATACCAGGAGCACCGGCTTCTCACCGCGTGAAGTCAGCGTGCCTCCCGGTGCCTGCTGCAATGAATGCTCCCCTCGCCTGCCCCTTGCGACGAACGCCGCACGCAAGGTCGTGGCACGAAGGCGTAGTGCGGGCAAAGAAAAAGGGCCTGCGATTGCTCGCAGACCCTTTGATCTTTTGGCAAAAGCCAGGATTCTTTGACAAAAGCCAGTTGCGCGAAAGCTTAACGCTTCGAGAACTGGAAGCTCTTGCGGGCCTTGGCGCGGCCATACTTCTTGCGTTCGACGACGCGCGGATCGCGGGTCAGGAAGCCGGCGGCCTTGACCGCGCTGCGCAGCAGCGGTTCAAACTTCGACAGCGCCTGCGAAATGCCGTGCTTGACAGCGCCGGCCTGGCCCGAAAGACCGCCGCCCTTGACGGTGCAGACGACGTCATAGGCGCCAGAGCGATCGGCAACGTCGAACGGCTGGTTGATGACCAGACGCAGCGTCGGGCGGGCGAAGTAAACTTCCTGATCGCGGCCGTTGACGGTGATCTTGCCCGAACCGGGCTTGATCCACACGCGGGCAACCGCGTCCTTGCGGCGGCCAGTGGCATAAGCGCGCCCCTGAGCGTCGATTTCCTGAGCGCGGATCGCTGCGACAGGACCAGTGCGGATGATCGGCGCTGCCGGAGCAGCTTCGTCAGCCACTGCAACAGGAGCGGCAGAGGCAAGAGCGCCCAGATCGGCGAGGTCGGTGACAGTGTTATCGGACATTATGCACCCACCTTGTTCTTGCGGTTGCGTGAAGCGACATCGAGCGGCTCTGGCTGAGTGCCGCCGTGCGGATGTTCGGTGGTGTTGTAGAGGTGCAGCGCACGCATCTGGTTGCGGCCCAGCGGACCGCGCGGAACCATGCGTTCAACAGCCTTTTCCAGCACGCGCTCAGGAAAGCGGCCGTCGAGGACCTTTTCCGCAGTCACGGCCTTGATGCCGCCGGCATAACCGGTGTGCTTGTAATAGGTCTTCTGCTTGAGCTTGTTGCCCGTCAGCCGCACCTTGCCGGCGTTGATGACAACCACATGGTCGCCGCAATCAACGTGCGGGGTGAAGCTTGGCTTGTGCTTGCCGCGCAGGAGGTTGGCGATGATCACCGCGAGGCGGCCGACCACCAGGCCGTCGGCATCAATAAGATGCCACTTCTTTTCCACCTCGGCCGGTTTGATCGACCGGGTGACTTTGCTGAGAGCCTTCATGGCTTGTCGAAATCCCTTGGAATGATCCGCCAGCGGGATGCTCCGCCGGTCAGGAAGGCGGCCCAATGCGCGACATGCCCCCACGAGTCAAGCAAATCGGCGGTTTTGGTGAGAGGTAAAATAATACCGTCTCGTTTGAGCCAGCCTTATTGCGGCTCGCTCAGCGTCCAGATCTCGCGGTTTTCGCGCCGGGTGCCATCAAGCTCGGTGACCACCTTGCGCTCCATGCGCTGGAGCAGGCCAGAACTTGCCCCTGCGGCTCTGATCGTTTCGGTAACCGTGCCGTGGCCGCCGTCAGGCAGGGCGATCTGGCGCACTTGCGAGCGTTCGCCGGGGGCAGGGCGGAACAGGTCGCTGGGCCAGTTGCCGCCCACTGCGCTGGCCTGCGCGGCCAGCTTGCTGACCGTCTGCGCGGCTACTTGCCGGTCCGGTTCACTGAGCGGCACGCGGCTGAGCGCGCTGCCCAGAACGGCGCGAGACCGGGCCTCTGACACAGGGTCGCTGGCGCCTTGCTGTGCGACGATCTGCCCGTCGCGACCTAGCTGGAGCGGAAACAGGCCGATGTCGAGGCGCTGACGCTCCAGCGCGGCCAGTGCTGCCAGCGCGGGCGGCGCTTCCACTTCGGCATTGGTCATCACGCCGTCGATCCGGTAGCCGCTGCCTTCGGGCACAAAGCTGATCCGATAGCTGCGGCGGCTGACCACTTCCTTGCCATCGGCCAGCGAGCGGCGCAGTTCGCGGGTCAGGATCAGCGGCGTGGTCGGTGCCCTGAACCGGCTGTCCGCCGCGCCAGAATCGCTTCGCTCGGCAGGACCGGCAGCAGGCATCCTGGCCAGAATCGGCGTGGCAGGCAGAGCGATTGCGCTGCCGATCAGCAATGCAGAACGCAGCTTCATCGCGCCGTTTCCTCCCCTACGGACGCTTCCCCTGCGGATCATCTGCGTCGCCCGAGAATATGCGCGCACCACGTCGTTGACGCAAGAAGTACGGCACCGACAAGCTGGTGCAGCACCGCGACCCAGATCGTTACCCCGGTCATCACCGTGGCCACGCCCAGAACGATCTGTATGCCGAACGCAGAATGCAGCGCGATGGCGGCGCTGCGCGTTCCGAGTCGTTTGACAGCGCGGGCGGCAACGATCAGCACCGCGACCACCGCCCAGGCCCACCAGCGATGCAGGAAGTGGAGGAGGAACGGATCATAGGCAAAGGCATGGGCCGCGCCTTGCGACCAGTCGATCCCGGCGGGAACCAGCCGCCCCATCATCAGCGGCCAATCGTTGGCCACATGGCCTGCGCGCAGGCCCGCCACCAGCGCGCCGAGCAGCAACTGGACAAACAGCATGGCCAGCGCCAGCGCGCCAAGGCGGCTCATTCCCGATCGCGGCTCGCCCCGCGACAGGGCGCGCAAATCCAGCGCGGTCCACACCAGCCCGGCAAACGTGGTGAGCGCGGTCAGCAAGTGCGCCGCGAGGCGAAAGTGGCTGACCTTTACGTCATACTGGATGCCCGATTTGACCATCCACCAGCCTATCGCCCCTTGCAGACCGCCCAGCGCCAAGAGGGCCAGCAGCCGGGGCTTGTAGCCTGTGGGGATCTGGCCCTTGATCCAGAACCACGCCAGCGGCGCGGCCAGCGCCAGACCAAAACTGCGCGCCAGCAGGCGGTGGACCCATTCCCAGAAGAAAATGAACTTGTAATCCGCCAGCGTCATTCCCGCCGGACCGTTGATCAGGATGAACTGCGGGGTCTGGCGATAGGCGGCGAATTCGGCCTGCCACTGCGCCTCACCAATCGGCGGCAGTGCGCCGCTGACGGGCTTCCATTCTGTGATGGAAACGCCCGATTCGGTCAGCCGGGTAATCCCGCCGACGACCACGATTACCGCCACCAGCAGCGCTAGGCCCAGCAGCCAGCGCGCCAGCAGCAGCGGCCGCACGGCGCGGCTTGCGGTGAAATCATGGCGTTCGAAAGGGCTTACAGCGTGCATCGTTGCAATTCCCTGCCCTGAGCACCCGTAAACTGCAAGAGGCGCTTGGGCCTTGGCCGCGCGGCGAACATCCACCCTCCTTTTGGGCTGCCCTCTTGAATGATGATACAACATAACATATCTGTGAGGTCATGCGCAGCGCCATCCTTTCGATTCGTGACCGGCTGGACCGGGTCGGGGTGGTGATCTCCGGCCTTTGCGCGCTGCATTGCATTGCCGGGCTGGTGCTGGTCACAGTCCTGGGGCTGGGCGGGGAAGCCCTGCTCTCTCCGGCGATCCACCGGGTCGGGCTGGCAGTGGCCGTGGCTGTCGGTGCATTCACTCTGGGGCTGGGCGCGCTGCGTCATGGCAAACGAGGGCCGCTGCTGATCGGCATTGTGGGCCTGATACTGATGGCGACATCACTGTTCGTCAGCCACGGGGCTGCCGAGGCGTTTTTGACCATACCGGGCGTCGCCTTGGTCGCCTTTGCCCATATCCGGAACTTGCGCCACGCTGCTTAAGCGCTATCTGCCGCGTCATGGCCTCAGAACTCAACCTTACCGTTAATGGCGAGCCGCGCCGCGCGCCCCTCGGCAGCTCGATCGCCGATCTTGCCGCTGTGCTGGAATTGAACCCGGCCAAGGTCGCAGTTGAGCGCAACGGCGCAATCGTGCCGCGCGCTACATTGGCAGAAGTCATGCTCGCCGATGGCGACGTGCTGGAAATTGTGCATTTTGTTGGAGGTGGGCAGGGTATGGCGGAAGCAGTGCAGAACGATAGCTGGACAGTCGCGGGCCGGATGTTCCATTCGCGCCTGATCGTCGGCACCGGCAAGTATAAGGATTTTGCCCAGAACGCGGCGGCGGTGGCGGCGTCGGGGGCGGAAATCGTTACCGTGGCGGTGCGGCGGGTCAATATATCTGATCTCAAGGCGCCGATGCTGACGGACTTCATCGATCCGAAGAAGATTACTTACCTGCCCAACACCGCCGGATGCTTCAACGCCGACGATGCCATCCGCACGCTGCGCCTTGCGCGCGAGGCGGGGGGCTGGGATCTGGTCAAGCTGGAAGTGTTGGGCGAGGCACGTACACTTTATCCCGACATGCGCGAAACTCTGAAGGCCACCGAAGTGCTGGCGAAAGAGGGCTTCCTGCCGATGGTCTATTGCGCTGACGATCCGATTGCGGCGAAGCAGCTTGAGGATGTGGGCGCGGTGGCGATCATGCCGCTAGGCGCGCCGATTGGTTCAGGCCTTGGCATCCAGAACCGGGTGATGATCCGGCTTATCGTGGAAGGGGCAAGCGTGCCGGTGCTGGTCGATGCCGGGGTCGGCACCGCCAGCGACGCGGCGGTGGCGATGGAACTCGGTTGCCACGGCGTGCTGATGAACACCGCCATTGCCGAGGCGAAAGACCCGGTGCTGATGGCCCATGCGATGAAGCTGGCGGTAGAGGCGGGCCGATCAGCCTATCTGGCGGGCCGCATGGCGACGCGCAAATATGCCGATCCCTCAAGCCCGCTTGCCGGCCTCATCTGATGTGCCGGCCTGATCTGACCGGTTAACCCCGTCTTGCGGTCTGTTCCGCGCGTTTTTGCGTAACATGGTTAACCCGATCATAACGCTTTGCCGGGTAAGTTCATGTGTGATGGGTACTGTCCCATCGCGACAGGATTAAGCCCATGCCCCATGTGCCGATGCCCCACGTGAACGCTGCGTCGATGACGATCAACGAACTGCGCGAATTCGCCGGGTTCACCCCTGCGGAACAGCGTTACATCAAGCGCAGTCTCGACATCGGGCTGGGCCGTCAGGACGCCTTCCGCCTATGGGCGCGCGATGCCGAGGAATCGGCCGCCATCCGCTGCCAGTACGTCGCCTATCAGGATCTGAAAGTGCTGCGCGGGTCGATGCCTGAAGATACCGGATTCGATGGGCTGGAAAAGTTCATCGGCAAACTGGTCCGCGTTGCCGCGTTCGATCTGGCGCAGGCGCGGATCGAGTGTTTTTCATCGTTTCGTTTTCTTTATGAACGCCTGCTCGGCGCAGGGGTGCGTCCGTGGCTTCCCGCCGCCTTCTGCGCTGCCGCTGCGTTGCCGCAAATCCACCCGAACCAGCGCAAGCAGTTGCTCCAGTCCATCAGCGAAGCCGCCGCGACTGCGCCCGGCTGGTCAGCCCGCGACCCCAGCTTCTTTCCGGAATGGGTGGACAAGGAAGCGGCGTAGGCTGCGATTCGCTTGAAGCAGGCGGGGAAATCAGCGAAATCGCACGAATGCCGATAGATATTACACCCCTGCAAAACGTGATTGGGCGGCTGGAATTCGCGCTAGAACGCCACGTCCTCTCGCTATCTCAGCGCCGCGCTTTGCAGGCCTATCTGGAACGGGGCGGCGGCTTTGTTGCCTTTCACGGTTCGGCGGGCGATCCGGCCTATTTCTGGGACTGGTATGCCGACAAGCTGATCGGCGCGCGTTTCCTGTCGCACCCGATGTCGCCGCAGTTCCAGGAAGCGCGCATCGCCGTCGACAAGACTCACCCGCTGGCCAGCGTGCTGCCTGCCGAGTGGCGGATGACGGATGAATGGTATTCATTCACCACCAATCCGCGCAAGGCCGGTGCCAAAGTCCTGCTGACGCTGGACGAATCGACTTATAGCCCGGTTGGTATGATGGGGGTGGACTTGCGCATGGGCGATCACCCGATGGCGTGGACCAACTGCATCGGCAAGGGCCGGATGTTCTATTCGGCCATCGGCCACCGGCCCGAAACCTATACCCAGCCGCAGAACGCGGCGATGCTGGAAGCGGCGATCCGCTGGGTGGCGCTTGATCGCGCAGCTTGCGCGGCGAGGCGTTGATTGCCTGATCCCCCCAGTTACCCGCGATAAAGCGCATCCAGACGTGCGCCATAACGCTCCCTGATCTTGTGTCGCCGTATTTTCAAACTCGGCGTCATCTCTTCGTTCTCGATGCTGAACGCCTCATCGGCAAAGGCGAATTGGCGGACCTTTTCGATCACGGACAGATCGCCGTTCACCCGGTCTATCGCGGCGCGAACGGCACTGCGGAAAGCCGGGAGTTCCTGCAGGGTTTTGAGGTTGAACTTCTCATCCTGCGCCCTTGCCCATTCCAGCGCCCATTCCGCGTTGGGCACGATCAGGCCGACCAGATAGGGCCGCTTATCACCAGCAACCATCGCCTGCGCGATTTCCGGTTGCAGGGTCAGCATACCCTCGATCCGCTGCGGCGCGACGTTATCGCCCTTGTCGTTGACGATCATGTCCTTCTTGCGGTCCGTGATCTTGATCCGGCCTGCCTCATCAAGGTGGCCGATGTCGCCGGTGTGCAGCCAGCCGTCCGGCTGCAGGGCCAGCGCGGTGGCCGCCGGGTTCTGCCAATAGCCCTTCATCACCAGTTCGCCGCGCACCAGGATTTCGCCGTCATCGGCAATGTGCAATTCCACCCCGCGCATTGGCGGGCCGACGGTATCCATCTTCAGGCCCACGCTGGGCCGGTTGCAACTGATCACCGGCCCGGCCTCGGTCTGGCCGTAACCTTGCAACATGGTCAGCCCCATCGCATCGAAGAACACGCCGATCTCTGGATTGAGCGGAGCGCCGCCTGATACCATAGCCTTCAATCGCCCGCCGAACTTGGCGCGAATTTTCGGACGGAGCGCCCGTTCCAGGATCAGGTCCATCGGCTTGTCGCGCAGGCGGCGGCGGCCCTGCGCCTTCATGCCTCCGATGCTGAGCGCCCGGTCCATCAGGAAGTTGGCCAGGCGGCCCTGCTTTTCCACCTGCTTGATGATCCGCGTGCGCAAGACTTCGAACAGGCGGGGGACGACGACCATGATCGTCGGGCGCACTTCCTCGATATTGCTGGCCAGTTTTTCCAGCCCTTCGGAGTAATAGATCTGCCCGCCCATGCCGATCGGCAGGAACTGGCCGCCGGTATGTTCATAGGCATGGCTGGCGGGCAGGAATGACAGGAACACCTCGTCCCCCCAGCCGAAATCCTCGACCAGAATACGCGCCGCGCCGTCAACATTGCACAGGATCATGCCGTGGTGCTGCATCACCCCGCGCGGGCTGCCGCCAGTGCCACTGGTATAGATCACGCAGGCCAGCGCATCGCGGCCTATATGGGCGATCCGCGCATCAACCGCCGCCCGCGCCGCCACCGCGTCTCCAGCGATCAGAGCCGACCAGTCGTGGAAATCGACATTGCCCAACTGGGGCAGCTTGAAGCCTTCGAAGGTGATGACATGGCGTACCAGATCGCTGCGCAGCACGGCAGACAGCAGCGGCTTAGCCAGTTTCGCGTCCGATACAATGACCGCCCGGGCGCCTGAGTTTTCCAGAACATGCGTATGATCACGCTCGGTATTGGTGGTATAGGCGGGCACTGTTACCAGCCCGGCGGCCATGATCGCCAGATCAGCCAGACACCACTCGGGGCGGTTTTCGGATACCAGCATCACCCGGTCGCCTGCCGTCAGTCCGCTGGCCAGCAGCGCCTCTGCCGCCAGACACACCCGCCGCGCCGCCTCTGCCCATGACAGCGATTGCCAGGCCCCGCCGCGCTTGGCCCACAGGAATGGCTTTTCCCCCAGCGCATCGGCCCGCGAAAGGAACAGGCTGACGAGGTTCGGGCTGGCATCGAAATCGGAAAGCTGCACTAGCGACCTCTCAAACGGCCATCGAACGCGGCCCCCGGGGCAAGCTAGAACTGGCGCGGCGCAAGGGCAAGTGTGTGATTGGCCTGCTCATTCGCCAGTTCATTCGCTTACCGCACGGCCTTCGCTGCGGGGGTCCGCAGTGCCCGAAAGCACGCCTGCCCGGCCATCGCCGATAACCTCTATGGCATTGGCTTTGAAGCTGGCGGCGCGGGCGCGGACGTCGCGGTGGCCCAAAGCGATAAGGGCCGGGATCATCGCTTCGGCGCTGGTGCCTTTTTCCACCCAAACGGTCGGCCCGGTGGGGGCGAAGATCACCGGCAGAGCCACAGCCTGCTGGGCAGACAAGTGCCAGTCGATCACGCCGATTACGGCTTTCAGCACTTGCGCCGGGATCGTCGCCCCGCCCGCTGCGCCTATCGCCAGCCGCAGCTTGCCATCGGGGGCAAAGACCAGCGTTGGCGCCATCGAACTGCGCGGGCGCTTGCCTGCCTGCACCCGGTTGGCGGCGGGGCGGCCATCCTGCACGGGGTTGAAATCGAAGTCGGTCAGTTCGTTGTTGAGGAAATAGCCGCCAACCATCAGCCCGGAACCGAACGCGCTTTCCACGGTGGAGGTATAGGACACCACGCCCCCACGCCGGTCGACCGCAACGAAGTGCGAGGTGCCGTGTTCCTCACCCGGCTCAGCCTCGGCAAAGGTCAGCTTTTCGGCACCGGGCGGCGTGCCTGCCGTCACCAGCGCCAGCGTCTTGCCGGGATCGATCAGGGCGGAGCGGGCTGCCAGATAGGCCGGGTCCATCAGGCCGGGCAGCGGCACGGTAACGAAATCGCTGTCACCCAGCCAGCGCGCGCGGTCGGCATAGGCCAGCCGCATCGATTCGGCGATCAGGTGCATGGCGACCGGCGAATCAGGGCCAAGCGCGGTCAGATCAAACCGTTCCAGCTGTTTCAGCACGGCAAACACCGTGGTCGCGCCCGATGATGGCGGCCCCATGCCGCAGATCCGGTAGGCCCGGTATTCACCGCAGACCGGCGGGCGCGACTTGGCCTGATAAGCGCCCAGATCGGCCAATGTCATCGCCTCAGGATTGCGCGGCGCGGTGCGGACGCGGGCAACAATCGCCGCCGCGTTCGGCCCCTGGTAGAACGCTTTTGCCCCGCCCCTTGCCAGCACCGACAGCGTGCGCGCCAGTGCCGGATTGCGCACCAGCGTTCCGGCAGGGAGCGGCGCGGTGCCATCTGCTGCGAAGAACAGCTTGCGCGCCGCCGGATCGAAAGTAGCCGTGGCATAAGCGACGCCAAGGAAATCATGCAGCCGGGGCGACATGGCAAAGCCGCCGCGCGCCAGCCGGATCGCGGGCTGAAACAGTCGCGCCCACGGCAAGCGGCCATGCGCCGCATGGGCCTTTGCCGCCAAAGCCAGATTGCCGGGCACGCCAACGCTGGTGCCGCCGGGCACGACTTCGCCAAATGCCAGCGGCTTGCCTTTGGCCATAAACCATTGTTCCGTGGCGGCGGCGGGTGCGGTTTCGCGGCCGTCGATGGCATCCATTTGCCCCGCCGCATCGCTCGACAGGTAAAAGCCGCCGCCGCCGATGCCGCTGCTTTGCGGTTCCACCACAGTCAGCGCAAACATCACCGCCAGCGCGGCATCGGTGGCACTGCCCCCGGCGCGCAGCATCTCTGCCCCGGCCTCTGCCGCGCGCGGGTCAGCGGCGCTGACCATGCCGCGCGCGAACACTTGCGGCGTTGCGGCGGCGGCATGGCGATGGCGGCTTTCCCGGGCCTCTGCCGAGTTGTCAAGCGCGAACGGAATGGCGAGAAGCATTAGCAGGCGGGGGAACATCGCCCCAGCCTATGCGGTTCCCACGGCTTCGGCAATCGTGGTGAAGCCATCACGCCGCATCAATCGCTCAAGCCCGCTGACCATCCGCCGCGCCAGTCCCGGCCCGTGATAGACCATCGCGCTATAAAACTGGACCAGGCTGGCCCCGGCACGGATGCGCGCCCAGGCGTCCTCTGCACTGGCGATGCCGCCCACGCCCACCAGCGGAATCGCACCTCCGCTTGCGATGCGGAAATCGCGCAGCCGCTGCTGTGCCAGATCGCGCAAGGGTTCACCCGAAAGCCCGCCGGTTTCGCCTGCACCAGCTGAGCGCAAGGGCGGGCGCGAGATGGTCGTGTTCGATACGATCAGCGCGCCCAGCTTGCGGTCGATGGCGATGCGGCAGATCGCGTCGATGTCGGCAGGTTCAAGATCGGGGGCGACTTTCAGGAACACTGGCGGGCCTTCTTGCCCCCCCAAAGCCTCATTGCGCGCCTCCAGCACCGCGTCCAGCAGGTCGGCCAGCGCGGCCCCATCCTGCAAGGCGCGCAGGCCGGGCGTGTTGGGGCTGCTGATATTGACCGCCAGATAGCTCGCCAGCGGGGCCATGCGCCGCGCCATCAGCGCATAATCGGCGATCCGGTCAGCCGAATCCTTGTTCGCGCCGACGTTGATCCCCACCACGCCGGGCTTGCCAGCCCGTTGCTGCAGCCGCGCCTCAGCCCTATCGGCGCCGCCATTGTTGAAACCCATGCGGTTGATCACCGCCCGGTCCTGGGCCAGCCGGAACAGGCGCGGCAGCGGATTGCCCGCTTGCGGCAGGGGGGTGATTGATCCGACTTCGGCAAAGCCAAAACCCAGCCCCAGCAGCGCGTCGGGCACTTCCCCGTCCTTGTCAAACCCGGCGGCCATGCCCACCGGGTTGGGAAAGGTGATCCCGGCCACGGTAGTGGAAAGCGCACCGTTTTGGGCGGAGCGCGGGGCAAGTTGCCACTTCAGCCCGGCAATCGCCAGCCGGTGCGCGCGTTCAGGGTCGATTCGGAACAGCGCCGGGCGCAGCAGGGCATAGATCATGGTGTGCGGGTCTATGCCAGAGGCCGCACGGAGTGTCGATTATCGGCAACACTTGGCCCGCAAAAACAACAGAGACAGCGAATCTGACAGCATTTGTCACGATAAACGGCACAAAATGTCGATTTCATCCAATTCGCACTCGCAACATCCCGGCTAACGGCGGCTTGCGACCCGAAGAGCTCGTGGCATTCTTGCTCCAGAGTTCTCAACTTCAGGCGGCTCCGTTGGCTTCAGGCCCGGGGCCGCTTTTTTTGTGCCATCAATCCCGGCGCGGGCGATTGAAAAGCCGCCGCGCCGCGCCTAGATGAAACCGGAACGAATCAGTCCGATTTAACGGACGGGTTCAACGGAACATCCGATGCGCCTTTCCAGCATGGCCGATTACGCCGTCCTCACCATGTCCGCTGCGGCGCGGCATTGTGGCCATGCGCGCGTCAACGCTGCGCAGCTGGCGGAGGAAACAGGCCTTTCCGCGCCTACCGTGCAAAAATTGGTGAGCAAGCTGTCCGCCGCCGGCTTGCTGAAATCGGTGCGCGGTGCGGGCGGCGGGCTGAAACTGGCGCGTCCGGCGGCAGCGATCTCTGTCGCTGACATTGTCGAAGCGGTCGAAGGCCCGATCGCGCTGACCGCGTGCAGCGAACATGGCCGCCACGATTGCAATCTGGAGCGCGCCTGCTCGCTTCGGCCCCACTGGCCGGTGGTCAACCAAGCGTTGCGCGGCGCGCTGGCGGGCATCAGCCTGACTCACCTTTCCTCCCCCGATTCGCCGCAGGTTCCCTCATGACCGAGCAAACGACTATCAAGGATCAGGCCGCGCGCGACGCCGCCGCCAGCGTGGCCGATTACGAACACGGCTGGTCGGCTGACATCGCCACCGATTTCGCGCCCAAGGGCCTGAACGAGGATACCGTCCGCTTCATCTCGGCCAAGAAGAACGAGCCGGAATGGATGCTCGAACTGCGGCTGAAGGCGTTCCGCCACTGGCTGACGATGCCGACGCCCGATTGGGCCAAGCTGAACATCCCGCCGATCGATTATCAGGACGCCTATTACTACGCCGCCCCCCGCGCCAAGCCAAAGCTGGGCAGTCTGGATGAGGTCGATCCCGAAATCCTGCGCGTGTATGAAAAGCTGGGCATTCCGATTGCCGAGCAGGAAGTGCTGGCGGGCGTTGTGGGCGCGCGGAAAATCGCCGTGGACGCGGTGTTTGACAGCGTCAGCGTCGCCACCACCTTCCGCAAGGAACTGGAATCGGCAGGCGTCATCTTCCGCTCGATCAGCGAGGCGGTGCGCGAATTTCCCGATCTGGTGCGCAAGTGGCTCGGCAAGGTCGTGCCGATGCATGACAACTTTTTCAGCGCGCTGAACTGCGCGGTGTTTTCCGACGGCACCTTTGTCTACATCCCCGAAGGCGTGCGCTGCCCGATGGAGCTGTCGACCTATTTCCGCATCAATGCCGAAAACACCGGGCAGTTTGAACGGACGCTGATCGTGGCAGATAAAGGCAGCTACGTCAGCTATCTGGAAGGCTGCACCGCGCCGATGCGCGATGAAAACCAGCTCCACGCCGCCGTGGTGGAACTGGTCGCGCTCGATGATGCAGAGATCAAATACAGCACCGTGCAGAACTGGTATCCGGGCGACGCACAAGGCAAGGGCGGCATCTACAACTTCGTCACCAAACGCGCGCTATGCCAGGGCAAGCGGAGCAAAGTGTCATGGACTCAGGTCGAAACCGGCAGCGCGGTGACATGGAAATATCCTTCGTGCGTGCTGAATGGTGAGGATTCGGTGGGCGAGTTCTATTCGGTCGCCGTCACCAACAATTACCAGCAGGCCGACACCGGCACCAAGATGATCCACAACGGTCGCGGCACCCGCTCCACCATTGTTTCCAAGGGCATAAGCGCGGGGCACAGCAACAACACCTATCGCGGACTGGTGCGAGTCGCCCCCGGCGCGGAAGGGGTGCGCAACTTCACCCAGTGCGATTCGCTGCTGCTGGGCAGCGAATGCGGTGCGCATACCGTGCCCTATATCGAAGTGCGCAATCCCTCCGCCCAGATCGAGCATGAGGCGACGACTTCGAAGATTTCGGACGACCAGCTGTTCTACGCGCAGCAGCGCGGACTGGGGACGGAAGAGGCGGTGGCGCTGATTGTGAACGGCTTTGCCAAGGAAGTGTTGCAGCAACTGCCGATGGAATTTGCGGTTGAGGCGCAGAAGTTGTTGGGGATCAGTTTGGAGGGGTCGGTCGGATGATTACATTTGCCATAGCGATCAAGCTGGCAGGCCCCGCGTCGGGACTTCCTGACGTGAGTGCAGCGTATCAAAACGCGATTCTAACTTACGCTGCATGTGTAGAAACCAAAATGGTCGAGCTAGAACCTTCGAAAGCCGACATTGATGATATTTTCGAGGCGGCCAACATGCAATGCGCGGCTGTTCGGGTGGATTCTATCTTCATCATCCAGAACGATTTCGAAAAATCACCGCCCTCTATTTCTGGCAAATCAGCCTTGCAGATGACCATTGAAATACTTGATGGGGTTGCGCTGATGTCAAAGAATAGATCGAGGGTAGCGATACTTAGAAAGCGCGCTGGATTGCCGCCAATAGATGTTCAACGTTTGTAAAGATTAGTGAATTTCTCCATGCTCCAAATAACTAACCTCTCCGCCACCGTTGCGGACAAGCCCATCCTCAAGGGCCTCAGCCTCACCATCAACGCGGGGGAAATCCATGCGATCATGGGGCCGAATGGCGCGGGGAAGTCGACGCTGGGCTATACGCTGGGCGGGCGGCCCGGTTATGAGGTGACGGGGGGGTCGGTGATGTTCCAACCTCGTCTTCCCGGCGAAGGCCGGGACCCAGGCCCTAAACCAGAAACCTCTTTGTCGGGGCTGGGCCCCGGCCTTCGCCGGGGTGACGAGTTGGATAGAGGAGGCGCTTTTATAGACCTGCTCGCCCTCGCGCCGCATGAACGCGCCGCTGCCGGTCTGTTTCTAGGCTTTCAGTACCCGGTCGAAATTCCCGGCGTCTCCTTCGTTCAGTTCCTGCGTGAAAGCCTGAATGCGCAGCGCAAATCGCGCGGGGAAGCGCCGCTTTCGGGGGGCGAGTTCCTCAAGCTGGCGCGTGAGAAGGCGGCGCTGTTGCGGATGGACATGGACATGCTGAAACGCCCGGTGAACCTGGGCTTTTCCGGCGGCGAGAAAAAGCGGGCCGAGATGGTGCAGATGGGCATCCTCGACCCCAAGCTGGCGATTCTGGACGAGACGGACTCAGGCCTCGACATCGACGCGCTGCGGATTTGCGGCGAGGGGATCAACGCGATCATGCGCAAACCGGACAAGGCGGTGCTGCTGATCACGCATTACCAGCGGCTGCTTGATTATGTGAAGCCGGACTTTGTCCATGTGCTGGCTGGCGGGCGGATCATCAAGACTGGCGGGCCGGAACTTGCGCTGCAGCTTGAAGAGCAGGGTTACGAGGCGGTGGCGGCGTGATCGGCTCCTTGCAAATCCTCCCCGGAACGGGGAGGTGGCGCTGCGAAGCGGTGACGGAGGGGGCGGGGCGTCTCCCCCAAAGCCGTGCCGGGATGATGGCCCCCTCCGCCCCTGCGGGGCACCTCCCCGTTTCGGGGAGGATGTGATGAACCTTCCCACTCGCAAGGATGAGGCGTTCCGCTACGCGGATCTGGACGCTCTGGCGGGCGTGTGGCCGGTTTTGCGCGAGGAGATTTCGGTCGCGGCGGGCGAATCTGGCGCACTGGCTATCGTCGTCACTGGCGAGGCCGACGTTGCGCGGCATCTGGTGATTACGCTGGCGGCGGGCGCATCGTTCGACCTGCGTATCCTCAACGCCAATAACGCATTCGGCCGCATCGCGGTGGACGCGCGGTTGGGTGAGGGCGCGCACTTCATGTTGGGCGCGGCGCAACTGGGCGGGGCTGGGCAAACGTTGGAACTGGTCACCGAAGTCACGCACGAAGCGCCCGGTGCCACCAGCCAGCAGATCATCCGCTCAGTGCTCGGCGGCCATGCCACCGGCACTTACCTTGGCAAAGTGGCCGTGGCGCGCGGCGCGGTGGGAACCGATTCGGCGCAGTCCGTGCGGGCCATGCTGCTCGACCGGACGGCGACTGCCAATGCCAAGCCGGAGCTGGAAATTTACGCCGACGACGTCAAATGCGCGCACGGCTGCGCGATTGGCGAGCTGGATGCAATGGGCCTGTTCTATCTGCAATCGCGCGGGTTGCCGCCGGAAGATGCCAAGGCGCTGATGTTGCAGGCGTTCATTGCCGAGGCCTTCAGCGGCGCGGCTGACGAGGAGCGGTTGCAGGCTATGGCGCTTGAACGGCTGGGGGCGCTGGTATGAGCGCCCTTTCATCGCATCGCGCCGATTTTCCCGGTCTTGGGGCCGGCTGGCATTACCTTGATACGGCCGCCACCGCGCAAAAACCGCAGGCAGTTATCGACGCCACATTGCGCGCGATGGGCGTGGATTATGCCACGGTCCACCGGGGCGTTTATGCCCGTTCCGCCGACATGACGCTGGCTTTCGAAGCCGCGCGGCGCAAGGTTGCGGCGTTCATCGGCGGGCAGGAGGCCGAGATCGTCTTCACACGCGGCGCGACCGAGGCGATCAATCTGGTGGCGCAGACATGGGGCCAGTCTCAGCTGAAAGCGGGCGACCGGGTGCTGCTGTCCACGCTGGAGCATCATTCGAACATCGTGCCGTGGCAGATGCTGCGCGAACGCACCGGCATCGCAATCGACGTGTGCCCGTTGACCGAAGATGGCCGGATCGACCTTGACGCTGCCGAGCGGATGCTGACTCCGGCGCACAAGCTGGTGGCCTTTGCCCACGTATCCAATGTGCTGGGATCGGTGCTGGATGTGCCGCGCGCCGCCCGCCTGGCGCATGGGGTGGGGGCGAAGATCCTGCTCGATGGCTGCCAAGCCGTGCCGCGCCTGCCGGTTGATGTTGCCGCGATGGGGTGCGATTTCTACGTCTTTTCAGCGCACAAGCTCTATGGTCCGACCGGCATCGGGGCCTTGTGGGCGCGGGCTGAACTGCTCGATGCGATGCCGCCGTGGCAAGGCGGCGGCGCGATGATTGACCGGGTGACGTTTGAACGCACCACTTACGCCGCGCCGCCCGCCCGGTTTGAGGCTGGGACGCCCGCGATTATCGAGGCCATCGGGCTGGGTGCGGCGGTGGAATATGTTTCCGCCATCGGCGTGCCGGCGATCCACGCACATGAGGCAGCGCTGGCGGTGAAACTGCGCGACGAACTGCGGGGCATGAATTCGGTCCGCCTGTTTGGCCCTGAAGAGTCCGCCGGAATCGTCAGTTTTGCGCTGGAGGGGGTGCATCCGCACGACCTCGGCACCATATTGGATGAGGAAGGCGTGGCCATCCGCGCCGGGCACCACTGCGCCCAGCCGCTGATGGACCATCTGGGCGTGCCAGCCACGGCGCGCGCCAGCTTTGGCATTTACAACGACGAAAGCGATATCGCGGCGCTGATCCGCGGCATTGAACGGACGAAAAGGATTTTCGGATGAGCGGCGAAGAGCCCCGTTTTGCAATCGAGGAAGTGGCAGGCGTCGCCCCGCCGCCGCGCGCCCGCGTTGAGGAAGCTCGGGCAGGGGCAGAAGCCCCCGCGGCCATGCTTGAACGCAAGAAGGATTACCTTGAAGGCTTCCTTGCCGAAAAGCAGCACGGGCTGGCGATGGGAGAGCCGGGCGGCGATCTTTACGAAGGCGTGGTTGCGGCGCTGAAGGAGATTTTCGATCCGGAAATCCCGGTCAATATCTATGACCTCGGCCTGATCTATGGCGTCGATGTCGACGATAACGCTGGGGTTACCGTCACCATGACGCTGACCACGCCGCATTGTCCGGTGGCCGAATCAATGCCCGCCGAAGTCGAACTGCGCGTCAGTTCGGTGCCGGGTGTGCGCGATGCCGAAGTCAATCTGGTGTGGGATCCGCCGTGGGACCCCGCCAAGATGAGCGACGAGGCCAAGCTTGAATTGGGAATGCTCTGATGACCGAAACTCGCACCCGTCGCCCTTTACCCGCCGCCGTCGTGCTGACGCCAGCCGCCGAAGCGCGCATTGCCGAACTGATGACTAAAGCGCCCGAGGGTGCCATCGGGGTGAAGCTATCCACCCCGCGCCGGGGCTGTTCGGGGCTGGCCTATTCGGTTGATTACGTGACCGAGGCGGACAACTTTGACGAACGCATCGAAACCCCCGGCGGGCTGTTCTTCATCGATGGCGGATCGGTGCTGTACCTTGTGGGCAGCACGATGGACTGGGTGGAAGACGATTTCACCGCAGGGTTCGTCTTCGCCAACCCCAACGCCAAGGGCAGTTGCGGATGCGGGGAGAGCTTTACGGTTTAGGGTCACCCCTCGGCAATAAACGCCAGCAGTGCCTGCTCCAGATCATCAAGCTGGCGATCCGCACCAAGTTCGGACTGCAACCAGGCTTCTTCAGTATCTGTAATCTTCGCCGCCTCAGCCAGATCGGCATCAGGGTCATTCGCGGCCGCGCCCTTGCGGCCAAAGCCCAGCACGCGGGCCGTGGCGCCGCCTACATTGCTCTTCATCATCCGGCCAAAGAACCGGCCGACGTGGGGCGTAGTGTCGTGCATGAAGGCATCGAGCTGCTTCGCCCGGTCAAGGCTGGGCGCTTGATAGTCTGACCATGCCATCAGGAAATTGCCCACGCCCTGCACGAACAATTGCTTCCATTCAGGCGCGTTAGCAGCGTTCAGTGTCGCGTCCTTGATGCGGAACAGCATTTCCGCTTCGTGCTGGCTGACCGCGCCGGGACGCTCGCCCGCCTGGGCAAAGATCATCCGGCGCAGCAGGCGGCATTCGGCTGAGGAAACGCCGTCGTCCGTAAGCCTGCCGCCGTCGCGAGTCGGGCCGGTGCCAGTCAGCACCGCCTGTTCGATCTGGTGTATCGCATAGTCCTTCAGCCGCTCAGGCACCGATTCGGCGCGCTCCATCAGCTTGGCCAGCAGTTCCAGTTCGGCCATCGATTCGACGCCGCCGCTGCGGTCGATATGGTTGATCAGCCATTCCGCCTGCGCATCGTCGATATAGCCGCGCGGGGCTGCGCCCGCGATCATGAACTCGGTGATCGCCTCGACAAAGGCGTCGCACCATTCCGGCGACCGCTCGGTCAGGTTTTCGTTGAGGACGAACAGCGCCTCGGCCTCGTCTGGATTGATGCGTCCATCGGCCCAGCCTTCGCGGCGGAGCGCAAGAATTTCTTCGGCGGTGATCGTACCGTCGGTCATCGCCTGTTCGGCCAGCGCGCGGAATTGCATGGTCATGACAGTCTGCCCCCTCGGGCGGAAAGCCCGGTATTACGGAGAGGGATCATAGACCCAAAGGCGCTAACGTTTCCTTAGCGCGGCCACGCAGGCGGCTCGATCAACATCCTGGCCGTCGCTGGGCCGCCGCGCATCCAGATAAGTCGCCTGCGGTTCTGCCCCTGCCGTGCCGGGATAGAGGAAGATGTCGAGCACGCAGGCAGTGCCGGTGAATTGCAGCTTGCGCGCATCGCCTTCGAGCACATCGAGCCGGGCCGGGCCAAAGCGGCTTACCAGTTCCGCGCCGGTGGAGCCGATCACCCCTTCCAGCCCCGGCATCATCAGCCGCTGCGGTTTGGGCAGCGGCGGACGGACGACGGCAGGGCGCGTGGGCGGCACCGCCACGCGCGGGCGGTGGACGGGTACACTGGCGCTCTTTACCGGGCCGGTGCCCTCGCCGCCACAAGCCGACAGGCCGAGGATGAGGGACAATGGGGCAAGGACCGGTACGCGCATGCAGCACGCTTGCCGTCATTGCCGCCGCGCTGTCAACGGCGGCGGTCTGGCGGCGGTCTTGCAGGCAAGGCGGCTCGTCGCTAGGCCGCGTCCACGTGTTCACCAGTAAAGGCGCTTCCATGTCCGCACCCTCGATCGACGTCATCGCAGTCGGCAACGCTATCGTCGATGTCATGGCCCCGTGCGACGATGCGCTGATCGAACAGCTGGGCATGATGCGCGGCGGCATGACACTGATTGACGCCGATCAGGCCCACGCGCTTTACGAAGCGATGGGCCCGGCGCGTGAGATTTCGGGCGGATCTGCGGCCAACACGCTGGCCGGGCTGGCGGCGCTGGGGGCAAACTGCGGGTTCATCGGGCAAGTGGCCCAGGATCAGCTTGGCGAGGTTTTCGCGCATGATATCCGCGCTGCCGGGATCGACTTCGCTACTCCGGCGCGGGCTGGCGATCCGCCGACGGCGCGCTGCCTGATCTTCGTCACCCCTGATGGCCAGCGAACGATGAACACTTTCCTCGGCGCATCGCAGTACCTGCCTGCAGCCGCGCTGGACGAGGACGCGATTGCCGCCGCTGCGGTACTTTATCTGGAAGGCTATCTGTGGGATCCCGAGGAACCGCGCGCCGCCATGCGCCGGGCGATTGCCGCCGCGCGCGGGGCAGGGCGCAAGGTTGCCTTCACCCTGTCCGACGGCTTCGTCATCGCCCGCCACGGCGACGATTTCCGCAGCATGCTGGCAGCGGGAGAGATCGATATCCTGTTCGCCAACGAAGGCGAACTGGCGGCACTGGCCGGAACTGACGATTTCGAGGCAGGCCTTGCCGCGATAGCCGCTCAAGTGCCGGTTCTGGTGGTCACACGCGGCGAACACGGCGCGGTCTGCGTGAGCGGGGGAGCGCGCGCTTCTGTTGCCGCTGAACCGGTCGCTCAGGTGGTGGATACTACGGGCGCGGGCGATCTGTTCGCCGCCGGGTTCCTGTTCGGCCATGTGCGTGGGCGCAGTCTGGCCGAATGTCTGAAACTGGGCGCGATCTGCGCGGCGGAAGTCATCTCGCACTACGGCGCCCGGCCTGAGGCGGACTTGCGGGCACTGGTGGCGGGGGTTTAATCCCTACCCGTCCCGCCCGCACTGCTTGTCAGTCGTCCTCGCCCAGCAGTTCGCGCAATTTGATCAGCAGGCCCTGGATGCGTTCGGCGGCCTCGGTAAAGGTCTTGACCTCATCGCGCCGGGTGTTGCCGCGCGCTTCCTTGGCGGCTTCGACATAGCCTTCCAGATCGACTTCCAGCGCATCGACAAGGATGCCCACTTCGTCCTCGGTCAGGGTAAGTTTGATGGTCATGGGTGTGGTCCTGTAGTGCGTGTGAATTATGTGCGGGCTTCGCGGGCGACTTCCTGCCAGCCGATGTCGCGGCGGCAAAAGCCTTCGGGAAAATCGATCTGGTCAAGCGCCGCATAAGCCCGCGTTTGCGCCTCGGTAACGCTGGCCCCGCGCGCCGTTACATTGAGCACCCGTCCGCCGTTGGCCACCAGAGCGCCCTCCGGCGTCAGCGCAGTGCCCGCGTGGAACACCCGCGCGCCGCCCGCTTCGGCAGCGGCCAAGCCGTCAATCCGCCCGCCCTTTTGCGGACTGTCGGGATAGCCCCTGGCCGCCATCACCACGGTCAGCGCGGTGTCGCGCGAAAACTGCGGCCATTGCACGGCGGCAAGGCGGTTTTCGGCGCAGGCCAACAGAAGCTCGCCCAGATCGCTTTCCAGCCGGCTCATCAGCACCTGGCATTCAGGATCGCCGAAGCGGCAATTGTATTCGATCAGCCTCGGCCCGCTGCGGGTCAGCATCAGCCCGGCAAACAGCACGCCGGAAAACGGCATACCTTCCTCAGCCATGCCGTGAACGGTGGGGGCGATGATCTTTTCAATCACTTCGCCTTCCAGCAGCGGGGTCAGTACCGGTGCGGGGCTATAGGCGCCCATGCCGCCCGTATTTGGCCCAGTATCGCCTTCGCCAACGCGCTTGTGATCCTGTGCGGAGCCGAACGGCACGATGGTTGCGCCATCGGTCAGCGCGAAGAAGCTGGCTTCCTCGCCCTCCATAAACTCTTCGATCACCGCTTCTGCGCCCGCCTCGCCAAAGCGCCCGGCGAAGATATCGCGCACGGCACCTTCGGCTTCCTCGCGGGTCATCGCCACGGTCACGCCCTTGCCGGCCGCCAGACCGTCAGCCTTGACGACCACGGGGATGGCAAAACGGTCCAGCGCCGCCAGCCCTTCCGCCTCCGTGCGGACGCGCACGAAATCGGCGGTGGGGATGTTGTGGCGCTCGCACAGTTCCTTGGTGAAGGCCTTGCTGCCTTCCAGCTGGGCCGCTGCCTTGCCGGGTCCGAACACCGGCACGCCCGCCCTGCGCAGGGTATCGGCCAGTCCGTCAACCAGCGGTGCTTCGGGGCCGATCACGACCAGACCGATTCGTTGAGCCTCGCAAAACGCGCAGACGGCAGCGTGGTCTGCCGCGTTCAGCGGCACCAGTTCGGCAAATTGCGCAATGCCCGGATTACCGGGGGCGGCAAAAAGTTTGCCCCCGTTTGCCAGCAAAGCGGATTGCGCCAGCTTCCATGCCAGCGCATGTTCGCGCCCGCCCGATCCCAGCAGCAGGATATTCATGACCGCGCCTACGCCTTATTCCGATGAAGCAGATACAGCTACCGGGGGGCTGGTAGCGAAGGACGTCGCCGGGGACAACGCCCCGCCGCTATCGATCACAGAGATTTCCGCGCTTTTGAAGCGGACGGTTGAGGACCGGTTTGGCTTCGTGCGGGTGCGGGGCGAGCTTTCCGGGGTTAAGCGCGCCGCATCCGGCCACCTCTATTGCAGCCTCAAGGACGAGGGTGCGCGGCTGGACGGGGTGATGTGGCGCAGCAGTGTGCAGCGGCTGTCATTCATGCCTGAAGACGGTGTCGAGGTGATCGCCACCGGCAAGCTGACGACTTATCCGGGCCGATCAAACTACCAGATCGTCATCGACCGGATGGAGATCGCGGGTGAGGGCGCGTTGCTGGCGCTGCTGGCGAAAACCCGCGCGCGGCTGGAAGCGGAAGGCCTGTTTGATTCAGCCCGCAAGCGCCCGCTGCCGTTCCTGCCGCGCGTGATCGGCGTGGTTACGTCGCCCACCGGGGCAGTGATTCGCGACATCCTGCACCGGCTGGCTGACCGTTTTCCGACCCATGTGCTCGTCTGGCCGGTGCTGGTGCAGGGGCAAGGATCAGCCGAACAGATTGCCGCCGCCGTGCGCGGGTTTTCCGATATGGCGGCGGGCGGTGCGGTGCCGCGTCCCGATCTTGTGATTGTTGCTCGCGGGGGCGGGTCGATCGAGGACTTGTGGTCGTTTAACGAGGAAGTGGTGGTGCGCGCCATCGCCGCCTCGACGATTCCGGTGATCTCTGCCGTGGGCCACGAAACTGACACCACCCTGGCCGATTTCGCCGCCGATCTGCGCGCCCCGACGCCGACCGCAGCCGCCGAACTGGCGGTGCCGGTGCGTGAGGAGCTGGCGAATCAGCTGGCCGAACTGGGTCTGCGTAAACGCCGCGCGGTCATGCGTCCGGTGGCTTTGGGGCGTGAACGGCTGGAGGCGCGGGCGCAGCGACTGCCTGCCGCCACCGCGCTGCTCGCCAGCCCGGCGCAGCGGCTTGATGATCTGGGCGAGCGGCTGCGGCGCGGCTTGTCAGACCGCATAGCGGGCGCGCGGATCATGCTGCAACGCGATGCCGCTCGTCTGTCTGCACCGCTGCTCGCGGCCCGGCTGGGTAATGCGCGACAAAGGCTGGACGGTCTGCGCCTGTCGCCTGCGCTGGTGACCGCGCGAATCGCCGTCGCGCAAGACCGGCTGGCGGCGACGGCGCGGCTGATGGCCTCGCTCGATCCCGATGCGGTGCTGCGGCGCGGTTATGTGCGGGTGCTGGGCGCGGATGGCCGCACGCTGGTCAGCTGGGCGGCGGCGGCGCAGGAAGCGGCGCTGGGGCTGAAGTTCCACGACGGCGTGCTGGCGGTGGTTAAGGCGGGCGATTCGCCGGAAGTGGCGGCTCCCTCGCCAGCGCCGCCCACAAAGCCCCGTCCTGCGCCAAGGCGTGATGTGGGCGCGGACCAGCCGAAATTGCTTTGATGCGCGGGGTGGGCTAGGCTCACGGCCATGCTGATGTCCACCGCCGATCGCCCCGCCGTGCTGCGCTATGAACCCAACGGTTTCCGGGTCTTGTCCCCCGGCAAACACGTTATTTGCGCGGTGAGCGGCGAAAAGGTGGCGCTGGACGCGCTGCGTTATTGGAGCGCGGAGCGGCAGGAAGCCTATGCTTCGTGCGAACTGGCGACCCGGCGTTTTCTGGGACAGGGCTGACAAGGCCATGCAAGCCACCCGGCGTGGCGTGCTGGCGGGCGGTGTAGCGCTTGGGCTGGCGGGCACACCACTGCGCGCAATTTCGATCTCGCCAGTTGCCTGGGGCAATTTTCCGCTGGAGATAGAGGCCAGCCAGCTAACGCAGGGCGGCTGGCTTAAAGGAAGGCTGCCTCGTTCGGGCCAGATCGCCGCGCTGAAACTGGGCGATACCCGGGTCGCGGTGGACGCGGCGGGCGGATTTTTCATCGGGTTTGACCGTGATGCGGCGGCTACCGCTTGGCTCAACGGCACTTGCACCGGGGCCGCCCCCTGCACGCAGGACCGTAAGCCACCGCAATTCGGCCTGATCATCCAGCCTCGCCGCTGGGACATCCAGAACATCGATGCGCCGTTCCGCCCCGGCAACTTGCCCGATGCCGAGTTTCAGCGCATCCGCGCGCTGGAACTGGCGCAGGTCGGCGCGGCGCGGCGCATGGTGACTGATGCGTCGGGCTGGCGTCAGGCGATGATCTGGCCGGTGCAGGGGCGAATCTCAGGCCGATTCGGATCGCAGCGCATTTATCGCGGCCAGCCCGGCAGCTATCATTCAGGGCTGGATATCGCGGGCGGGCAGGGCGCGCCTTATGTGGCCCCAGCGGACGGCGTGGTGATTCTGGCGGCCCCGGCACCCTTCACGCTGGAGGGCAACCTGCTGATGCTGGACCACGGCATGGGGCTGTCGAGTGCATTCCTGCATTCGTCGCGCCTTCTGGTGCGCAGCGGCGATCATGTGCGGCAGGGGCAGGCGTTGGGCGAGATCGGCATGACCGGCCGCGCGACGGGACCGCATCTGCACTGGGCGCTCAAATGGCAGGGCGCGCGGCTTGATCCGCTGTTGTTCGTGCCCGGAGGAAAGTAGCAAACGCAAAAAGGCGCGCAGGAAAGCCCCGCGCGCCTATCGTTTGCTCAAGCAACTCCGCGCGGAGCTGCCGAAAAAGTTCAGGCAGCGACCAGCTTCTTCGCCAGTTCGCGCTTTACCTTCAGCGCGTTCGGCGAAAGCTTGTCGTCAGACACTTTGACCAGCCAGTTGTCGAGTCCGCCAACGTGTTCGACCGTGCGCAGCCCGTGCGTGGAGACGCGGAACTTGATGCTGCGGTCCAGGGCTTCCGACATCAGCGTCACGTTCTGCAGGTTAGGCAGGAACACGCGCTTGGTCTTGTTGTTGGCGTGGCTGACGTTGTGGCCGGTCATGCGGCCCTTGCCGGTCAGTTCGCAAATGCGGGACATGTGATAACTCGCTTGAATATGTTGCCGCCAAAGCGGGGAAGGCGCGCGCATACCCAAGTGCCCCGCGCTGGTCAAGCAATCCGGGCCGCCGATGGTTCCAATCTGCTGTTTTCGGGGCTAATGCGGGCGCGATGACCCGCTGGCCGCTTCCCGAACCGATGGCGCTTGCGCTGGCAGAGGCCGAATCGGCGGCTGCGGCGGGCGAAGTTCCGGTCGGCGCGGTGGTGATTCGGGGCGGCAAGGTGATCGCCAGCGCCCACAACGCGCCGCGCGGGCTGTGCGACCCCACCGCTCATGCCGAACTGCTGGCGATTCGCCGCGCGGCGCAGGCATTGGGGACGGACCGTCTGGAAGGCTGCGAGCTGTGGGTCACGCTGGAACCCTGCGCCATGTGCGCCGGAGCCATCGCCCACGCCCGCATCGCCCGGCTGTATTACGGCGCTGCCGATGCCAAGGGCGGCGCGGTGGAACACGGCGCGCGGGTGTTCGATCAACCGCAGTGCCTGCACCGCCCCGAAGTCTATTCCGGCATCGGCGAGGACCGGGCGGCGGACCTGCTGCGGGCGTTTTTCCGGGATCGGCGTTAGGGTTAAGGCTTCACCCGCCGCAACAACCGCAACAGCCCATCAACATTCGCCTCCCACGAAGCCGATTCGCGAAATGCAGCGAATCGCGCCGGGTCAGGCGGCGGCGAGGCCATCAGGCGTTGCAGTCCGCTGACGATGGCCGCCGTGCTGTCAGGCTCAACGAAAAGACCTATGCCGCTGCCCTCCACCGATGCGCGCAAGGGGCCGCCGCCGCTGGATGCCAGCACCGCGCGGTTCCATTGCGCCGCCAGTTGCAGCACACCACTTTGCGACACGAAGGTGCGGTCATAGGTCAGCGCCACGGCATCGGCCGCGGCAAAGCAGGCGGCGGCCTCATCATCAGGGATGAAGCGGTCGATCACGTGTACCCGGTCAGCACAGCCCAGTGCCTCGGCCTGCTGGCGATAGAACGCGCCGCTGCGCTGCCGGGTGGAAGGCTGCGGCCCAGCGATCACCAGCACCGCGCGGGGCACTTGCGCAATGGCCTCGACCAGCAAATGCTGGTTCTTGCGGTCAGTGATGTGGCCGAACGATAGCAACACGAACGCACCCGGCGCGATGCCAAGCCGCTGGCGGAGGTCGAACGGCGGCTCGCGCTGGCCCATGTGGCCGAACAGCCCGTGCGGCACGCTTTCGGTTATCATCCAGCGCGGCAGGTAAGCGCCCGGCGGCAGATCGCCGTGGATCAGCCCGCCGCTCAGCACGCGGTAGGCGGCCCACAGCGACAGTCGGCCAAACCAGCGCGGCCCGAACCACAGCGCGCGCACCGGATCGTGCAGGTTGATCACGTAAGGCAGACCCACCCAGCTCAGCAGGATATGCGGCCAGGCCCAGATCGCGGCGAAGTATTCGGTATTCTCCTCAAACAGTACCGCCGATGGCCGCAACCGCAGGATTGCGCCCAGCAGCACGAAATGGCCCCAGATGTGGCACCACACCCGCCAAGCCTTGGCCAGAAGGTCGCGCCCGGTGGGCGGCAAGGGCAGCGCGGTTCGCATGGCATAGCTGACCGGGGCGGTGGCCCACGGATGGTCGGGCCGGCACAGCATGGTCACGGCGATCCCCCGCCGGGCCAGTTCCTGCGCCTGATAATGGGCATAATGCGGCATCCCCCCTGCAGCGGACGAGGAATAGATGAGCAGCGATTTTGGCCAGCCGGTCATGCCCTGCCCCGCAAAGCGGCCCAGACGTCGCGCAGCAGGCTGAGGCTGCCGTCCTTGCCGACATAGACCCCTTGCGCTGCCGCCCGCACGATCATGCCCGGCGCAGTGCAGCGCGGCGCGAGCGCAATGGCGAGGCGTTGCCGGTCACGTTCCAGCCGCGCGGTTTCGGCGGTGATCACGGCGTCGATCCTTGCGGGCGGAACGGCCTGTTCCAGCACGCCGCGATGGAGCCGGATCGCCGCCACGCGGTCTGTGCGGGCATCAATTGCCTGTTGCAAAGATTGTCGCAGCGGCGCGGCCAGCGCCTTGCGCGCGCGGCCCACCAGCCGAGTCCACCGGCTGGCGGGGCGCGCGCTCGACATGAACGATTGGGAGACATTGCCGCCATGCCGCCGGTACTGGATCAGCGGCACCGGCAGCCATGATCGCAGCCCCAGCAGGTCGGCCGTATGGGCCAGCCAGGCGTCATGCTCACCCATGCGGGGGCACGGCCGGTAAAGCGCCGCCAGCCGTGCGTCGATCGCCATGCAGCAGCCCGCGACGAGCGCCTGCGCCGGGTCATCACCCGACCGTGCGATCTGCCCGGCCATCGTCAGGCCCAGCGGAGTGCCTTCTGCATCGACCAGCGCGGCATCATGTGTAATGACCCATGCGCCGGGATTGGCGGCGCGGTGATCGAGCACGGCGGCCAGCTTGCCGGGTTCCCAGACATCGTCCTGATCGCACAGGAAAATCACCTGCCCCCGGCAGCGCAGCACGGTTTCGGCGAAATTGCGCGTCGGCCCAAGGTTTTCGGCGTTGACGGTGATCCGCACGGGAAAGGGCGCGCGGGCGGCGAAGTCTTCCAGCAGCGCCACGGTATCGTCGCTTGACCGGTCATCACCCACCACCAGTTCATCGGGCAAGCGCGTCTGCGCAAGCAGGCTGGCGAGTTGCTGCGGCAGGAACCGCGCGCCGTTGTAGCTGGCAAGGGCGATGGAAACCTCAGCCATCGGCCAGAAGCCGGGCGATTTCGGCGCTCATCTGGCTGATGATCGCGGCCTGCGACCAACGCTGCGCCGCCCGCTCCGCGCCGTTTCGGCCAAACAGGGCGGCGCGTTCGGGATCGTCGACCAGCGCGGCAATGGCATCGGCCAGCGCCTGTGCGTTGCCCGGTGGGGTTGCCAGTCCGCAGCCCTGAACTTCGGCATAAAGCCCGGTCCCCGGATCAGCAGTGGCGACGACCGGGCGGGCGGACGCCAGCATGTTGGCCAGCTTTGACGGCAGCACCAGATCGGCGGCCCCGGCAATCTGCGGCAGCAGGTGTACGCTGGCAAGCGACAGCAGTTCGCCCATGCGGGCTGCGGGTTGCAGGTCGTGGAACCTGATGTTCGTCAGACCCGCCGCCCGTTGTTCCAGCGCCGCGCGGTTCGGGCCTTCGCCGCAGACCACGAACACGATGTCCGCGCGGGCTGCCAGCAGGCGCGCGGCCTCGACCACGATTTCGATGCCCTGCTTGTTGGCGATGTTGCCTGAATAGAGCGCGATGCGGCGGTTTTGCAGGCTCCATTCGGCTCGATAGGCTGCGCCTTCGGCAAGGTCCGGCGCGGGCGCGTTGGCCCAGTTGCGCACTTCGATCACCCGCGCGGCGGGGATGCCCTTGGCCACCAGCCGCGCGCACATCTGCGGGCTGATGGTGGATATGCGGTCCGCCAGCGCCAGCACGCGGCGCTCTGTCCCGGCGGCAAGCCGCGCGAATGGTCCGGGCGCGATGAGGCCGGTGGCAAAGGCCGCCTCGACTTCGAAATCCTGTACGTGGACCCACAGCTTTGCCCCGGCGATCCGCGCCGCCAGCCACGCCACGGGTACTGACAGCAGCGCAGGCGCGATGCAGATGAACACTTGCGGCCGCCGCGCCTTGGCGGTCAGCGCAGCACGCAGCGCCGGAATTAGGGCGGACCCGGCAAAGCTGGCGAGGTGAACGATCCGCCGCCAGCCGGAAGGACTCGCGGGGATATAGTGCGGGCAGCGGGTTACGCGGACGCCTTGCTCTTCAGATCGCGCCCAGCCGCGATGCCCCGGATGGGCGCGCCATTGGGGGTAGTATGGCTGGCCGACAATCGCCTCTACCGCATGTCCGCGAGCTGCCAGCCCCTCGGCCATTCCGGCAGTAAACGGCCCGATGCCGACTTGCTCGGGCGCATAGTTCAGGCCGACGAAAGCGATGCGCGCCGGGCCAGTCATGCCTCTGCCAAATATGCCCGGTAAGCATCCGCAATGCCATCTTCCAACCCGATCCGCGCGTGCCAGCCGAGGGTGGTGAGCCTGTTGCTGTCCATCAGCTTGCGTGGGGTGCCATCGGGCTTGGCGGGATCAGTGGTCACACCGCCGGTAAAACCAACGACCTTTGCAACCAGTTCGGCCAGCGCGAGGATCGATATTTCCTGACCCGATCCCACGTTGATCGGCAATTCGCCCGAATAGTGCTGCAACAGGAACACCGCCGCGTCGGCCATGTCGTCCACGTGCATGAATTCGCGCAACGGGCTGCCGCTGCCCCACACGGCAAAGCTGTCTGCGCCCGCCCGCTTCGCCTCGTGCGCCTTGCGGATCAGCGCGGGCAGGACGTGCGAGGTGGCAAGATCAAAGTTGTCGCCGGGACCGTAAAGGTTGGTCGGCATCGCGCTGATGAAGTCGCAATGGTGCTGGCGGCGATAGGCCTGGCACAGCTTGATCCCGGCGATCTTGGCCACCGCGTACCATTCGTTGGTCGGCTCCAGTGGGCCGGTCAGCAGCGATTCCTCGCGGATCGGCTGTTCGGCCAGGCGCGGGTAGATGCACGATGAACCTAGCAGCAGCAGCTTGGCGACCTGCGCCTGCCGTGCCGCTTCGATCACGTTCGCGGCGATCATCAGGTTGTCATACAGAAAGTCGGCGGGCTGGCTGGAATTGGCCATGATCCCGCCCACTTTCGCCGCCGCCATAACCACGCCATCGGGGCGATTGTCGGCCAGCCAGCGCCGGGTGGCGGCCATGTCGCGCAAATCGAGGCTGCGCGGGGCGGTCAGCACGGTGCAAGGTTCCGCCGCCAGCCGCCGGGCCACAGCCGATCCGACCATGCCGTTATGTCCGGCAACCCAGATGCGCTGGCCTGCCAGTGGAAACAGCGGCGCGGCGGTCATCGGCTCAGCCCCAGTCGGGCGGCGACCTGCCGCACGCCATCGCGCAGCAGCTTGGCGGGCGACTTGGCGGGCACGCCGCACAGGCGCATGGCGAGGCGGCGCAGCTCTGCCGGGTCCATATCCAGCGGAAAGCCGCGTGCGGATAGGTGCGTGAACATGTCGCGCAGGCCATAGCGCTTTTCGGCGGGCAAGTGCCACAGCGGCAGGTTTTCATCCCCCGCCCGCGCGGTATTATAGCGCGGGCTGGTCCAGATGCGTTTCATCACCGCGTTTGCCTGTGCCACCCGGCATCCGCTGGCGGCGAAGGCGATGGAATAGACATGCTCCTCAGTCCGTACCGCCGCGCCCGGCCCGGTGCCGGTCTGGGCGTCGTCCAGCAGTCCTTCGAACAATGCCCGGTGTCTTGCCCAAGCAGCCGGGGTCGTCAGCAGCAGTTCGCCGCCGAAGTGGTCGATCAGGTCCGGGGCATCGGCGCCTAGCTGCCGGGCGGCGGCGGCCATAGCCGCGCGGGTCATGCCGTTTACCGCTTCGCCCGGCAGGGTATCGTCCACCACATAGCCAGCAAATTGATGCCCATCCAGCAGGCGAAACAGCGGGGCCAGCGGGGTGGTGACCACCATGTCACAATCGGTCAGGGCAATGCGCAAGTCTGCCGCCTCGCCTTGAAGGTCTGCCATTACGTCGCGGAAATAGAGCACGTTGCCCCACGAAGCGGTGCGCGTCTGCCCCAGCCGAGCGGTCAGCGGAACGCGGCGCAGTTCCACGCCGTAGCGCGCCAGCACGGCGGCAATGTTTATCCCGTCCACATGCGGCGGCGCGGCATTGCAGAACAGCGCCAGCCTCAGCCCCGGATTGGTGATCCGCGCGCTGGCGAAAAACACGATCATGC
Organism: Novosphingobium sp.; assembly: GCA_040007615.1. Classification (GTDB taxonomy): domain Bacteria; phylum Pseudomonadota; class Alphaproteobacteria; order Sphingomonadales; family Sphingomonadaceae; genus Novosphingobium. Next base: position 49,990 of record JBDTUQ010000007.1, read on the forward strand.
AGCGCCAATAGACCGCCTGCACACGCGGATCGGCGGAATTGCCGCCAGCAGAGGGAAACAGCGTGCCCTGATCGGGCTGGTCGACGACAAATCCGGTCGCCAGCATGGTCGGGTGGTCAGGGGCAGCCATGTGCGCGCGCGGTCATGACGTTCGCATCACGGGCGCGTCGCGCATGACGAGCATGTCCGCCGCGACCATTTCGCGCACCAGTTCGCGCACCGGGGTTTCGTGCCGCCAGCCCAGCTTCTGGTGCGCCTTGGATGGATCGCCGATCAGCAGATCGACTTCGCTTGGGCGGAAATAGCGCGGATCAACCTCGACCAGGCATTGCCCGGTCTTGCGGCAAAAGCCCTTTTCCTCCGCGCCCTGCCCGCGAAAGTGCAGATCGATGCCCGCATCCTCAAACGCCCAAATGACGAACTGGCGAACTTCTGTCGTCTCGCCGGTGGCCAGCACGAAGTCTTCCGGCTCGTCCTGTTGCAGCATCATCCACATGCCGCGCACGTATTCCTTGGCGTGGCCCCAATCGCGCCGGGCGTCCAGATTGCCAAGGTACAGCCGGTCCTGCCGCCCCAGAGCAATGGCGGCGGCGGCGCGGGTGATCTTGCGGGTGACGAACGTCTCGCCGCGCAGGGGGCTTTCGTGGTTGAACAGGATGCCGTTGCTGGCATGGATGCCATAAGCCTCACGGTAATTGACCACGATCCAATAGGCATAGAGCTTGGCAATGGCATAAGGGCTGCGCGGATAGAACGGCGTGCTTTCACGCTGCGGCACTTCCTGCGCCAGACCATAAAGTTCGGATGATGACGCCTGATAGAACCGCGTGTGTTTTTCCAGCCCCAGGATGCGGATCGCCTCCAGCAGGCGCAGCGTGCCCAGACCATCAGCGTTGGCGGTATATTCCGGCGTTTCGAAACTGACCTGCACATGGCTTTGCGCGGCGAGGTTATAGATCTCGTCCGGCCGGGTTTCCTGCACGATGCGGATCAGGTTGGCGGCATCGGTCAGATCGCCATAATGCAGGCGGAAACGCTGGTTTTCGACATGCGGGTCCTGATAGATTTCCTCTACCCGGGCAGTGTTGAATGACGATGACCGGCGCTTTATGCCGTGGACGACATAACCTTTGTCGAGCAGAAACCGCGCGAGATAGGCCCCGTCCTGCCCGGTAACCCCGGTGATCAGGGCTACTTTGCCGCCAGCGGCTTCGCCCCTCATGTCTGCCCCCATTTCGGCCAGATCAGTTTTTCTTGGGAACCGAGAAGCTGCCCGAAACGCGCCCGCCGCCCGATCCGCTGCTGCTGCCGACGGCTGAGGATGATCCGCCCGAGCGGCCATCAACGCTGGCGACGCCGCTCGACAAATCAATCACCATGCGCCCGCCACGCAGCGTATCTGAACCACGCAGCAGGCTGACATTGCCGACCATCGTGATGATCCGGCTGTTGAAATCATAGATCGCCACATCGCCCCGCGCGGTTTCGCCGCCGCGTTCCACGGTGACGCCGCCGGTGGCATCGATACGCTGGATTTTCAGGCTGCCGGCGTCGGTATAGGCGACCGTGGTGCGTGCCGCGTGCAGGTTGAGATCGGCCTGGTTGATCGCGACATTGCCCGAAAGCACGACGCGGTTCTGCTTGTCCTGAAGCTCTATCCGGTCAGCCGCATAGTTGACCGGGGCATTGCTGTTGTGCCCGGCGATGGCCTGCCCCTGCGCGGCGATTCCTCCGCTCAGCACGGCAACCAGAGCGCCCGCAACTACGCCACCCAGGGCGGAGCGGGCGGCAAGCGATGAGATGGACCGGCGCGTCATGCCCCTGCTCTAGGCGATTGCGCGGCCAAGGTGAAGTGCGCAATGTTGGTGCGAGCCTATCCGAACTTGAACGCCAACCGCAGCGCCCGCCGCTCGCCATAAAACCACACCAGCGAGCCAAGGCTGACCACCACGACCAGCCCCACCCCAGCCGCCGCGCGCCACGATGGCGCGGTGTCCATCTGCCACCCCAGCCACACCGCCAGCGCCAGCGCCGGTGCGCCAAGCATCACGCGCCGCCCCAGTTCGCCTAGCAATCCGCCAAACCGCGCCAGCAACACATCGTCAGCCGCAACCCGCAGCACATAGGCTCCGGCAGCGCCCGCAAGGCCGAACCAGTGCAGACCGGCCCACAGGCAGGCGAGGTAGGGCAAAACCTCTATCAGGTGCGATGTCGCGATCAGGCGCGGCTTGTCGATGGCTTGCAGGTGGATGAAACAGGCGATGCCGATGGCGTTGAACCAGCAGCCCACCAGCATCAGTTGCGCCGGAAAGGCAGCGGCTTCGGCAAATGCCGGGCTGATCCACAGGCTCAGGAACGGGCGCACGAATACAGCCCCCGCGACGATCAGCGGCGTCATCAGCGCGGTCACCGCGCGCATCCCGCGCAAGCTGAGCGCCTGCGCCTCTGCCCGGGTGCCTCCGGCAATGCGCGGCAGCATCGCATCCAGCAGTGCGCCGGGAAAAATCAGGCTGCGCTGCGCAAGTTGCCACGGCACGGCGTAATGGCTCACCGCCTTCATCCCCAGCATGGAGGCGATCAGCAGCCGGTCGATCATGTTGAGGAACGGATCGACCAGCGTGGAAACCGTCACCCAGCCGCCGAACGACAGCAGATCGCGCACGCGGCTCCGGTCAAACGCCGGGGTCCAGCCATGCGTGACCTTGCGCGCGATGACCCATGCCTGACAGCACAGCGCGGCCAGGCGCACGGCATACAGCGCGGGCAGTACGCAGGCGAGCGTCGGCGATATGAACATGGCGACCGCCAAGGGCACCAGCTGGCTCGCCGGCCCCATGACCACGTTGATCAGATTCAGTTCGGCAAAGCGCCCCGCCCCCTGCAAGGCGCCGCGCAGCACGCTGCTCATCAGCATGAACGGCATCGCCAGCGCCATCCAGCCGATTGAGCCGATCATCTCAGCTTGCAATGCCGGGCTGGATGCGCGCGCGGTGCTGAAAAACGCCGCCGCCGCCGGGATCAGCAAGGCCGCCGCGACCAGACCCATGCCCAGATTAACCCCCGCTGCGGTCCAGAAGATGCTGCGGCGGGCGGGGAGGTCTGCGGCATCGCTGGCGGCAATGCGCTGCGCGGTGGCGGCGCTGAGGCCAAAGTCGAACACCCCGAAATAGCCGATCAGCGATCCGATGATCGCCAGCATCCCGTACCGCGCCTCGCCAATGGCGTGGATATAAAGCGGCACCGAAACCAGCGACACAGCGGCAGGCACCAGCGCGGCGGCCAGATTATAGCCGCTGTTGCGGATGATGCTCATCGACTCGTGCCTGTCATGTTCCTCGTACTTGGATCAGGGTAGACGACGTTCTCCTGAATAGCAGGCTAGTATCCTGAATCTAAAGTTCGCATTGTTAAATTCCCGTCATCCCGGCGAAGGCCGGGACCCAGAACCTGAGAAAAAGGTGCCGCTACGCGACTTAAGCTGATGGGACTGGGTCCCGGCCTCCGCCGGGATGACGTTTGCTTTTAATGGAACGATGTTCGAATCCACCACACTAGCTCCACACCGCTTCGGGCGGCAGGCTCATCAGGATGGCGTCAATATTGCCGCCGGTCTTCAGGCCGAACAGTGTGCCCCGGTCATAGACCAGGTTGAATTCCGCATAACGCCCCCGCCATTCCAGCTGTTGCAGCTTTTCCGCTGGCGTGAAGTCCATACCCATCCGGCGGCGGACCAGCTTGGGGAATACGGTCAGAAACGCCTCGCCCACGGCCTGGGTAAAGGCAAAGTTCGCCTCCCACGCGGCTACGTCGGCGCATTCCAGATGATCGTAGAATATCCCGCCGACCCCGCGATGGACCTTGCGGTGGGGGATGTAGAAATAGTCGTCGGCCCACTTTTTATAGCGGCTGTAATAATCTTCGCCGTGCGCGTCGCAGGCGGCCTTGAATTCGGCGTGGAACTCGGCGGTGTCCTCGTCATAAGGGATCGGCGGGTTGAGATCGGCGCCGCCGCCGAACCAGGCCTTGGTCGTGGTCAAAAAGCGCGTGTTCATGTGCACCGCGGGCACATGCGGGTTGGCCATGTGCGCGACAAGGCTGATGCCGGTGGCGGAAAACTGGTTTTGCTCCGCCGATGCGCCGTTGATCGTGCCTGCGAAATCAGGATTGAGCGCGCCGACAACGGTGGAAACGTTGACGCCGACTTTCTCGAACACCCGGCCCTTCATCAGCCCGCGCATGCCGCCGCCTGTTTCGCCGCCTGCTTCACCGGTTACCGTTTCGCGCTGCCAGGGATCGTACTGAAAGCTGGCGTCGCTCCCTGCCTCGCGCTCGATCGCCTCGAACTCGGCGCAGATGCGGGTGCGCAGGGTTTCGAACCAGGTCTTGGCGCGGGCGGTGTAGGGGGTCCAGTCGGTCATGCGGGCCGCTTGCCAAAAGCTGCGGGCTGCGGCAAGGAAAAGCAATGGTTCCCTTTTCGTTCGCCGGACATGAAATGCGCCTGCTACCAAGCGGCGCGCTCTACTGGCCGGGTGAGCGCGCGCTGCTGGTGGCCGACCTGCATCTGGAAAAGGGCAGCTTTTTCGCCCGCTTCGGTCAGATGCTCCCGCCCTATGACAGCCGCGAAACGCTGGAGCGGCTGGCGCTGGCCATCGGGCAAACGGGCGCGCGGCGGGTGTTGTGCCTAGGCGATTCGTTTCACGACGCGGGCGGGGCTGACCGGCTTGAGCCTTATGCGGCCGGAATGCTTGCGGCGCTGACTCGCGCAGTGGACTGGGTGTGGATCACCGGCAACCACGACGCGGATGTGATCCCGCGCGAAGGCGGCGCACGGTATGATGAGCTGGAACTTGGCGGCATCGCCCTGCGCCACGCGGCGCGAGCGGGGGAGACGGGGCTGGAGCTGTCCGGGCATTTTCATCCGCGCCTGAAGTTGAACTTGCGCGGGCGGCGGATCGTGCGGCCCTGCACGGTGGCCAGCGAAAGCCGCCTTATCCTGCCCGCGTTCGGTGCTTTTACCGGGGGCATGGATGCCGCCGATCCGGCGATCCTTTCCGCCATGCAGCCCGCCCGCCAGATCCGCGCTCTGTTGCCTGCATCGGGCAAGCTGGTGGAGTTTCCGCTCTGGCAGGCGGGTGGGCGGCCTTCGCTCTAACCCGCCGCTGCCCTTAGCCGCTCCACCGCACCATCGCGCCCGATCAGCGGCAACAGCGCGGCCATGTCGGGGCCGTGGTCAAGTGCGGTCAGCGCGCGGCGGAGTGGCAGGAACAGGGCCTTGCCCTTGCGCCCGCTGGCTTCTTTCAGCGCGCCGGTCAGCTGGCTCCATGCGTTACCGCCCCATTCCTGCGCGGCGGCAAGGTCTGCTGCCTGCGCCAGAAACGCGCGGTCGTCCTCATCGGCTGGCGCGGGGGTGATCGGTCCGGTGACGATGGCCCACCAGTCAGCCGCTTCGGAAATATGCGACAGGTTGGGCCGGATCGCCTCCCACCCGGCTTCGCCCATGCCCGGCGGCAGCAGGTGCGCGACACGAGGAAAGGGCAGGCGGTGGACGATGGCGGCGTTGAGCCGGTGCAGTTCCGCCTCGTCAAACCGGGCCGGGGCGCGGCCAAAGTGGCCCAGATCGAAATTGGCGATCAGTTCTGCCCGGTCGGCAATCGGCTCGACCGGTTGCGAGGTGCCCAGCCGCGCCAGCAGCGCCACCAGTGCTTCCGGCTCTATCCCCGCCTCGCGCAGTTCGCCCATGCCGAGCGAACCGAGCCGCTTGGACAGCTTGCCTTCGCTACCCACCAGCAGCGCCTCATGCGCGAACAGCGGCGGGCTGGCTCCCAGCGCGGTGAACATCTGCATTTGCGTGGCGGTGTTGGATACGTGATCCTCTCCGCGCAAAACTTGCGTGACGCCCATCGCGATGTCGTCGATCACCGATGGCAGCATGTAGAGCCATGTGCCATCGGCGCGGCGGATCACCGGGTCAGACATCTGATGGGCATCAAAATGCTGCGGCCCGCGAATGCCGTCAGGCCATGTGATCGCTTCGTCGCGGTCCAGCAGAAAGCGCCAGTGCGGTGTCTCGCCCGCGGCCGCGCGGGCAGCATGATCGGCTTCGGTCAGGGCCAGCGCCGCGCGGTCATAGATCGGCGGGAGGCCGCGCCCGAGCTGCACCTTGCGCTTCAGGTCCAGTTCCTGCGCGGTTTCATAGCAGCGATAGACCCGGCCAGCGGCGACCAGCCGGGCGAATTCGCGCTCATAAAGGTCAAACCGCGCGGACTGACGCTCCTCGCCGTCCGGCTCCAGACCCAGCCACGCCAGATCGGTGCGGATCGCCTCGACATGCGCCTCGCGGCTGCGTGCGGTGTCGGTATCGTCGATCCGCAGCAGGAACCGCCCGCCGGCTTTCTTCGCCAGCATCCAGTTGTGCAGCGCGGTGCGGATGTTGCCGACATGCAGCGTGCCGGTGGGCGATGGGGCAAAGCGGGTGGTGGTCATGGTCGCGTCTATAGCAACTGCGCCCCGCTGCGCTAGAGTAGCGCTAGATCATCTGAATGCTGGCAATGGCGCGCACTGTCCGATCAAAGAGTTGGTCGTGACGGTCAGAGCGGACGAAGCCTTCAATCGTTGCGCTAAAACGCTCGCGATCACCGAACTGCGCGGTACATGCCATCGCCGCCAGGGTCTGTTCGTCCGGCGACATGCCAAGGCAGCAGGGCCGACCGGCAACGTAAGACTCGGGCCAGCATCGGACGACTGACCGCACCACAGCTAGTATGGCAATTGCTGCGCTCACATTGCCCAGCCGCGTAGAAAGCTCGACCAGCGGGTCGCGGTCAGCGCGCTCAAACAGGGCGCAGAGCCGCATGGCCATGACGAGATGGAGCGCGGGTAATGGGAGTGAGCGTAAGGTGCGCTGGTTTGCCAGTTCGGCAACGGCGGTGGCGAAACGTGCGCCCGGATCGGTTGAACCTGAAGGTTGCTGCATGGACCACCTATATTGCGAATGATTCGCAACTATCTAGGCGGCGCCGCGCTTGCTCGTCAATGCGAATGATTCGCAATATCAGATTATTTTACGCTGAGCGGAAGGCGTGGGTGATCGGATAACGGCGGTCACGGCCGAAATTGCGGCTGCCCAGCTTGACCCCCGGCGGGGCCTGGCGGCGCTTGTATTCGGCCAGGTGGAGCAGGCGCTCGATCCGCACGACGACAGCGTGATCGAAACCTTCGGTCACCAGTTGCGCCACGCTCTTTTCGTGCTCGACCAGCCCCAGCAGGATCGCGTCGAGCACCGGGTATTCGGGCAGCGAGTCCGAATCCTTCTGGTCGGCGCGCAGTTCGGCGCTGGGCGGCTTGGTGATGATGTTGTCCGGCATGACCGGGCCGTCGGGACCATAGCCGATGCGGGGCTTGTGCCGGTTGCGCCACTTGGCGAGCGCGAACACGGTCATTTTATAGGCGTCTTTCAGTGGGTTATATCCGCCCGCCATGTCGCCATAGATCGTTGCATAGCCAACGCTCATCTCGCTCTTGTTGCCGGTGGTCAGCAGCATCGGGCCGAACTTGTTGGACAGCGCCATCAGGGTAACCCCGCGAATGCGCGATTGCAGGTTTTCCTCGGTGGTGTCAGCCTTGGTCCCGGCAAAACTGGGGGCGAGCATTTCATCGAACCCGGAAACGGCGGGCTGGATCGGGATGGTATCGAGCCGGCAACCGATCAAAGACGCGCATTCCGCCGCGTCGCTGAGCGATTCGGCCCCGGTAAAGCGGCTGGGCAGCATGACGCACCATACGCGGTCTGGCCCCAGCGCGTCGGCGGCGATGGCGGCGCAGATCGCGCTGTCGATCCCGCCCGAAAGGCCCAGCACCACGCCGGGAAAGCGGTTGCGATCAACGTAATCGCGCAAGGCCAGCACCATCGCGCAGTAGATGTCTTCCGGACGGTCAACCAAAGTGGCGATCTCGCCCCGGTCACAACGCCAGCCGGTGGCGGTGCGGGTCCAGTAGGTGGCGGTTTCCTGCTCCTCCCAGTCCTTCATCTGCACGGCCAGGCTGCCATCGCCGTTGATGACGAAGCTGGCTCCGTCGAACACCAGTTCGTCCTGCCCGCCAACGCGGTTGAGGTAGGCCAGCGGCAGCCCGGTATCGACCGCGCGGCGTTTTGCCACGCCATCGATGCGCAGCGCGTCCTTGTCGATTTCGTAAGGGCTGCCGTTGACGCAGATGAACAGTTCCGCCCCGAAATCGGCCAGATGGCGGCAGACGTCCGGGTGCCAGATATCCTCGCAGATGGGCACTCCGATCATCACCCCGCGAAAGATGATCGGTTCGGGCAGCGGGCCGGGCTGGAACAGGCGGACTTCATCGAAGGTGCCATAGTTGGGCAGTTCATGCTTCAGCCGGATCGCCGCGACTTTGCCCTGATCGAGCAGCGCGACGCCGTTATGCAGCGCGCCGTCCTGCACAAAAACGCTGCCGACCAGCATCGCCGGGCCGCCGTCGGCAGTGGCGGCGGCCAGCTTGGCCAGTTCCGCCGCCGCGCGCTGAATCAGCGCCGGTTTCAGGATCAGATCCTCGGGCGGGTAACCGATCAGTTGCAGTTCGGGAAAAACGATCAGGTCCGCATTGCCCGCGCGCGCCCGCGCGGCGATCATGGCGGCGGCATTGGCGGCAAGATCGCCCACCGACTGGTTGAGCTGGGCGAATGTGATCTTGAGCGTATCTGGCATCGGCCTGTCCTAGGATGCGGAGACGCCGGGGGCAATATCCGTCAGGCGGGGGCAAGGGCGGGAGCGGTGATGGCGGACGCGCACTTTTCGCTGGTCGCCTTCGCGCCGCCGCTCATCATCGAGAACGCGATGTAGCCGCTGACCAAAAGGACCACGAACGCCGCCACCAGCCACGGCAGGAACCTGTCGATGAAAGTCTTGATCGGCGGGCCGAAGATGCGGAACAGGATTCCCACGCCCAGAAAGATCACCCCGCGCGATGCCAGACTGGCGGCGGCGAAGGTCAGCAGCGGAAAGTTGATGAAGCCGGCGGTTACCGAGATCAGCAGGAACGGGATCGGCGTCGCCGCCTTGAAGACGATGATTTCCGCCCCGTATTCCCGCAAATAGCACGCCGCGCGGGGGAACGATTCGGTCAGCCCCAGCGCGGAGAGCAGCTGCGTGCCAACGGTGTCGTACAGGAAATGGCCAATGCCATAGCCCAGCAGCCCGCCCAGCACCGATGCCACCGTGGTGATCAGGGCCAGACGCACTGCTTTTTTCGGCTCGGCCAGGCACATCAGCGCCAGCAGGGGGTGCGGCGGGAAGGGGAACAAACCGCCGTCGGCAAAGGCGAAGAACGCCAGCCACCATGCTGCGTGCGGGTGCGATGCCTTGGTCAGTATCCAGTTATACAGGCGGTGCAGCATCGGCAAAGCTCCGGGTGGGGAGGTGGTCGTGCGCTGCCATAGGGCGGGGGCGGCGAACCGGCAAGGCATGAGCCGACAAACCTATTTGGTTATTTTGCCTTGACATCGTCACGCTGTTTGGGTACATATATGGAACATCGCGAAAGACCGAGTCGCTCTCCTCCGGTTCAGACCCGCCTTTCACGCCACCCGTTCCCAGCCACAATACGGACAGCTCGCATATGGCGAAGCCACCCCTCCGCGCGCAGGTAACTGCGGCGACACAGCCTGTCGCCAAGAGCGCCGCCAAGCCCGCATTCGCCCGGTGGAGCAAGGCCTTTCTGTCTGAACTGGCGGCCACGTCCAACGTCACCGCCGCCGCCAGAAAGGCCGGGGTTTCCACCACCACCGCCTATGATACCCGCCGCACCGATGCCGAGTTCAACCGCAAGTGGCAGCAGGCCTTGTGCGAAGGGTATGATTACCTCGAAATCGAGATGCTCCAACGCCTGCGCACCGGCGAGGTCAAGCCGCCCAGCGGGGCCAAGCGCGGCACCCGGTCATTTGACAACGCCACCGCCTTTCGCCTGCTGTCAGCCCACCGCGAAAGCGCCGCCCGTCAGCGTGCCATCCGCGACAATCAGGACGCCGACATGATCCTCGTTTCGATCAACACCAAGCTGGAACGGATGCGCCAGCGCACGCTCGTCAGCCCCGAGGGTGCCGATGACGCGGAATAAGCTGCTCGACTGGCTGCTTTCCCAGCCGCACGCCGATCGCCTCGCCAGCCTGCAAACCCTGAGCGATGAGGAACGCATCGAACTGTCGACCCACTGGGCCTTGTGGGCACGGGCCGAACAATTGCCGCCGCCGGGCGACTGGCGTTTGTGGCTGATCATGGCCGGGCGCGGCTTTGGCAAGACGCGCGCCGGGGCCGAATGGGTACGCGCGCTGGCCGGGGCCGATCCAGAGGCGCGGATCGCACTGATCGGCGCTTCACTGGGTGAAGTCCGCGCGGTGATGGTGGAGGGCGAAAGCGGGATCATGGCGGTTAGCCCTCCCTCGCGCCGACCGCGCTTTGAACCCTCGCTGCGCCGCCTGACCTGGGCCAACGGCGCGCAGGCGACGATCTATTCTGCGGGGGAACCGGAATCGCTGCGCGGCCCGCAGCACAGCCATGCCTGGTGTGACGAGATCGCCAAGTGGGACAACGTCAACATGAAGGCGATGGCGACATGGGACAACTTGCTGCTCGGCCTGCGCCTGACCGAACATCCGCGTGTGCTGGCGACGACAACGCCGCGCGCCGTGGCGCTACTGACGCGATTGATGGCCGAAGATGACGTTGCGATCACCCGTGGGCGCACCGCCGATAACAATGAACACCTGCCCGCACGGTTCATCCGCGATATCCGCAAGAGCTTTGGCAAGTCGCTGCTTGGCCGTCAGGAACTGGACGGTGAACTGATCAGCGATCTGCCCGGCGCGCTGTGGACTCGCGCCTTGCTGGAAGGGGCGCGGGAAGTCGCCGCCTCATCGCCGCCGCAGCGCACGGTGATCGGCGTCGATCCGCCTGCGTCTGCCGGGGGCGATGCCTGCGGGATTATTGTCGCGGCGCTGGGTGAAGACGGCGTGGCGCGGATACTCGCCGATGCCAGCGTCACCCGGCCAACGCCCGAACGCTGGGCACGGGCAGTGGCGGCCACGGCGCAGGCCTGGCAGGCAGACCGCGTGATTGCCGAGGCTAATCAGGGCGGAGCGATGGTCGAAGCCGTGCTGCGCGCCGCCGAAGTCAACCTGCCCTTGCGCTTGGTCCACGCCAGCAAGGGCAAAGTCGCCCGCGCCGAACCGGTCGCCGCCTTATACGAAGCAGGCCGAGTCCGCCACGCCGGGGTTTTTGCCGCGCTGGAGGACGAGCTTTGCGGGCTGATTGTCGGCGGCGGTTACGAAGGACCGGGCCGATCCCCTGACCGCGCCGATGCGGCGGTATGGGCGCTGACGGAACTGTGCCTGAAACCGCAAGCGCGCCCGCGCGTGTGGGTGGCGTGATTGCCCTAAACTCCCCTCCCACTCGTGGGAGGGGTTGGGGGAGGGCCTGTTGCCTGAACCTTTGCCTGAACCTTTGCCTGAACCCCAGATTTCCCTTGATCCCGCCGAACATGCCCTCCCCTAGCCCCTCCCGCAAGCGGGCGGGGAACCAATCGAAAGGCCCCTCCATGTCCTTTTTCCAGAACCTGGCCGCCGCCTTCAAAGGGGGCGGGCCGCGTGTGCCTTTGGCCCGAAGTTATGCCTCGCCCTGGGCATCACAGTTCACCTCTCCTTGGGCTTTTGCCGAAAGCGGCCCCGGTCGGCAGCCCTTTGAATATCAGGGCGCGGTCAAGCGGGCCTATCTTGATAACCCGGTCGCCCACCGCGCGGTGCGGCTGGTGGCCGACGGGATCGGGCAGGCGGCGCTGGTGCCCACCGATCCGCGTCTGGCCGCGCTGGTCAATGCCACCAGCGCCGGGCAATCGCTGCTGGAAACGCTGGCCTGCCACTTGCTGCTGCACGGCAACGGCTATGTCCAGATCCTGAAGGACGGTTTGTGCCGCCCGGTCGAATTGTTCGCGCTGCGGCCGGAACGGGTCAGCGTCATGCTGGGCGAAAACGGCTGGCCGACGGCGTTCGGCTACCGCGTTGGCGAAGCCTCGCTGACGATCCCGCTCTTGGACGAAGACGCCTCACCCAACCTGATCCACATCAAGGGATTTCACCCGGCGGACGATCACTATGGCGCGGGGTGCCTGTCATCGGCGGATCAGGCGGTGGCCATCCATAACGCCGCCAGTATGTGGAACCGCGCGCTGCTGGATAATTCGGCGCGGCCGTCGGGGGCGCTGGTTTATGACGCCGGGGATGCCGCCGGCCTTACGAGCGACCAGTTTGACCGGCTGAAGGATGAACTCGCCAGCGCCTTTTCCGGGCAAGGCAACGCCGGTCGGCCGATGTTGCTGGAAGGCGGGCTGAAGTGGCAATCGATGAGCCTGTCGCCCGCCGACATGGACTTTGCCACGCTGAAAAGCGCCGCCGCGCGCGATATTGCGCTGGCATTCGGGGTGCCGCCGATGCTGCTGGGCCTGCCGGGCGACGCGACTTATGCCAATTACCGCGAGGCCAACCGCGCGCTGTGGCGGCTGACGCTGCTGCCGCTGGCGAGCAAGTTGCTCTCCGCGCTGAGCGAAGGGCTGACCACCTGGTTTCCCGGCGCATCGCTGGCGGTCGATCTCGACAAGATTCCCGCCCTGGCCGAGGACCGCGCCGCGCTGTGGTCGCAAGTGAGCGGGGCGGATTTCCTTACCCGTGAGGAAAAGCGGACCATGCTGGGGATTGCTCCGAAGGCGGTCGCGGCCACGGTGATGCCGCCGCTGGCGGTGAAGTCCGACCCGGCGCCACACGGCGAAATCACCCCGGCTCCGGCAACAGCTGGCCCTACTGCGCAAGATGATGGTGAGAACATATTATGAACCACGAAGACATGCTGGCCCGCCTGATCGCGCAGGCCTCTACCAGCGGCGGCGATCTTGTCACGCTGCGGGCGATAGTCGAGGAATCGAGCGAACTGGGGGCAGAGCGCGTGCTTTCGCGCATGGGCCTCAGCGATCCCAAGGCGCACGAGGACGTGTCCGAACTGCGCGACCTGCTCGCCGCGTGGCGCGATGCCAAGCGCAGCGCGTGGCGCGCGGTGCTGTCATGGGCGATGCGCGGCGCGCTGGCGCTGCTGCTCATCAGCCTGGCCCTGCGCTTTGGCCACGGGGAGCTGCCGGCATGAGCGAGCTGAACAAGCCCCTGCGCTTCGCGGGTTACGCCGCGCTGTTTGGCAAGCGCGACACCGGGCTGGACGTGATCCACCGGGGCGCGTTCCGGCGCACGCTGGCGGAACAGACTTCGCCCGTGCCGCTGTTCTGGCAGCACCGCCCTGACCTGCGCATCGGCTGGGTCGAAAAGATCGCCGAGGATGCGCGCGGATTGCGTGTGCTCGCCCAGATCGACAACCCGCTGGGTGGCGCGGCGGCGGCGCTGAAGCGCGGCGCAGTGACCGGCCTGTCATTCGGCTACCGTGTCCGTGCTTCCCATGCAGACGGCATTGGCCGCCAGCTGACCGACATCCAGCTGCTGGAAGTCAGTCTGGTCACCCACCCGATGCAGCACGGCGCGCGGGTGCATCTGGTCGATTGAGCGCCGCTTCCCCCCTCCTCCGACTTCCTCCGACTTTACCCGGCTGCCCGTTTTCGGCGGTCATTCTCTGTGAAAGGTGAACTGCTACATGGACACTATCTCGTCTCCCAACCCCGCTGCTGATCCGCTTGGTGCCTCGTTTGACATCGTGGCCCGTCAGGATGCGACCGAGCAGGCGGTTACCGCGCTGCAAACCGATGTCGAGGGCGTGAAGTCGCGGCTTGACCGGGTCAGCCTGGCGGCTGCCCGCCCGGTGCTTGATGGCGCTGCGCCAGTGCCGACGATCCAGCTGAAAAGCTTTGTCGATGGCTATCTGCGCAAGGGCTATGAGGCTGAACTCAAGTCGCTTTCCGGCGCGGTGGCTGCCGATGGCGGCTATGCCGTGCCCCGCCAGATCGACGCGCTGATCGCCGCGCAGCTCAAGCGGATGAGCCCGATCCGGGCGATTTCGCAAGTCGTGCAGGTCGGCACGGCGGGCTATCGCAAGCTGATCACCACCAGCGGCGCGGCTTCGGGCTGGGTCAGCGAAACCGGTTCCCGCCCGGAGACGCAGACGCCGAAGTTTGCCGAAATCGTGCCGCCTTCCGGCGAACTCTATGCCAACCCGGCAGCCAGCCAGGCCATGCTGGACGACGCGGCGTTCAATCTGGAAGCATGGCTGGCCAATGAAATCGCCTCGGAATTCGCCCGGGCCGAAGGTGCGGCCTATGTCGGCGGCACCGGCACCAACCAGCCCAAGGGCTTCCTCAGCGTGCCCACCGCGCTGACTACCGATGCTACCCGCGTGTTCGGCACGTTGCAGCATGTCGTCAGTAACAACGCCACCGGTTTCGACATTTCGCCGGAACTGAAACTGATCGACCTCGTCCATGCCCTGCGCCCCGGACACCGTCAGGGCGCGGTCTTTGTCATGAACTCGTCCACGCTGGCGGTGGTGCGCAAGTTGAAGGCGGCGGACGGCAGCTTTCTGTGGCAGCCGGGCATCATGGAAGGCCAGCCGGCCCGCCTGCTCGGCTATCCGGTGGTCGAGGCCGAAGACATGCCCGATGTTGCCGCCAACGCCTTTCCGATCGCGTTCGGCAACTTCCAGAACGGCTATCTGATCACCGAACGGGCATCGACCTCGATCCTGCGCGATCCGTACACCAACAAGCCTTTCGTCAATTTCTACGCCACCAAGCGCGTCGGCGGGCAGGTGCTGGACAGCGATGCGATCAAGTTGCTGAAAATCTCGCTGTAATTCCCATCGACACATGATCTTATTCTTCCCCCCTCCTCTTCAGGGGAGGGGCCGGGGGTGGGGTTTCTCGTCCAGACGCAACATTGCGTAAACTGGGCAGACCCCACCCCAACCCCTCCCCTCAAGGGGAGGGGCTTAGTTCATGTGACGGTTGATTTAATTGCGTCCTCCCGGCCTGCTGCGTCCCCCTCGCGGGCAGGCCGGTTGCGCCCGTGCCGCCATCGGTTCCCCCTCTTGCCCTAGGCGGCGCGGGCGCTTTTTCTTCCCCGGGTTTTGGCCCTCACTTCAGAAACGGAGACCGCCAATGAAGCGGGCAATCATCACGTCCCCGGCGCTGGCCCCTGCCGCGCTGACCGAGCTTAAAGACTGGCTGGGCATTACCGTCGCCAGCGAAGACGCCGCGCTGACCATCCAACTCCGCGCCGCGCTGGAAAGCTGCGAGGCCTTTACCGGCATCATGCCGCTGGAAAGCGAGTGCGAGGAAGTGCTGCCGGTCTGCGGAGACTGGATGCGGCTGGAAGCCAGCCCGGTGTCCGCGATCACCGGCGTTCAGGCGATCCCGGCACAAGGCCCGCGCACCGCGCTGGCGGTGACCGACTATGCGCTCGACTTCGCCGCCGATGGTAGCGGGCGGGTACGGGTGTTTAATCCCGGCCTGGCCCAGCGCATTGCGGTGCGTTTTACCGCAGGGCTGGCCGCGTCATGGTCGGCGCTGCCCGACGGGATGCGCCACGGCGTTATCCGGCTGGCCGCCCAGCAATACCGCCAGCGCGAGGGGGACAACGCCTCGCAGCTTCCCCCGGCGGCGGTTGCCGCGCTGTGGCGGCCCTGGCGGCGGATGCGCCTGACGTGAGCGGCGTCATCACCGCGACCACCCAGCCCGGGTTTGATGAACTGGCCGCGCGTTTGGCTTCCCAAGCCAAGGCGCTGGCCGAAGCTGCGACCGCCCAGACCGCGCTGCAATCCCGCAACGATCCCACCCGCTGGCGTCAGGCAGACCTGCTCTGGCCGCAGTTCACGAAAGGCTGACGATTATGGAAGTTGCCCTGCGCGCGGCGCTGCTGGCTTGGGTGGCGGCGGACCCTGTCCTGTCATCCTCGCTCAACGCCATTGTCGAGGAGGCTCCGTCCCGCACCGCGCTGCCGTGGCTGGCGCTGGCCGCGAGCGCGGCGGCGGACTGGAGCACTAAGGACAGTGATGGCCGCGAAGTGCGCGTGGCGCTGGAACTGCACTGCCGGGGCGACCGGCCCGATACCGCCGCCGATCTGGTGCGCGCGCTGGAACTGCGCGTCGCCAGCCTGCCGCGCGCCCAGACCGGGTTCGCTCTCGTCTCCGTGCAGTTCCTGCGCTCCCGCGCCGAACAGCGCGCCGCCAATACGCGCGCGATCCTGATCGAATACCGCTTCCGCGTGCTCGCGGCGTAAGCCCTCCCCCTCCTCTTCAGAGGAGGGGGCCGGGGGGTGGTGGAGACTGGGCAAAGTTTTTGCGTTGGGACCACCACCCCCAACCCCTCCTCTGAAGAGGAGGGGGGCTAAGCGACTTAATCAAAGTCATTTCATCCTAAACAAAGGAGCCAACATCATGACAGCTCAAAAAGGCGCAGCCTTCCTGCTCAAGATTTCGAACGGCGCAGTACCGGCGGTCTATCAAACCGTGGCGGGGCTGCGCACGACGCAGATGTCGATCACCGGCGATACCGTGGTGATCACTACCAAGGACAGCGGCGGCTGGCGCGATCTGCTCAGCGGGGCGGGCGTGCGTCAGGTTTCGGTCAGCGCGGCAGGGATTTTCCTGGGCAGCGCGGCGGAAAACCAGCTGCGCGGTAATGTCCTGTCAGGCAACATCGACGATTACGAACTGAGCTTTGAGGACGGCGCCAAGATGCGGGGCAAGTTCCTGGTTCAACGGCTCGATTATTCCGGCGATTTCAACGGCGAGCGCAATTACTCGATGGTGCTGGAAAGCTCTGGCGCGGTGGTGGCATCGTGATCCTGCGACAAGCTCAGGATGAGCGGGATTTGCCCGCCAACGCTCTCAGGGGTGAGGCTTCGCTGCTGATCGCGGGAACCGAACACCTCCTGCGCCCCAGTTTTACCGCACTGGTGGCGGCGGAGGACGAGCTTGGCCCGCTGTTCGCGCTGGTCGAACGCGCCGCCGCCGGTCAGTTGCGGCTGGCGGAAATGGCGGCGCTGTTCTGGCACTGCCTGTCAGACCGCGCAGGGCTGACGCGCGAAGCTGTCGGTCAAGCGGTGATGGACCTGGGCCTTGCCGCAAGCGCCAAGCCGATGCGCAGTTTGCTCGGGCAAATCTTGCAGGGTGCCGGATGAGTGAAGCCTGCTTTGCCAATTCGGCGCTGCGCCTGAACGCGCTGGCCGCTCGCGCGCTGGGCTGGCGGCCGGGTGAATTCTGGGCGGCCACCCCGGCGGAACTCGCCACGATCCTGATGCCCCCCGGCCAAAGCGGTGACGCCGTTACTCGCGACGATCTGGCCCGAATGATGGAGCACCAAGACAATGACTGACACCGTCAACACGCTGCTGGTGGATGTGCGCGCCAGTACGCAGGGTTTCGCGCAAGACGTGGCGCAGATGCGCGGAACGTTTGATGGCACGCTGGTCGATGGCTTTTCCAAGGCTGGCGATGTGCTGGAACGCGGGCTTCTGGGGGCGATCCGCAAGGGCAGCCTGGGGTTCGAGGACTTGCGGCGCATGGCGCTGAGCGTGCTGGACCAGATCGCCGCGCAGGCGCTGCAAACGCTGTTTTCCGGCGGTGGCGGAGGTGGCGGCGGCGGTATTGGCGGGCTGTTCAATCTGGGCAGCATTCTGGGTTCGGTGCTTGGCCTGCCGGGCCGGGCCACCGGCGGCCCGGTCGCTCCCGGCAAGGGTTATATGGTGGGCGAGCGCGGGCCGGAACTGTTCGTGCCGACCAGCGCGGGCCGCATCGATGCCGCGCCACTGGGCGGGGCGGGGCGTGACGTGCGCATCGCCATTTCCGTCAACGCCCCCACCGGGCCTGCCGCCGCGCAGGCGCTCCAGCGATCATCGCGCCAGGTCGCCAGCGCCGTCCGCCGCGCACTTCGCGAATATTAGGGGATACAGGACATGGCCTTCTGGCTTGCTGACGCCCGAGAGGCGCAGGAAACCGACTGGATTCAGCGGTTCGATCCGCGTTTCTGGACGGTCAACTTCCCCCGTCCGATGATGGCCTCGGTCATAACCACCGCGCCCGATGCCTTGCGCGTCGATGCGGTTTTCATGACCACCGGCGACCTTGCCGGGTTGATCTGGGACAGTGCTGACAGTCTGGACCACCCGCTGCTCGCCTATCGCACTGACCGGGATTACACCGGGGCAACGCTGGCGTTCCGCTGGCGGTCCAGCGGTGTCGTTCCGCTTGATGCGGTCAACGGGCCGACGCTGACGATCGAGGGCAAGGACGCCAGCGGCGCACCCCGCGCCTGGTACGTGCGACTGTGGAACTATGCCAGCGGATCGCCGACCGATGCCCAGATCGAGCTGCCGTTCTCCACGCTGGCGGGCGGCTGGACGCACCCGGCGGAAGCCGACCCGATCAACCCGGCAAGCATCGACCGCATGTTCATTTCGCTGGTCCCGCCGGCTTATGTCCCCGGCGGCACGGCGGCGCTTCCTGCTCCGGTCGAGGCATGGGCCGAACTGTCTGAGATGCGCTGCGAGGGCGCGCGGGCTATGCTGGAGATCGGTGACGTTATGGTCCCGCCGCACGGCATTGCCTGCGCGACAGCCTATGACGATTGCTGCAACCAGACGCCCGCGCGCCTGCTGCGCGGCCTGCGCGGGCTGGGATACCGGAGCAGCGTGCTGCATTACGTGGGGATGAGCCACTTCATGCGCCTCGCCAGTGATGGTGCGGGTGGATTTCTGGTCGATCCGGCAGCGGCGGCCATCTGCAAGCCGGCGGATGCCTGGCACCGCGCCTTTTTCACCGCCTGCGCCGCATGGGGTTATGCACCCATCGCCTCGCTCTCGTATGAACTGCTCGCGCAGCATTGCCCGGATGCCTGGCAGCAGCGCGCCAGTGATGGCAAGGCGGCGCGGACCGGCTGGGTACCGCCGTCGGCCTTGCTATCACCCGCCAATTCGGCGGCGATGGCGTGGCTGCGCAACGTTGGCTCGGCGTTCGCTGCATTGATGGTGCAAACCGGCTGTGCGGTGCGCTTTCAGATTGGCGAGCCGTGGTGGTGGGTCGATGCCGCGCGGCGCATCCACTTCTATGACGCGGCTGCCAAGGCGGCGCTTGGCGGAAATCCGCTGGTCATAGCCGATCTGGGCCAGAGCCTGAGCGCGGCGGAAAAGGCTCTGCTCGATGCAGCCGGGGCGCTGCTTTCCGCCTCGACATTGGCCTTGCGCGATTCCGTTCGCTTGGCCGCATCGCCGCAATCGGCAGAAGTGCTGCTGCTCACGTTTCTGCCGACCACGCTTGACCCCGCCACTCCCGAAGCCCGCCGCGCCAATCTGCCGACCGGCTGGGCCAGCCCCGCCTTCGATCGCTTGCAGATCGAGGATTATGACTGGCTGACCGCAGGTGCCGATGCCTACCGGCAATCAGCCTATGCGGCGGTCAATGCGCGGCTGGGCTATCCGGCCACCAGTCAGGACTATCTCGCTGGGTTCGTGCCAGCGGGCGAAGATCTCGATCTGTGGCGGGCGATAGACGCAGGAATCGATGATGCTCTGGCACGCGGCGCGCACGACGTGTTCGTCTGGGCGCTGCCCCAAGTGTGCCGCGACGGCTTTGTCCGCCTACCCATAACCCAAGAGGACGACCCGATGCAGGCCTTTGATGACGTGCCCTTTCCGCTCGCCCTTGGCCGCGATGCGACCGTTACGCCGGAGTTTTCGACCAGCGTTTCGGTTACCGCATCGGGCTTTGAACGGCGCAACAGCCTGTGGTCCAACGCGCGGCTGCGGTTTGATCTGGGGCCGGGCATCCGCTCTGACCATGAACTGGGCGAGCTGCTGGCGTTTTTCCGCGCCCGGCGCGGCGCTGCGCGCGGGTTTCGCTTGCGCGATCCATCGGATTTCAGTTCCAATGCGATGATCGCCGCGCCCGCTGCATCCGATCAGGTACTGGGCACGGGTGATGGCATCAAGGCGAGCTTTGCCTTGCTCAAAAGGTACGGCGAAGGCGCTGATGCCCAGTTACGGAGGATCACCCGCCCCGTGCCCGGCAGCGTCGCGGTCAGCGTGAACGGGGTGGTGGCCGCCAGCGGCTGGACGCTTGGCCAGCTTGGCATGATCACTTTTGCCGCACCGCCGCCCTTGGGATCGACAGTGCGTGCCGGATTCCTGTTCGATGTGCCGGTACGCTTTGCCGAAGACCATTTGCAGATCAATGGCGCCAATTTCGCCGCTGGCGAAGCGCCCAGCGTGCCGGTGATCGAGATACGGGAGGACGTATGACGCGCATCTGGTTTTCCGGCGCGCTGGAAACGGTCGCCACGTTCTGGCGCGTGGCGCGGCGTGATGGCGTGTCGATCGGATTTACCACGCACGACAATGACTTGTGGTTCGATGGTCTGCTTTACCGCACCGCGCCCGGAATGCTGCCCTCGGCCATCCGCCGCTCAGCCGATTTCGAGCCGGACAGCGCCGAAGTCGAAGGCGCGCTCAGCCATGAATCGATTTCGGCCAGCGATCTTGCCGCAGGGCGCTTCGATGGCGCGCAAGTGGCGATCGGACTGGTCGACTGGCTGACGCTGGAGCGCCACGTGCTCTATCGCGGCACCATCGGTTCGGTGCTGGAAGAGGCAGTAAAGTTCACCGCCCAGCTCGCCTCGCGCAAGGCGGAGTTGCAGCGCGATCCGGTCCCGCGCACCAGCCCCACTTGCCGGGCAGTGTTCTGCGGACCGGGCTGCACGCTCTCACCGGCCCGGTTCACGCACGAAGGCACGCTGGTGAGCGCGGACATGGCCGCCAATACCATTGCAATCAACGCACCGGCCGCCTCTGCCGATCTTGTTGGCGGCATGGTGCGCTGGATCGACGGCCCGCTGGCCGGGGTTCGCGCAGAAGTAATTGGCACGGGGGCTGATGGCGCGTTGGCGCTCGGTTCGCCGATGGATCAAGCCTTAGCACCGGGCTTGCGCATTTCACTGCGCGAAGGCTGTGACCGCCGCCTGGAAACGTGCGCCACCCGCTTTGGCAATGCTATCAACTTTCAGGGCGAGCCGTTCCTTCCGGGTAACGATCTGATCGCCCGCTATCCCTCGGCACCTGCATGACAGTCACCTACATGACCGCCGCCCCTATGACCGGCGGCGACATTGCGGCGGCGGCAGAGGCGCTGGTCGGTTGCCCGTTCCGCCTGCATGGGCGCGATCCTGCTACCGGGCTGGACTGCATCGGGTTGCTTGACGCCGTGTTCAGCAGTCTGGGCCTCAAGGCGGAACTGCCCAGCGGCTACAGCCTGCGCACCGGACGCTGGCCGGGCCTGGCGCAATTTGCCGGGCGGCTCGGCTTTGGCCCCGCCACAGGCAGCGTCGAAGTTGGCGACATCTGCCAGTTCCAGCCCTCGCCCGCGCAGATCCATTTCGCCATCGCCGCGTCGGGGCGAAACCGGTTTGTCGAGGCCCACGCGGGCCTGCGCCGGGTGGTGCTATCGCCCGGCCCATACCCATTCCCACTGGTGCAAAGCTGGCGCCTGATGCCCAAAGACCTGATCCCCAAAGAAAATGTGAGGTAACAGCATGGCAACCCTGCTTTTTTCCGCTTTGGGATCGATCTTTGGCGGCCCGATCGGCGGAGCTATCGGCGCGCTTGTCGGGCGCTCGGTCGATGGGGCCATTTTCGGCGGCGGCTCACGCGAGGGGCCGCGCCTGAAAGAGCTGTCTGTCACCACATCAAGCTATGGAACGCCAGTGCCCCGTGTTTTCGGGCGGATGCGTCTGGCGGGGACCATCATCTGGTCGACCGACCTGATCGAACACCGCGACAAGCAGGGCGGCGGCAAGGGCAAGCCGTCGGTCACGACCTATAGCTACACGGCGTCGCTGGCGATCGCCCTTGCCAGCAGGCCACTGGCGGGGATTGGCCGGATCTGGGCCGATGGCAACTTGCTGCGCGGTGCGGCGGGCGACATGAAATCGGCGGGCAGTTTTCGCTTCCATGATGGATCGGGCGATCAACCGCTCGATCCGCTGCTGGCGGCGGCAGAAGGCGAAGGAACATGCCCGGCCTATCGCGGCCTGGCCTATGTCGTGTTCGAAGACCTGCCGCTGGGCGATTTCGGCAATCGCATTCCGGCACTGACTTTCGAAGTGTTTGCCGACGTGGACGGATTTTCGTCTGCCGAACTGCTCGAAGGTGTTGTCGATGATGTGGCGGCGACTGTCACTATGCCGGGTCTGGTCGGGCTTAGCTGCGAAGGGGCATTGTCCGATACCTTGGCGCAGATCGATACGGCCTGGCCGATTGATTGCGATGTCAGCGGAAACCGGTTGACGCTGGGGCGCGATGTCAATGCAGCGCCCGCACCGCTGCGAGAGGCGGCAATTTCGATTGCCGACGATGCCTTTGGATCGAAGCAGGGCTATACCCGCAAGCGCATGCCTCCCGCCGCTGCGTTGCCGGAAATCCTGCGCTATTACGATATCGACCGCGATTATCAGCCGGGCCTCCAGCGCGCGCCGGGCAGGCCGCGCCCGGGGCAACCGGCAACAGTGGAACTTGCTGCGGCGATGGGTTCTGCTAACGCGCGCCAGTTGATCGAAACCATTGCCCGGCGAGCCAGTTGGGCGCGCCAGACGATGGCCTGGCGCACTGCTGAGTTTGACCCGGCGGTGCGCCCCGGCAGCCTGGTCACAGTCCCCGGCGAACCCGGCGTGTGGCGGGTAAATGACTGGGAATGGCGCGATTCAGGCATCGAACTATCGCTGCAACGCACTTTCGGTGAAGGCGTCGCCCCCGCTGAGACCAGCGCCGACGCCGGGCGGGTCATGCCGCCGCTCGATGCGCTTCCGGGCGAGACGCGGATCGCGGCTTTCGAACTGCCGTGGGACGGCTCTGGCAGCGGCGATACCCCGTTGCAGTTTACGGCCACATCATCCTCGTCAGCAGGATGGAAGGGCGCAGCGCTTTTCGTCGATCATGGCGACGGCCAGTTGCAGGCGCTTGGTCCCAGTGGCCGCGCGAGAGCGGTGCTGGGGCAGGCGGTAACCGCGCTTGCCGCCGCCTCGCCGCACCTGTTCGACCGGACATCGACGGTGGAGATCGAACTGGCGTCTGGCGATCTGGCGCTGGCCGATTCGACGCCGCGCCAACTGGCGATGGGGGCGAACCGGGCGCTGCTGGGGAGCGAGCTGATCCAGTTCGTGAAGGCCGTACCTTTGGGACAGGCGCGATGGCGGCTTGAAGGCCTTCTGCGCGGCAGGGGCGGCACCGAATGGGCCATCGCCGGCCATATCGCCGGCGACCCGTTCGTGCTGCTCGACGGCGCGGCAACGGCTCTGGACCCGGCGGTTGTCGGTGACATGCCCGATACCACCATCGCCGCCGTCGGCCTGGGTGATGCCGCCCCGGTGACCACCGCCATCGCGCTGCGCGGTATCACCCGCAGGCCGCTCACCCCGGTTCACCCTCGCGCTGAGCACATGGCTGACGGCAGCCTGGTGCTGAACTGGACGCGCCGGGCGCGGGGTGGATGGGCCTGGCTCGACGGGGTCGACCTGCCGCTGCACGAGCAGGCGGAAATCTACGAAGTGACATTGGGAGTACCCGATAGTCCGCTCGCTACCTGGACGGCTGAGACGTCCACTTTGGCGCTTTCTGCCAGCCAGCTTGCCGCGCTTCCGGAGGGGGCGGCAGGCGCTGCCTTTCATGTCCGACAGCGCGGAAGCTATGCCCTGTCAGACCCGCTGCTTCTGACGGTTTTCGTTTGAATTCAATTTCAAGGATACGCCATGACTACGCCGATTACATTCGACAACGCCACGCCCCGTTTTGCCCTGCCCCTCCTCTATGCGGGCCAGGCGCAGAAGGAAGTCTTCGTCAATGAAGGCATCGCGATCACCGACGCACTGCTTCACTGCGTGGTTGAGGGCATCGCCAGCAATCCGCCCGCCACACCGGTTGAAGGCACGGCATGGATAGTCGCCGCCAGCCCGGCCGGCGACTGGTCCGGCAAGGGCGGCTTCCTTGCTTGCCGACAGGCCGGACAATGGCTGTTCTTCTCGCCGCTGCCCGGAATGCGCGTGTTCAACCGCGCGACCGGCCAGGAC
Organism: Novosphingobium sp.; assembly: GCA_040007615.1. GTDB lineage: Bacteria > Pseudomonadota > Alphaproteobacteria > Sphingomonadales > Sphingomonadaceae > Novosphingobium. The sequence goes on from JBDTUQ010000007.1 coordinate 74,086, forward strand.
CATCGGCGCGTGGGCAGCAACTGGATTGCCGCTTCCGCTCCCGCTGTTCCTGCTGGTGGGACGACGATTGATGTCGAGGCACGGGCCGCGCTGGCTAACGTGTTGCAATGCTTGCGAGACGCGGGTACGCTGCCCCCAGCATAAGGGCAACCGCGTGCTGCGCCGGGTGTGTCCGTGGTGATTGATGAGGATTGCACGATATTTTGACTCGTAAGGCCCTGCAAAATGCGGCTTTCATGCAACACTAGCAGGTTTTGACTGCTTGCATGGCAATTCCAGAGGCGTTAGACACCTAGCCACATTGGTGGCATTTAATCTCGATAGAGGGGAATTTAGAATGCGGAAACTGGTCATTGGGATGGCGTTGGCTTCAACAGCCCTCGCGACCCCAGCTCTGGCACGTGACAAAGCGTGGTATATCGAAGGCGACGGCGGCGCGATGATCGTCGAAGATTCGAAGTTCAATATCGGCGCGCTTGCAGCACCGGCGACCCCGGCTGGTACTGCCGTGGTCGATCACGACTACGGTTACGATTTTGGCGCAGTCGTTGGTTACGACTTCGGCATGTTCCGTCTGGAAGCAGAAGCCAGCTGGCGCGAAGCTGATCCGAAGAACCTGACAAGCACCGCGCGGATCCCCGCTCCGGTGGCCTTGTCAACGGCCGCTCCCGGTGTAACCGGTTCGTGGAACTACGTTGCTGGCGATGTCAACGCGCTCAGCTTCATGGTCAACGGCCTGCTCGACTTTGGTGCCGATGATGGCATTCAGGGTTTTGTCGGTGGCGGTGGCGGTGTCGCTCGCGTCAACCATCACTACTCGATCAACTCGGCTGGTCCGGGCTGGATGCGTGATTCGGATACCCGTTTCGCTTGGCAGGCACTTGCCGGCGTTCGCGCTCCGATCAACGATCATTGGGATGCGGGCATCAAGTACCGTTATTTCAACGTGGACAACCTGCGCTTCGTTGATACTTCGGGTCGTGCTCTGTCGTCAAAGCTGCGTACGCACAGCCTGATGGGCTCGCTGACGTACAACTTCGGTGGTGTGGCAACTCCGCCTCCCCCGCCGCCGCCTCCCCCGCCGCCGCCGGCTCCGCCGCCGCCTCCTCCGCCTCCTCCCCCGCCGCCTCCTGAGGCTGCTTGCAACAAGGGCCCGTACATCGTGTTCTTCGATTGGGACAAGTCGGACATCACGCCTGAGGCTGCTTCGATCCTGGACAATGCCGTTACCGCCTATGGTAGCTGCAACAGCGTTCCGATCATGCTCGCAGGTTATGCCGACCGTTCGGGTACGCCGAAGTACAACGTCGCCCTCTCGGGTCGCCGTAATGACTCGGTTCGCGGTTACCTTACTGCCCACGGTGTTGCTGATGCAGCGATCACCGGTCAGGCATTCGGTGAAACCAACCCGCGCGTACCGACTGCTGACGGTGTTCGCGAACTGCAGAACCGCCGCGTGGAGATCACTTACGGTCCGGGTTCGGGCATGTAAGCTCTGCCATCTGGCAATCGAGATTGAGGGGCTGGAGAAATCCAGCCCCTTTTTCGTTTCCGGAGACAGAATGGCGCGCGCGGGAAAACGGGGTGAGTTGTTTGCAGATCAGGGCAATCAACCTAACCTTATCAGGCTCTATTGTGGTGAATTCGAAGTTCGTTCCATTAAAAGCAAACGTCATCCCGGCGGAGGCCGGGACCCA
>JBDTUQ010000008.1:0-68264 GCA_040007615.1 Novosphingobium sp.
GCAGATGAGATCGGCGCGCGGGATGGCGGCAACTGCTGCGCGCAGCCGGGCGTATTCCTGCGGATCTAGCGCAGCGATCCGGGCACCCACCTCTGTCCCCGCATCCGATCCAGTCAGCAACAGGCCAGCACCGTGCGCGGCGAGCCAATGGCCTGTTTCCACGCCCTCCAAAGCTATCGGCACGGCGGCGAACGCGGCGGATTCGTACATGCGGTTCGGCAGCAGCCAGGTGGAATTCAGCCCTTCCTCAAAATAGTCGATGGCCCAGGCAAAGTGGCACCGCGCGTACAGGCCCGGCAGGTCCGCCGCTTTGTACGGCCCCAGATAGCTTATGTGCGGATGCGCGACCGCTGCGGGAAAATCGGGAAACTCCGCATCGCTTGGCTTGCCGCAGATCAGCACGCGGATGCTCCCCTGCCCCTCGTCGGCAAGGCGGCGCAGGGTCGCCAGCGTCCGCTTGCAGCGCAAGTTGCCGAACCAGCCGATCGTCCACGGCGGGCCTGCGGGCATGGCTTCGGGGGCAGCCCCCAGCGCGCCATCAAGGCTGAGCAGCTTGTTTTCCACCAGCAGCGCCGGGATCGACAGGCTTTGCACCGGCGCAAAATAGTTCCGCAGGAACGCGGGCGAGGAATAGAGCAGCAGGGCACACCGCTGCATCAGGCCCCGCTCTATCCAGCGCAGGGCCTTGCTTGCAGGCCCACTGCCCAGCAGGCTGCGGTGAATGTCGAGGCTTTCATAGACCAGCCGCGCGCCGGGGACAGACCGGGCGGCGCTGGCGCCAAGCACCAGCATCTCAAGATTGCGGGCCATGATCACGTCCGCGCCGCGCACAACTTGCGCCAGTTTTGCGGGCGAGACGAGGTTGCGCAGCACCATGCGCGCCCGCTGGCCCAACGCGGCATCATGCGTGCGGCCAAGCGATATAGCCTGCGCGCCAGCGACCTGTGCGGGGGCCAATTCCTCGCGGCAGAACCCGGCGACGACCACTTCCGCCCCGCCCGTGCGCAACATGACGATCCGCCGTGCGACCGCCGCGTCGGCCAGGTTGTGGACGAAATAGGCGATCCGGGTCATTTGCCGCTCCCCGCTTGGCGAACCCTGATGCGGGCCAGATAGGTCAGGGCGAACCCGGCGAGCTCACCCACCTGCTGTCGGCCATTGGCGGTCAGGCAGGATGTCAGCACCGATGAGGCATAGGCAGCAGCCGTCTCTGCGGCCAGCAAGGGCAGCAGTTCCCAAGGGCTAGCCCCTGCGTCGAGGCCAGCCATCCGGCATCCCTCCGCCACTGCGCCAGCGCCCAGCAGCGGCGCGATTTGCGCCGCGTAAAGGTCACCCTGCCTGACCGGCGTACTCGCCGTGCTCCACGCAAACAGCACGGGCAGGCGCACCAGCAGGCTCCAGAAGAACGCCGCCGCAATGCCGACCGCGCCATAACCGATACCAGCGGCAAAGCCCGCCACGGTGACGACCGCCGAAACCACACCCCAGCGCAGCATCGCCTTGCCGCGCCCACTGATGATGAACAGCAGCCCGGTAAGATTGGCCACCGGCTGGATCAGCGCGGCCAGCCCCAGCCAGAAGAAGATCGGCCCCGCCCCCGTCCACCGGTCGCCCAGCAGCAGCAGCATGACATCATCGGCATTGGCCACGGCGACGGCGACCGGAGCCGCGATCACCAGCATGACTCCGCGCGCGGCGAGCGAAAATATCCGGCGGAACCGCGCTGGCTCGTCGCGCACTTGCGCCAGCATGGGCTGAAGCAGGCGATTGAGCGGACCGTTAAGCGTTTGCAGCGGCATCATCATCAGCCGGTAACTGCGATCATAAAGCCCCGCCGCCGCCGCCCCGGCAAAGCGCGCCACCAGCACGTCGTCCAGATTGCGGACGAGGAAATTGAGCAAGGTAAACCCGGTCAGATGCCCACCAAACCGCGCCATTTCGCCCACTCCGCGCACGTGCGGCCTGCCGGGGCGAAAGCCCGATGCGTACCAGGTCATGCCGGTCTGCACGCACGCCCCCGCAAGCGTGCCCAGCACCAGCGCCCAGTAACTGCGCAGCAGCAGCGCGGTTATCAGCACCACAGTATAATTGGCCACCAGCGCCGCCATGTCGATCGCGCTGATGGTCGCAAATTTCATGTGCCGGTTGAGCAAGGCCGCCTGCTGCAGCGCCAGTCCGGTAACCAGCACCGTCCCCGCCCCGGCCAGCGTTACCCAGGCCGGACGGACATCGCCATAGAACCAGCCGACCAGCGGCGCGAGGCAGGCGACCAGCACCGCGAGGCCAGCCGACATCGCCAGGTTGATCCAGAACAGCGCGTTCGATTGCTCGTCCGTCAGCCCCCGCGCCTGAATCGTCGCCGCGCCCAGCCCCAAGTCCTGCAACATCGCGACCAGCGCGAACAGCGGCCCGACCATTGCGACGACGCCATACTGGTCAGGCGAAAGAATACGAGCGATGACGATGGTGGACAGCATCATCAGGACGACGCGGGCGATCTGGCTCATCCCCAGCCAGGCCGCCCCGCGCGCGGCGATGTGGCCCATCGGTTGGGCAGGCTGGCTTTCAGCGCTGACGCCTGAGGCTTGCGAGCCGCTGGGTTGGGAAAGATCGGACATGCCAGGGTGGCCCTAATGACAATTGAATTTCAGGGCGATAGTCAAATTTCGCTGTCTTACCTTAAGTTGTAATTAGCTACTGCGCTGTTAATGGGACGCGATGCGCGGATCGTGGCGAATCAGGCAGTGGATTGGCGAGGCCCGGCGATTCGCGGAACGCCGCCGGGCGATGCAGGCGGTTGCGGCTTTCCCTTTGCAATCAGCAGCTAGAAGCCACAATCTCGACACGGAACTTATCGTATCACTCACATCCTATCCGGCACGCTTTGCCACTCTGGCGCTGACCCTGCGCGGCCTGCTTGACCAGACCGTGCGGCCAGACCGCACCGTTCTGTGGATCGCCCATGCCGACCATGCCATGCTTCCCGCCGATGTCCTGGCGCTTTCCGGGCACGGGCTTGAGATCAGGCTGTGCGACGATACCCGCTCATACAAAAAGCTGGTTGCGGCGCTGCAAGCCTTTCCCGGTGCCGCCATCGTGACCGCAGACGACGATGTCTATTACCCCCCCCGCTGGCTTGAAACCCTGCTTGCCGCCGCCACCGATGCCCCCGGTGCTATCGTCGCTCACCGCGCCCATCACGCCCACATCGGCCATGACGGACGGTTCGCAGCCTATGCCAATTGGGACATGGCGGTTGCCTCACCCGGCGATGACCCACCCGGCCGCCTGCTTTTCCCTACCGGCCACGGCGGCGTTTTCTATCCGGCCCGCAGCCTTGACCCGCGCGTATGCGACGTGGCGCTGTTTACAGCCCTTTGCCCAACAGCCGATGACGTCTGGTTCTTCTGGATGGGCCGCCTTAATGGCACGGCCTATCGCGGGGCGTCCGGGCTGGGTGAACTGCTGAACTGGGACGGCACAGACGAAACCGCGCTGTTCCACCAGAACTGGCTTGGCAATGAAAACGACACGCAGATCGCCGCAATGGAAGACCGCTTTGGCACATTGCGGGAAATCATGATTGCCAGCACAGGCCATCAATGCCACGATAAAACAGCAGCATGACGCGGATCAGCTTTCTTGTGCCGACGTTCAATCGTGCTGGCTACATCAGCGAATCGCTCAGCGCGATTTGTACGCAGATGGGTGCCGACGACGAATTGCTGGTCATCGACGATGGCTCTACCGATGATACGCGCGAAATCGTTGCCGGGCTTGATCCGCGCATCCGCTATATCCACCAGGAAAACGCTGGCAAATCGGCCGCACTGAACCGGGGCATGGCGCAGACCGATGGCGAGTTCGTGCTGATCTGCGACGACGACGATGTCCTGCGCCCCGGCGCGGTCGCGGCCCTGTACAATACGCTGATACGCAGCGCCGCCGGTTTCGTGTTCGCCCGCTATACGCGCTTTTCATCGCGTCCCGGAGAACGCCGCGACCTTGGCACCGGTTATTGGCCCGATTTGCGCAGAGGCAACCTGCCGCGCCACATCTTCGAAGACGCCTTCGTCATGCAGAATGCGGCGCTGGTGCGCCGATCAGCCTATCACGTTGCCGGGCCGTTCAGCGAAGCGATGATGCGCTCGATAGACTATGAGATGTTCGTGCGTCTGGCCGCGACCGTCACTTGCGCCTATCTGGAAGTGATCGCCTTTGATCAGCGCAAGCATGATGGCGATCGCGGCCCCAGCCGGCTGCTTCACAGTGCGGCAATGTCGGACAATGTCTGGCAGCAGTGGGACCGTCTGATATTCGAAAACCTGCACCGCCACGTCCCCATCGGGCTGTTCGAGGCGATGTTCACTTGCGCCGAACCCGCGCTGCTGCGCCGCGCTGCCCTTCTGCAACGCGCCGTGGTCATGGCCCGCCATCATTGCTGGCAACAGGCGGAACGCGATCTGGCAGAGGCGCTGAAAGCAAGCCGCGCGCCGCTCGATGCCGGGGAAAAGGCGATCTGCTCGCGGATGCTCAACGGCAAGCACGGCCCCGGCCCCGCGCTGGAACCCCGCGCCTTGCGCTTCCTCGCCCGTATGGCAGGCAAGCCGGGTCCGGGCCGTGAGATCGTCGCCGCGATCATGGCCGGAGCGATGTGGCGGGTAAGGCGCGGCAGCCGGGCAGAACGGCGTGCGATAGTGACTGCGCTGGCCCGGCTCGGTCTGGCTGGACTCGCACCCGCACTGGTACGTGCTGTCACCCGTGAAAAGTTCACCACCGGCCAGGTTTCAGAACGCAGCAGCTTCCCGGCTAACGCATTGCTAGGTCCGGGCGAGTTTCCCCCGGTCACTTCCCCTGAAGCCTTGCATGCGAGCGAGGCAACTGACGGTCCCGCCGTGGCGGACGAGGCCACTGCTGCCGCCCGGGTCTGATCTGGTGCCCGGGTCTGATCTGGTGAACGAAGCAGGCCAGGCACGTTTTGCCCCTGCTGCGGCATGGGCTACTGGCACAGCAAACGCCCCCATGCGTTGTCTGCTGGATTGGCTACCCGCGGTGGCCCTCGCAGCGGCGTTCATCCTTGCAGGTTTTGCCGCCATCCACCTTGCCTTCGGTGGTGGTGCGCGATCGGTGAGGATCGTATTGCCCCCGCCGGTCGAGATCCCCAGCTACTTGCCCGTCACCCCGGAAACCGCAAAGGCGCTCAACGCGGCAGTGCCCATCGTTGATCCCAAGCCCGAGCCTGCGCGGCCATATCATTTCGAAGGCAGCACCGAAGCCAAGGCGCGGGCGACCGACTGTCTGGCCGCTGCCGCCTGGTATGAGGCGGGCGACGATACCCCCGGAGAACAGGCGGTGATCCAGACCGTGCTCAACCGCGCCCGCCACCCGGCCTTCCCGCGCACCGTCTGCGGTGTGGTGTTTCAGGGATCGGAGCGGACCACCGGATGCCAGTTCTCGTTCACCTGCGACGGGGCTCTGGCGCGCATTCCCTCGGGCGAGGCCTGGCTGCGGGCTCAGGCGGCGGCAAAGGCGGCGCTGGGCGGCTATGTCGACCCGCAAGTCGGCCGGGCGACGCATTACCATGCCGACTACGTAGTCCCTTACTGGCAATCCTCGCTCGACAAGATAGCGCAAGTCCACGCGCACCTGTTCTATCGCTGGCGGGGCTTCTGGGGCACCAAGGCCGCCTTTACCGGGCCTTCGAACGCTGATGAACCGGCGGTTTCCAAGCTGGCCGCCGTGTCGCCCGTTCATCGCAAGGCGGCAGACCTCGAAGGCATCAGCGCCAGCGACGCGCCAGCCTCCGCCGCGAGCGAAGCGGCCATCGCCGTGCCTGCGCCCCCGCCAATCCAGATCGAAGGCCTCGCCGAAAAGTCGCTGCGCAAGGCCGTGGTTCGCGGGCACGCTGCCAATGCCAACCAGTTCTTCATCGAGGTAGACGGCGCGACTTTCCCCGGCAGCTATGCGACGGCTGCGGTGGCGCTATGTCGCGGCAAAGAAAAGTGCACCGTATTTGGTTGGCGCGAAAGCGGCCAGATGGCAACAAGTTCGCCGATGACGGCATCGCAGCTCCACGCGCTGACATTCTATTTTCACCATGACGACGCCAAAGGCGATTCGGCCATGTGGAACTGCGCTCAAGTGGAGCGAAAAAACCACACCCAGTGTCTGCCCACCGAACCCGCAGCGTTGCTGGCGTTGACCATGTGATCGCAGGCAGCCTGAAGTGTACCGACCGGCAATTTATTTGCCCGGTACTGGCCCCGGTACTGGCGGAGTTCGCAATCTCTGATAGAAAACGTAGCATCTGCAAATTCCGAGCGCCCGATTCATGTCAACCGTATTCGATTATCTGACGATGGCGATTTTCGCCGGACTGATCGTGTTGTACCTGAAACGGTCATCCGATGGGCATGACGAACCACAGCATGACCAGATCTGGCAATACTTTGTCAGCGCGCTGGGCTGTGCGGTAGCAAACTACGTTGGCAATCACGGCTACCAGATCATTGCAGTCGCCCTGATCGTCGCCACGCTGATGTTCATATTCTACGCTCTTAGGCCTTTCCCGGCACGCCCCCCGCAATAGGCGAAGGCGGAGACATATCTATCGCGCGGCACCCAGCAACAATTTCTGCCCCAAGGGCGGCAAGGCTGTGATCAGATCGACGATGAATTGGTGAAGCAGGGCGTCGTCCACGGATTGGTCAGAACCCTGCATGGATACCCGCACGAGGATGCCATCAGGCACCAGCCCACGGGCCACGCTAGACAGAATAGCACGATATTCCTGCATCGAACTCAGCGGAAAGAACTCTCCGATCCGGGTCCAGTATGTCACCCGCTCGTTGCGGTCGTCACGCCGGGCGGTAAACGTGCGTGTGTGCACATCTGCCCGTTGCCCAAGCACCATTCTACCATCGCTGAAAGCCCCAAGCTTGAAGCCCTGCCCCGGATAGCACGTCTCGGGCCGGTGGAGTTGCAGCGATCCGCCCTGGGTGCTGCCATAGGCGATCAGCAGCATGACCGAGATTTGTGAGGCGGTCGAATAGACCCGCGTCAGCACCTGATCGTAGCCGGCTTCGACCAGGCCTTCTTCCGGCTGCGAAACGATCACGCCAGCCGAACCCGCATTCTGCCAGCCGCCGATGCGCTGCGGCACGATGTCTTCCAGCCTTTCGCGCATCAGCAGGTGTTCTTCAGACCGTGGACGCAACTTTGCCGCCAGACCTGCGGCCATGATGAGCGATCCGCCGATCAGCAAGCCCCGTCGCGAAAGGGAGGGCCGGGATTCGCCCTGCCGATCCTCGGTCTGCCAATCGCCAGCTACAGCACGCGCGTCCATCTCAAGCTCCCAGTCTGCGGCGCAAACGCCCGGCCATGCGGTCGAAAACGATGAAGCCTATTACGGCGATGACAAACATCGTGATCCCGGCAAGGTCATGCGAAAATCCCCTGACGGTGGCATCACCCAGCCAATAGGCCATCAGGATGCTGATCACCACGCGCAGAAAATTTGCCAACATCGCGATCAGCAGCGACGCCGCCAGCAGCACGAGGCCATAGGCGACGTTAAGTTTGTGCAGCGCATAGCCATAAAACAGGCCGATCGCGGTAAGGCTGATCATCGAGTTAAGCCCTCCGCAGGCGGTTTTCACCTCCAGCGTGTATTGCGCGATGTAGATCATCAGCCCTTCACTGGCGACCGGCAAACCAAACGCGGAAAGCAGCAGGACCGCCACATTCGATATGCCAAGCCGCAGTGGCTGGGTCGCCGCAGCGACCAGGCTTCCCGGCGGCGGCAAAACGAACAGGAAATAGACCAGCGGAAACCATGCCGCGCGCATCGCCCGCGCGCCGCAATATAGATAGAGCACGCATATCAATGCCGCATAGAGCATCGCACTTTCCAGCACGACACTGCCAATCACGTTGGTCACGACATAACCGGCCAACGCCAGCACCAGCGCCGGTGCCCCGATAACGACGCGGCCGGGTGACCGGTTGGCGGCGATCACGGGCCAGGCGCGGTAAAGCAGCCAGCAGGCAATGGCGAGGACGATGGGACCGTGCGCGCCCTGCTCAGTCGACCACGAAACGCCGGAAATATCGATCACGGTGGGAATCGCCAGCGCGGCGATGCCAAGGATCAGTGGCACATGCGGCAGGAGCCGCCTGAAACTGAACGCTGCGCGGCCACTCCGGGCCGCCGAACGCTGCGATATTTCTGCCAACCTGGCCCCCTTGAACGTAGTCTGATCGCCCGCACCCGGACAAGAATACCCGAGCCATGTTGCCACCGCTGGGCGGTGATATCCACCCGACGCGCAAGATGCCACAGTCTTTGCGCCCGACGGACCAGTAGTGTACCAGATTGGACCGCAGAGTGGCCAAATTAACCCTCTCCTGCTCCGCAATCGTGTTATAAGCGCCGAGTCGATCCTCATGGAGGTTTCACTGTGACGATTCTGCCGTTTATTCATCGGACGCGCGCTGCTAAGCTATTGTTTCTCGATGCGTATTTTGTTCTGTGTCAGCGCAGGTAAACTTCGGATGCAGCACTTCTTCCGGAACGACACAGTTGCGCAATGTTGTGGTTTGGTTACGTATTGCCATTAATGAGACTTTAACGGTTTTGCCAATACTGCAAGCTTCACTCATTTCATCCAAGTAATCCTTCGTTCAGTCGAATTTTTGCTTTTCTTTCTCCTGTTTCCGCTTGATTTTAAAGCCCTCGTCAGCCATGCTGCGGTGCAGTAAAGGTCTGTTCATTCTGGCATACCTTCTCTCTGCGGGGCACTTCCAAAGGAACGCTATGTTCGAGGCCTTTACCTTTGGGCAATCCTCCAGTTGGGTAGGGCCGGTCGATGAAACCGAAGTTCCAGACCTGGCGTGGACAGAGGCTGATGGTGCCGCCGCTGCTGTTGCGGTTACAGCGCGTCGCTCAAGGTTTGACCTGATCCGACTGACCGACATCGCGATCACCATCGTTGCCCTGTTCGCGCTGGCACCGCTGATGTTGCTGATCTGGATCGGGATTCGCCTGACGGATAGCGGCGAAGTGCTGTTCCGGCACGAGCGGGTCGGTCGTTCGGGCAAGCCTTTTGACTGTCTGAAATTCCGCACCATGCATGAGGATTCAGACCATATCCTGGCTGACCACCTAGCAAGGAACTCTGACGCCCAGCGCGAATGGGACGCCACCTTCAAGCTGACCCGCGATCCCCGGGTTTCGCTGCTCGGCCTCATCCTTCGCAAGACCAGCCTTGATGAACTGCCGCAACTGTTCAACGTCCTGCGCGGCGATATGAGCCTGGTCGGCCCGCGCCCCGTGGTGGCCGAAGAACTGCTCCAATACGGCAAGTACACCCGCTATTACCTCAGCGTCCGCCCCGGACTTACCGGGCTGTGGCAAGTAAGCGGGCGCAACGACACAACCTACCGCCGCCGCATCGCCTGCGACGTGGTCTACGTACGCGGACAAAGACTTGCCAGTAACATGGTGATCCTCTTGCGGACTGTGCCGACAGTGCTGTTCGGGCGCGGGGCGTACTGAACTTCTGATACGTAAGACCAGTGCGCACCTACACCGGCTTTACCCAGCGACCAGTGCCTCGATCATATCAGCCTGACGATCAAGTCGCGTAAGGTCGCGCGGGCGGATCATCACGTAGAAATCAACGCCCGGCAAACTCATGTCCCCCAAAGCCGAACGGCCACGCCGGATATACTCCCGCGCCAGATAACCTCGATACGTGGCAATCTGTATGCCTTGCGCCTTCTCGACCATTCCCTTGATATAACTTATCTTTTCCACCTTTGCCGGCGTCGCGGCCAGCCAGACCAAAGCCGCCAGAGGATAACTGGGCAAGATATCCGCGTCCGGCGGTGGCGGAAGGAAATACTTGTCGCGCTCACCGGTAGATGCCCGGCGCAATCCCGATGGATCGCGGCCCAGCAGTTCCAGCGTCTGGGGTAGCAGTCGCAAGAAACGGTTGCCGGTATGCGCCACCATTCCCTGCACGCCTTGCGGCCCCTTCGGTTCCGGGGTGATGGCCAGAACATCGTCGGCGATCAGGCTATGCCCCCGGCCCGCAAGCACCGCCGCGAGGGTAGATTTACCCGCTCCAGACGGTCCGGCCAAAGCCACCGCCTTTCCGTTTATCACGACCGTATTGCAATGCAGGGCCTGGATGTTGCGCTGGTAACACAGGGCACCGAATACGGGACCGATGATGATCATCTCGATCGCGCCCGGATGCACTCCGGCTTCGGGCTGGGCGATTACCGTCGTCCCCGAACTCACGCGAAACCGTCCGACGCCCTGGGCGATCACGATCGCGCTTTCGTCCTCCATGACGCCAACGTAGACCGGCCCGCCCACATCCAGCGCGGGCACTTCACCCAGCCTGATTGTGACATCAACCGACGCGTCTGCCGGCCCGGCCCAGGGCGGCAAGACATCTATTGCGATTTCGGACTGAATACGCAGGCCGCACAGCACTACATCATGCAAAGCAACCACGCCGCTTGTGTCAGGCGAGGTCTAGCAGATTTTCGTCTGCAAGGCGGTCAAGAAAGGTAATGACGTCGCTTTCGACCCGGTCGCGAGGAGCATTGTGCTTCGCCGCGAGCTGGTCGACGACATCGCCCACCCGGCGCGCTTCGCCGAACGCATCCCAGATTTCGAACCCGATGTCATCGAAAGTGAAGAACTTGCCAGCCTCGACGCTCATGATGACGGTCTCGCCGTCGCTTTCGGATTTGAAGTGGTTGATTGACCGGCAGACAGTCGAATTGCTGTCAATGCTCCCGGATACTGCAGGATTTACCATTTAAACCAATACCTAAGGAGGGTTACTGCGTAAATGCGACCAGGCGACCACCGATAAGGCAGTCCACCGCAGTCTTTACATCGCCGGCTTCGATTTCACCATCGAAACTGTCGCAAAGTGCGCCCAGTTTCATCGTGTTGTTGTCCATCAGGCGGTCCAGCACAGGCCGCGCAACATCCGGATTGGCCTTTGCCGGCAACGGAAAGTTTTCACGCTGGCGAACCAGTGGGACCAGGACGGCATCGCTCGTCACTTCGCGGTTCGGCCCGAGCTGGAACAGGTCGAGCACCTCCCGCTCATTTCTCAGTTCGTCGAGAAAGGTGGTGAACGAATATTCGTCGATCATCTTGTGCAACAGGGTTTTCAACCGCAGTTCTTGCGCGGCAAGCGCCTCAGTTCCTGACACGGGAGCAATATCCATGCGAAACTCGTCGCGTTCCAAGCACCGCTTGCGCAAGCGGCCGATGAATTCTGAACCGATCACGGGATGAATACCGAAAGTCAGATGGACGGACGTGGAATTCTTGACCGCAGCCTTATGAACATAGCCGCGCGGTACAAACAGCATTTCGCCTGGGCGGATGGTAACTTCCATCAGGGGCGAACGCCCCTTGTCCGCATGGCGGGGCTTTGCGCTGCCATCCATAGGATAGGGTGCGGGGTCATCAAAAAGGGTCCAGTCCTTTTCACCGTAAACCTGCAGCACCAGAACATCATGCGAATCGTAATGGGCGGTGAATGCCCCGCCGGTCCCGAAGCTGATATAGGCGTTGACGTTGACCTTCTGATCAAGCCAACGCTCAAGCTGATTGGTTATTCGGCGGACGTTGGACGACAGGAGATTGACGGAATTGATCGCCAGACTTGCGCCTTGGTTCAGCAGGTCAGTCAACTTGGCGGCATCAACGGGCCGGGTATCGCTTTCACGGCGATAAAACGACAGCGGAATCGGCCGACCATCTTTGACCACGCGAATCCGTTTGTCGTCAAACAGATTCAAGGACATCAACGTATTGATTGCATCCCACGACAGCAGATCCGCGAACCGTTCACGGTCATCATGCTGAAAATGAAGGCAATTCTTTTCGATGAAGGCAGTTAAAAATTGCTCACTCCCCGGCGCGCTGAAAATTTCAGGATGCATAAAACACTTTCGCGCCGAGGGAGTAAGCTTTTTACCGATTACGACAGAGTCGCGTCGGGGATGTTGGTGTTGTTAACAACGCCGTCATCACCGAACAGTTCGGTGCCGAGAGCGATGTTCAGTTCTTCAATCACGGGCGTTGCCCAAGTAGTGGTAGTCATAGCAAAAATCCCCCTTCTGGAGCGTGCATACAGAACGAATCTGCACACTATGTTTTTATACCCAAGTTATCGTCGAAACGCCACTAGAAAAAATATCGCAGCAGGTGCTCATGCCCGTACCAGAACGGGGCATTTTGTGACATTAACCAATGTCTTCTCAATGATGGGTATCACAATGCGGCCAATATCGGCAGTCGACCATGATCACATATTGAGTACAAACGATAAACCATGACCAGCACTACATTTTCCATGCGCGAATTCATACTCCTGATCGCACGCCTGCACGTCTGGTCGCGAGCGGCGTTAAGCAGTGCCGCCGTGCTATCTGTAGTTGCTGCACTGGTCGAGGTGATCGGCATGATTTCGCTGGTTCCGCTGGTGACGCTGGCGATGAAAGGGCGGCCGGGGTTTCTTTCGCGCGGGCTGGGGCAGGCGTTCGACTTTGCCGGGCTGACATCAGAAAACGCCCGGCTGATGGCGTGTCTGGCGCTGTTTCTGGTCGTATTGCTGATCCGCTGCGTGATCGTCACCGCGCGTGAGGGGGCGATCCTGCGCTTGCAGAGCGGCTATACCGCTTACCTGCAGGTGCGGGTGATGGAAGGCCTGTCACGGGCTCCGTGGTCGCGGGTGGAGGCGTTGCAGCACGCCCGGATCAATCAGGCACTCAGCGGCAACGTGCCCCGCGCGGGAGCGGCAGCGCAGATGATGTTGCAAATAATTGGCGCGATTCTGGTAGTAATCATGCAGTGGTTACTGGCTTTGTTCATTGCTCCGGCGATCGCAGTGTTTGCGGTTATTCTTTGCGCGCTGGCCTCTGTCGCCTTCGTCCGCTCACTGCGCAAGGCGGGGGAGATCGGCGCCCGGATCAACCAGCACGGCATTTCCCTGGCGCATATCTCGCAGCAATTTCTGGGCGGACTGAAGCTGGCAAAGGCGCAGAACACCCAGTCCGACTTCACCACCGAGTTTGAGGGCGTGACGCAGGAGGTGCTGGAAATGCGCACCGGTTATTCGCTCCATCAGATCCGCATTCGCCAGACGATTACTTACGTCGCGGCGGCTTCTGCGGCGATATTTCTTATCGTCGGCAAATTTGCCGGGATCGACGCGGCGCGGCTGGTGGCCTCGTTTGCCATCCTGACGCGGATCAGCTCTGCGGGGACGATGCTGGTGACGCTGGTGCAGCAGGTGTCGCAATCGCTGCCATCGCATACCAGCGTCGTCGAACTGTTGCACGACCTTGATGGCGTGCGCGAAGCGGAACTGCTGGGTGAAGCGCCTGCTCCGGTCGCGGGGATCGTCCCGGTGGGCGAGGCGGAACTGGTGCGATTCGAGAACGTATCCTACCAGACCGGCCCGGTGCCGCGCGTACAGGGCCTGAGCGCGCGGATCTGCGCTGGAGAGGTCGTGGCGCTGACCGGCGATTCGGGTGCGGGCAAGACCACCATGCTCGATCTGATGACTGGCCTGCTGGAGCCTACTGGCGGGGCGATCTTTGTCCACGGCCAGCCGATGGACGGGCGCAGTAGCGCCGCCTGGCGTGACCGGCTGTCTTATGTGACGCAGGAAACCTGGCTGAGCAACGATACGATCCGCGCCAACCTGGTTTCGTCGCGGACCGCAATTCCGGACGAGCGGCTGTGGTGGGCGCTGGAAATCGCCGGGGCGCAGCTGCTTGTGCGGGCATCTGAACGCGGGCTGGAAACGCGGGTCAATGAACATGGATCGCGCTTTTCCGGCGGCGAGCGGCAGCGGCTGGCACTGGCCCGCGCGATCCTGCGGCAACCCGAAGTGCTGATCCTTGACGAGGCAACCAATGCCATCGATCCGGCGGCAGAGGCGGCGATTTTTGCCCGTCTGTTTGCAGCCCTGCCCAACTTGTCCTTGATCCTCATCGCGCACCGGCCCAGCACGCTTTCCGTGTGCAGGCGGGTGATCAGGATGCAGGGCGGGCAAGTGGCAGAGGATCGCGTGCTATGAGCGTGGTGGCGCGGATAGCGCGGGGCATCGCGATTGCTCCCAAGCGGCTGCGGCGGCTGTTCCACTTGTCTTGGCGCGGCAAGCTGCTGGCGTTTGAGGCGCTGGCCATGCTCGCGATAGCCCGCATCTGGCTGATCGTGCGGCCATTTCAGCGCATTGCCGTGCATCTGGGCACCGCCGTGCCGACCAGTCAGCCGGACGACACCGAACGGCATCTGCTGGCCGAGCCTCAACTGGCCCAAGCGCGGCAGGTTTCGGCAGCGGTGCGCTGGATCGCCCGGTTCGCCCCGTTTCGCGCCGTGTGCATTCACCAGTCGATTGCCGCCAAGATGATGCTGCGCCGCCGGGATATTCCATCGACCATGTACTTCGGCGTTTCGCGCAATGTCGAGGAAGGCCAGATCAAACTTGCCGCCCATGCCTGGGTGCGTGCCGGACAGGTGGAGATGACGGGGTTCGATGAAGCCCCGCTGTTTCAGGAAATCGCCCGTTTCCGCTGATCGGCGCGCAATCTGGCCGCTGCAAACGGGCCTATCGTTGGCTGGTAACAAAGCCTTCGGTGGAAAGGCCCGCGCCTTCGTAATGCACACGCGATCGTTCGGACGCGATGACGGACAGGCTATCTCGCACGAAACGGGAAGCGCGCACCAAGGGATTGCCCTCGCTCAATTGCCATAGCAGGTGGCGGCCGCGCAGGCGGACGTGGTCTGTGGCGTCTGGAGTCAGGATCATTGCCGACCAGGCCGGGCTGCGCCGTCCCAGATTCTCACCCTCCAGCCCGTCTCCGGTAGCGAACTCCTCCACCGCCTGCCGTGCGATGTCGAGCGTCCGGACGAGCCGCTGCTCGCGCGCTTCCTGTTCCAGCGCGGCGATAAACGCGCCGTCCGCCCCGTCCATGATCCGCGCCAGATCCAGCGCGTGCGACCCGGCAGGCTCATGCCGGGCAAAGGCCTTGACCACACAGATCGCCGCCATAAGCGCCAAGTTTACGCGGGACAGGCCGGGCAGTTCCAGCCCGTCAAAGTCGACAGTCGCGCAGTCAGAGAGAAAGCGGGCGGTGTCCCACGGCAGCGGGCAGCCGGGTTGCTGGACCTTGTAATGCAGGTCAATCGGCGATCCTTGGCCCGGCGGCGGCACAAAGGGCAGTTCGCCCAGCCAGTTGCGCCACCAGTGCGTGGCAAAGGCTGGAGGCAGGATGCAGCCGGAGGATTTCAGTGCCTCTGCCGCGCGTTCGAAATTGCGCTTGTTCACCAGGATGTCGACATCGCTGGCGGGGCGGTATGATGCGGCGCCGCCAAGCTGGATTTGCAGCACCGGGCCTTTATAGGCCACCCATTGCACATTGGCGTCAGCCAGCGCAGTCTTGATCCGATCAAGGCTCAGCCGGGATTGGCTGGCCTTGCGCCTGGCCCGTGCCCGGTAGTTCGCGATTGCGGCCATCACCGTGAACTGCGGCTCGATGCCCAGACGGGCGAGACCGGCGGCGAATTCCCCCAGCAGTTTATTGGCCTCGGCGATTTCGGCAGACTCGGCAATAACCTCGGCCACGCGCCACGCATTTTCAACCGGGGCCATCGTGCCGTTCAACTGCGTCCGCACGGCGGCGACCACCAGACGGCGCGCTACCGGCAGATGGCTGATCCCCGGCCACGTTGATGCAAAACTGTCGGAATATTCCCCCATAGCCCCGGATTTCGCGGAAAACCGGCGTAATTGCAACGCTTCAGTCGTCAGCGGATGCGGATTGACTGGGGCTGTTTCCGTAAGGTTACAGGTGTGAACCAGGGACAGTTACCGCTTTGCCAGATGGTCCAGCCATGCAGCGGCGGCCGTGCCTATCGCGGTATGGCCCAGGGGTTCGCCCAGCACCTGATGCAGCATTATCCCCCAGCCCTGATTCGCCTCAAGCAGCAAAGGTCCATCATCGGTCAGGACCACATCCCAGCCCAGTGACGAGAAGGCGGCGAATCCAGTGCGATGGGCCTGACAGACCATCTCCACCAGCGCGGCCCACTCAGGAATGGCGGGAAGGGCGAAGTCCTCCGCCACCGGACTACGCTTGAAACCCTCGCTGGTATCCAGCCATGTCGTCAGTCGCCCGTTGTGGATATCAACGGCATAGGAATGGCCGTACTGGCTGAGCATCCCCTTGGCCATCAGCAGAAGCGAACACGCCGCCTGTACCTGTCCTTCAGGCGTGCGGACGGTAACGATGCGCAGACTGGAAAGCCCCTCGCTGCCCGCCGCGCGCAGGGCTGCATGGTCGACCAGCAGCGGCTGGACCACGCAATCCTCGTGGGACAGAGCGGCCAAAAGGGCATCAAGCGTTGGGTAAACCCCGGTGCCGTCACCGTAACCCGCCACGCCGTCATGCTCACCCCAGCGCCAGATCGCCGCGCCCTGCCCCTGCTGGCCGCGCAGGCTTTTCACGAACAGACTGCTCCCCGTTGCCGCCGCACGGTCTATCGGCAACAGGCTCTCCCCGCCGGAAAACGCGGCGTAAACGGGCACCACTGGCAAGCCAGCCTGCCGGGCGAGCAGGTAGAATCGCGCCTTGTCCTGCACATCCTCGCCATTGGCACCGCTCACCCGGTTTAGCGCCTGCCAGATGCGCGAATCACGGTTGTACATCAGGTGAGGCGCCATTTCCGCGCCGATGCCGGAACTGACCTGCAGCGATTGCAGATCGCCGGGCCGCGCATTGTGCAGAATCGCCGCGCTGTAATACTTGCGGAACCCCTCCCATGCACTGGTCCCGCCATCTGAGCGGTCCTTCCGAGCCGCCTTGATCGCGCCAAACAGGCTGGTAATCGGCCAGCAAACCAGCATCAGTGGCCAGCCGATCAGCCGGGTAATCGCCCTGCGCCCGGCAAGTTCCACCTGCAGCCCGTAAACGCGCAGCCGTTCCAGCGGCGTGGCATCGCTGGCCACGACGAAAGGCCAGCCGCTGCTCCAGATCCACGAATACCGCTTTTTCAATTGCGCCAGATGTGCGAACAACCTTGCGTCCCTTCGACCGCTGCGGACAACTTCAGCCACGCCGCTACCCGCGATATGACAGGCCAGCCCATGTATTTCTATCGCTTGTGTGGATTAAACCTCGCAAGTGACTTGCGTCTGCCTGAACTGGCCGGAGAACAGGTACGCGGCGCGTTGGCCGATACCTTTACGCCGGATGTGCAATTCATCCTTGGCGAAGCCGCGCCTTTAAGCGAACCGACGCACAGCGAAGGCACGTGGCAGATCGACGGTGATCGCGCGTTCCGCTGGGACGTGAAGGACTATGGCCGCTATCTGATGACTGGCGGCAATCGCGTAATTATCGAACCTGCCGAAGGGGCGAGCGACCTTGCCGCCCGTGCGGTGCTCATCGGACCGATCCAGTCGATCCTGTGGTATCAACGCCAACAAGTGGCGCTGCACGCATCGGCGGTACTGCGCGGGGGCGCGGCGCTCTGCATTTCAGGAAAAACGGGCGCGGGCAAATCGGTGTTGACGGCGCTGCTGGCCGAGCGGGGCCTGCCGGTACTGGCCGATGACTTATGCGTTCTGGGCGGCACAGATGCGGCAAACCGGCTGCTGCCCGGCTATGCCACGCTGCGGCTGTGGGACGATATTTCGGATCAGATGCCCAGCATCCGCAAGCTTGAGCCAGCGCACATCAACGGCAGAAAATCACTGGTTTCCTTTGGCGACACGCCGCCGCTGCCGACCAGCACCGCCATCAGCGACCTTTTTCTGCTGAATGCGCGGGGCGGCGATCTGGCGTTCGAACGCTGCACCGAATTCCAGTTGCTCCAGCGGTGCGGAGAACTGGCGCATCTGCCACGCGCTGCCCGGGCGATGGGGCGGATGCTGTCCTACATCCAGCAACTGCATGGCTTAATCGCAGGCGGCACGCGGGTCTGGTCGGTGACCCTGCCCGATGATCTGCCCGCCACCCGGGCGGCGATTGGTCCCCTGCTCGATGCGCTTGACCGGGAATGACCGCTTTCAGTGTCAGTGATGGCATCTGCCGCAAACATTCGTTGGCAATTTCAGCAAGAAACGGGTTAAACGCGCGGCGATACAGAACTTTGCACGGACTCATGCTCTCAATGTCGAAAATCCCTGCCCTCAGCATCCGCATGAGCAATTTGTTCTCAAGGTCTGCTTTATCAAAGTCCGCTGGCGTATGTCTTTGCGCGGGTGCCGCCCTGCTGGTCAGCGGCTGCAACAAGACCCCCGGCGGTCAGGTCGTGGCCGTGATGAACAACCAGGAAATCACCCGGCTCGAACTGCAGTCAGAGGCGCAGCAGGAAAATCTGCCCGCCAACCTTGATCCGCGCGCAATCTCGCCGATGCTGCTGCAGCGCATCATCGATCGCAACATCATGGCCGATCTCGCGCGTGAGCAAGGGCTGGACCGTAGCCCGCAATATGTCACCCGGCGGCGGCAGATGGAACAATCGCTGCTGGCCGAACTGGCGCTACGCAAGCTGACTGGCAACATGCGCGACCCGAGCCCGGCAGAGATCAAGACCTATATTGACAGCAACCCGATCCTGTTCGCCAACCGCGAGCATCTGAAGCTGGATATCGTCCATTTCACCAAGCCGCTTGCGCGCCAGAAGGTTCTCCAGCTTACTGCACTGCCTTCGATCGACCAGATCGCACAGCAACTGCGTCAGTTGAACGTCGGCGCGCAGCGGCTGACGACGGTGCTGGATACCGGCACCATCGATGCCAACATCGCCAAGCAGATTGCGGCGCTGGCGCCCGGCACGATCTTTGACATGTCAGCCGGGGGAATGACCTTCATCGGCACCGTGATCGCGCGCGAGAATGCCAGCGTGCCGCACAACCTGTGGCCCAAAATCGCGGCCAATTCGATCAATAATGAGCGCGCGCTCAAGACTGTGGGCACGACGCTCAATGATCTGCGCTCACGCGCCAAAATCATTTATGCGCCAGAGTACCGCCCGCCGGATACCAAGTAACCGGCAGGTCAGAAATGGCGTTCGGTAATCCTGATGGTGTCGCCTGCATGAACGATGATATTGCCAGACTTGCGCAAATCGATCAGCGTTTCGGTGGTTTCGTTGGCGCGCTTGATGAACACCCGCTTCACGTTGGCACGATAGCTGTACCCGCCCGCAGAGGCCACCGCCTGCTGCAGGGTGAGGCCGGTGGCGACCGGGTATTCGCCCGGCCGGTTGACTTCGCCCAGAATGTAGAACGGACGATAGGAAATCGCCTGAACGCTGACGCGGGCATTGTTGACATAACCATCGTTAAGCGCGGCCGTCATCGCGTCCTGCAACTGTTCGACCGTCTTGTCGGTGGCCTTCAGCGTGCCGATCAGCGGGAAGGTCAAGTTACCGCCGCTGGAGATGACATAATCGCCAGTCAGCGTTTCTTCGCCATAGACGATGACGTGGATCTTGTCGCCCGGAGCCAGCCGGTATTCGGCATCCTTCGCAGCCGGAGCAACCGCCGTGGATGAAACCGTTTCCGCCGCTCCGCTGGCGCAACCGCCAAGATTTATCAGCACGGCCAGGGCGAGCCAGGTCGGTTTCACTTTCATCATTGATAAATCTCGCTTCGAAATCAATAATCTGGGGGCGCCCCCCAACTGGGCTTCGCTCTACAGTACACGGGCAGGCTTGCCAAGGCGATGACCGATTCCAGCAAATTGGCCAATTCCGGTCATGCCGCCAGCACGATTGGCGAGCAATCCGGCCCGGCCCCGGTCTGCGTGATCATTGCCGCGTGGAACGCTTCGGCCACGATTGCGCGGGCGGTCCGTTCGGCACTGGCGCAGGCGGAAACCGCCGAAGTGGTGGTGGTGGACGATGCCTCCAGCGACGGAACCGAAGCCGCCGCGCGCGCTGCCGATGATGGATCGGGCCGCCTTCAGGTCATCCGGCTGGAGGCCAACGGCGGGCCTTCCGCTGCACGCAACCGCGCCATCGCCGCATCGCGCGCGCCCTTCGTGGCCATCCTCGACGCTGATGATTACCTGCTTCCGGGTCGTTTCAAGCCGATGCTGGCGCAAAACGGGTGGGACGTGATCGCCGACAATATCGTATTCATCCGCGAAGGTCTGGCTGCGAACTTCGATCCCGCCAGCGTGGGCGATTTCGCTCCCCGGCCCGAGGCGATCTCGCTGGCCCAATTCATCGCCGGAAACATGGCCCGGTCCGACAATCATCGCGGTGAACTGGGATTTGCCAAACCCCTGATCCGGCGCGCATTCCTTGACCTGCACGGGCTTGGTTACGATGAGAGCCTGCGTCTGGGTGAGGACTACGCCCTCTATGCCCAGGCCTTGGCCAAAGGCGCACGTTTCCTCCGCATCCGGTCCTGCGGTTACGTGGCGATCGAACGCGACGGATCGCTGAGCGGCCACCACGGAACCGCCGATCTCGCGGCGCTGCTCGCATTTGACCGCAAGTTCGCCATGACGCCGGACCTGCCTCCTGACGCCCAGGCCAGCCTTCGCACGCATGCGGCGCAGATGGAACACAAGCTGCATTATCGGCAAATGCTCGACATCAGGCAGGCCCGTGGTCGCGGGCAGGCCGTGCTGGCGGCGATGCAGCGCCCCGCGCAGTTGCCCCGCATGGTGTTGGCCTTCCTGCGCGACAAGCTGCATCTGGGCAGCCCCGCCCTCCCCGCCGCAGACCACCGCTATCTGTTTGACTGACGCCCATCTCAGGCCGACCGGCGCTCCGCTGGTGACTGTTGCAATGGCTGCGCACAACGCCGCCGGCTTCATCGCGCCCGCCATCCGCTCGGTCCTGCGTCAGACGCTGGGCGCGCTGGAGCTCATCGTTGTCGATGACTGCTCAAGTGATGACACTTGCGCAGTGGTAAGCAGAATTGCCGATGAGGACGCGCGCGTGCGGCTGGAGCGTCTGGCCATAAATCGCGGCCCGGCAGGTGCCCGCAACCGCGCGCTGGAACTGGCGCGTGGGGCGTGGTTCGCGGTGCTCGATGCGGACGACCTCTACGCCCCGGATCGGCTGGAACGGCTGGTTGCGGCAGCAAGCCGAGAAAAGGCCGACCTTATCGCCGACAACCCCGTCCTGTTCAGCAACGATCCCGGTGACAAGCCCGCGCTGTTCCTCCCCGGTCCGCCCCTGCCCGGGCAAATCAGTTTGCAGGACTATCTGCGCGAGACGCTGATGTTCACGCCCGGCGGTGCAAATTACGGCTATCTCAAGCCGATGTTCCGCACTCAAAGCCTGCGCGCTGGCGGTTTCGCCTATCAGCCCGCCCTGCGCATCGCAGAGGATGATGACCTGATCGTCAGGCTGCTGCTGGCCGGGCACCGCTATTGGCTGGAGCCTAGCCCGACCTATGGCTATCGCAAGCACGCCGGATCAATTTCGCACCGGCTGTCTGCTGCCAATGCCGACGCTATGGTGCATCAGGGCCGCGCGCTTGCAGAGGCTCAGCCGCCCTCCCCGGTCGCTGACTTGCTTAACCGGCGCTGGCAGGCCTTTGCCCGTGCGGCGGACTATGCCCGGCTACTCGATGCGCTGAAGGCCCGCGATCTGGCCGCAGCCGCGCGGCTGTGCCTGCATGACCCGCGCCTGTTTCCGATGCTGACCGAGCCGCTGGCCGTTCGCATTCCGATAATCCGCGCGGCGCGCCGCCGCCGCACCCGCCGCGATCCCGCTGCCGAGGCTGCCTTGCTGGCGATAACCCGGCCAGAGGGCCTCGCGACATGACCGCCGGTGAAGTGATCGACGTGTGCGTCTGCACCTTCCGCCGCCCCGCGCTGGCGGAAACGCTGGCATCGCTGGCAGCGCAAGTGCTCCCCCAAGGGACCAGCCTGCGGGTGATCGTGGCGGACAATGATTCCACCGACACGCGCCGCTGCGAAATCGAAGGCATCGGCCAGACGCTCGGCCTGCCGCTGACATACGTCCATGCGCCGGAACGCAACATCTCCATCGCGCGCAACGCCTGCCTTGCTGCGGCCAGCGGTGACTGGCTGGCCTTCATCGACGATGACGAAGTGGCCCGGCCAGATTGGCTCGCCCGCCTGCTGGCCGCGCGCGCCGGCAGGCAGGTGGTGTTCGGGCAAGTGCTGGCCATCTACCCTGAAACGGCGCCCGCGTGGATCAAGCGGAGCGATTTCCACTCCACCCGGATTGCCGGTCGCGATGCGGAATGGAACGGCTATACTGGAAACGTGCTGATCGACCGCCAGTTCATTTCCGCGCACGGTTTGCACTTTGACGTCGCGCTGGGACAAATCGGCGGGGAAGATACAATGTTCTTCCTTGGGGCGCATCTGGCAGGGGCCTGCTTTGCCTATGTGGCCGATGCGATTGCCAGCGAGCCGGTGCCACTTGACCGGATGACCATGCACTGGCTCGTCCGGCGCCGCTTCAGGTCTGGTCAGATACACTTCATGGTATTGCAAAATAAAGGGAAAGTTTTGGCAGGGGTCATTGGATCGGCGGCGAAGGTCGTCTTTTGCGCGGGGCTGGCGCTGGCCCATGCTTTGTCCCCCGCGCGCCGCACAAACTATGTGTTACGCGCCGCACTGCACCTTGGCGTCTTCGCCTCTGGGCTGGGTTTTTCGCCTTACCGCGAATATGCGGCCAGTGACGAACAGCGATAGGCACCCCTGTCCCCCATCCCGGCCAACGGGCGGCCCGCCTTTTCGCTCTTTCGCATATGCACAATATTGCTAAGACAGACGCCAATACCGGCCTGAGGGTCGCCGGGAGAGCCTTTCTCCCGGTAAGCGCCGGTTTCTGCGTGGAAATCGTCCAGGGGCGCGGATGGGGAGTTTTTCAGTGAACGGACTTTTGAAGCCGGCGGGCATCGCGCTTGCCATTGCGCTCTGCCACGGCACGGCCCAGGCGCAAGTACAAGCCCCGAAGATCGTGGCCAATCAGGACGTCAAGAGCCGCGTACAGCCCGGCTATGAGCCGATTGCCCTGCCGCTGTTCGGGCTAAACGTGCTGCCGATGGTCACTGCCGAAACGCATGTCACTGACAACTATCAGGCCGTCAGCGTCGGCAAGAAGTCTGACATCTATTTCAACTTGCGGCCCGAAGTGAACTTTCGCAGCAACTGGAACCGCCACAGCTTCGGCGGCAATATCTATCTGAACGAAAGCAAGCACGCCCTGCGCCCGACCGAGGACGCATTTACTTACGGCGCGGCGCTGCAAGGTGTCTATGACTTCTCGCGCGACACGCAGTTCCACGCCGACCTTAGCTTTACCCACGACGTTGAAAGCCGCAGCAACCTGGGCAGCTATCAGGGCACGGTAAAGCCGGTACGGCACAACGAATATGTCGTCAGCGCCGGGGTTGCCCATTCGGTGAGCGACTTGACGCTGAACGCCGACGTGCGGCTCGACATCCTGAAATATACCGACGGCCAGCTGCCCGGCGGCATTGTCGTCAGCCAGTATTTCCGCAATGACAAGGCGCTGTCGCTGATCGGCGGCGCTACTTACGATCTGGGCAATGGCATCGGCCTGACACTTAACGGACAATATGACAAGGTCGTCTATGATTTCCGGCCCGGCCAGCCGGGCTTCATCCCGGGGCTCAACCTTGATCGCAGTTCGCACGGGTTCAGCCTGCTGGGCGGCGTCAATCTGGAATTGAGCCGGTTGATTTTTGGCACCTTGCAGGTCGGCTATCTCAAGCGCAGCTACGCCGATCCGCAGTTCCGTGGCTTCAACGGCCTCAGCTTCAAGGCGAACGTGTTGTGGAACGTCACGCCGCTAACCTCGCTGGGCCTGCGCGCGGGGCGGACAGTCCAGGACAATGGTTCACTGATCGTAGCCGGAAACACGCGGACTGATACCGCCTTTACCGTCAATCACGAACTCTACCGCTATGTACTGCTGAGCGGCGAGATCGACTATGCGCACTACCGCCCGAACGGGCCGGGATTTCAGACCAACGAGCTCGGCGGAATGATCGGGGTGCGCTATCTGGTTGACCGCCACCTGACGCTGAACGGCGAACTGCGCCATTCAGGACGGACCACGACGCTGGCCGGGTTCGGTTATCAGCAGAACAGCGCCTTCATCGGGGCGAAGTTCGTTTACTGACGTGAACGCGCAATCAGCCGGGACGACAGGATCGCCCGGCAGCGGTGGCGTCGATCAGTTCTGGTAATAGCCCTTGAACAGCTTGTGATAGGCGTAATAGTCCTGCTGGCTGCTGCCGAATTTCTTGACGTCCACTTGTGATAGCACAACGCCGACGATGTTGGCGCTGGCACCGATCAGCAAGTCCAGCGCGGCGTCGGCCGCACCCATCGAAGTCCGGCGCCAGCGGGCCAGCAGCACGACCGCATCGGCCTTGCTGGCAACCGCCTGAGCATCGGCAACCGCCAGCACTGGCGGGGTATCAACGACCACGAAATCGAACCGTGCGCGCAATTCGTCAAACACGCTGCCGATTACGTCCGGGGTCAAAAGGTCGGTCGCGTCGGTGGCCATTTCGTGGGTGCACAGGATCTTGAGATCACTGTCGAGATCATCAAGCAGGACCTGATCGAGCGACGACTTGACCCGCAGTAGTTCCAGTAGCCCGCCCTTACGCCCTGCCAGCAACACGTCGCTGGCAGCGTGACGCCGGATGTCGCAATCGACAAACACCGTCCGCGCACCTGACAGGGCCAAAGTCCGCGCCAGACACACCGCAGTCGTGGTCTTGCCTTCCTGCGGCAGCGCCGATGCGACGACCAGCACCTTGGGCGCACGCCGTCCGCGCAAAGTCATCGCCGCGCGCAGATTGCGCAGCGATTCGGCAAAGGCCGACATCGGGTGCGAGAGGATGTAGTTCTCTGGCGTTTCGGTCAGCCGCAGCCCGCCAAGCGTGGAGCGCAAGTCCGGAATGGTGCCGAGGTAACGGGCACCCAGCCGCTTTTCCACGTCGTGCCGCGATTTGATCCCCCGATCGAGGAATTCGGCCACTGCGACCGCAGCAAACCCGCCCAGCACGGCGAACAGCACGCCCAGCACCAGGATCAACCCGGTCTTCGGCGACGAAGCACGCAGAGGGAGCGGCACCGGAGCGGTCAGCGTAGCGATCGGCTGCTCGATGCCGTCGCGGGCAGCCGCGCCTCGCGAACGGCTGAGGAACGCCTCATAGACGGTACGGGCCGCGCTGGCCTTGCGGTCCAGTTCCATGAAGCCGACTTGCGCCTCGGCATTGCCGGCGAGGCGGCCATGCGACTGCGCCTCGCTGCCAAGCAGCGATGCCAGCCGCGACGAGGCGACCTGCACTTCGGCTTGCAGACTGGCCATCAGGCGGTCGATTTCCAGCTGGATCTGTCGGCGCACGTCGGCCAGCCGCTGTTCTTCCTGCGCAACCGCAGGATGCTTGGGACCATAGCGGCTGCGCAATTGCGCCAGCGTGCGGCTGCTTTCAGCCTCCTGCTGGCGCAGCCCGCCGATGGTGCCCGAAGTTAGCGCGGTGGTAGTTTCGCTGCCACTGCCACCTTGCGAAAGCTGCCGTTGGGCAGAAGTGAGGCGGCCCTGACGCTCGGCCAGGTCGGCGCGCGCCTGGGCAATCTGGCCGTTGAGCGAAGAGGCTTCCTGCTCAGCCATAGTCGCGCCTTGGGCACTCAGCAGGCCGTGCTGGATATTGTAGCGTTGCAGCGCGGCGTCAGCCGCTTCGGCTTCTTCGCGCAGCTTGTTGAGGCGGCTGTCGATCTGGGCATCCATCGAGGTTTTCGATGCAAGCTTCTGTTCCTCCAGCATCTGCAAATACTGGACAGCAAATTCGTTGGCGATCCGGACCGACATCTTGCGGTCGCGCGTGGTCACGTCGATATCGACCAACTGCGTGTTCGCGACGCGGTGAGCGCTGGCGGAAGACGTAAGCTCCAGCAGGTTTGACGGCAGCTTGCGCGCCCGCAACGTGGGATCGTCGTCAAGCTTGAGCGCCCGGGCGACGCGCTCAGCCAGTTGCGGCGATTGCAGCAGGATAACTTGCGTGTCGATGAAATCGGCGGACCGGGCGACCTCACCAGCTCCGGTAGTCGGCGCGCTGACTGGATCGACCGGGCTTGGCAGAACCTGCAATTCGGCGGTCGCGGTAAAATAGCGCGGTGCCCAGACGAGATAGGCGATTGCAGCGGCCAAAATCAGCACAAGTGTGACTATGAACGACCATTTCCGCCGGTTGAGCACATCCACCAGCACTTGCGGATTGGGCAGTAGCGCGCTCTGGCCCACGGCAGGCTTGTCAGCGTCATTCACGGCAGAGCCAAGGCTTTCGCCCGATTCGATTTCATCCACGCTCATGTTCGCCCAGTCACCCTGCTTCACATCACCGACTTGCCAAACCCGCTGGCCAAACCCGCTGGCCAAACCGGCTGGGGTGACTGGAACAGGCTAGAAATGGCCGAAAATAGATGACTAAAACGCATATTCGCGCCTGCGAAAACTTGCCTTAGCCGCCAGATATTCTAAGCCCGATACCCGTAAAGACAGAGGGATACCAGCCGTAGTGCAATTTCAGAAGGCAAAAATTGTGCGGTGCGGCGAAAAGCTGCCGGGTCTCGCCATTCTGCGCCTTGTGTTGATTGTCGCGCTGGTCTGGTGCCAAAGTTTCGCGGTTACCGCGAGCTATGGCGACTTCGTCAATTCATCAATGTGGATCGTCCAGCCGGCCGCTTTTGCCGGCCTGTTCTGCCTGCTGGGCTTCGCTTTGGCCCGTGCCCGCGCGCGCACCGGCCTGCGCAGCTTTCTCCAGCGGCGAGCCAGCACCATGCTGCCGACTTTCCTTATCGCCGTTATCGGTGCGGCGCTGATCCTCGGCCCGCTGCTTACCAGCATCAGCGTCCGCCGCTATCTGCTCGACAGCCGCACCTGGCTTTATCTGCTGAATCTGATTGGTTGGCCGCGTTTCACTTTGCCTGCGGTCTTTGATTTCAACAACTTGTCGGAACAGGTGAACTCACCGCTGTGGACCACGCCGTTTGTCTTGCTGGTGGTCGCGGGCATTGCCGCTGGCACAGCGTCGCGCGCGGCAAGGCTGGTGCCCTTCGCCATCATAGCTCTGGCGATTGCCCTGGCGATCGGCAGCCAGTCGTTCGACATGCGCAGCGTGACGCCGCTGGGCTTCACCACGCGCGAGTTCCAGTTCCAGCTCTGCGCCTCGCTGGTGGCGAGCCAGCTTGGCGTGCTGGGCTGGCGATACCGCGAGCGGCTGGTTTTGAAGCGCAATGTGGCCGTTGTTTGCGCCATGCTGGTTATTGTGCTCGCCCTGCTGGGGGCACGGCGGGCAGTATCATTTCCGGTTGTCGGCACATTACTGGCCGTGCCGGTGGCCTATCTGGTCGTCTATACCGGTGCCCGCCGCCTGCCCGGACGCAAGTTGGCGGAGCTGGCGCGACCGCTTTTGCCGGGGATATTCCTGTTCTCGTTCCCGCTCCAACAGGTGGTCACATTCTACAGCCGCCAGGGACTGGGGGCGAGCCTGAACTTTGCGTTGGGCCTGCCGCTGGTGCTGATTGCCGCGAGCGTGACGTGGTCAGTATGGAGCCGCTTTGCTCCTGCCTGGGCAGAAATAAAGGGCGACGCAGAAGACAGCGACGGTTCGCTGGATCCAGAATGGGACTTTGCCCTGGCCATTGCCGATGCGCGCGACATGGCGAATCGCCAGGCCGTGTCGGCACGCTGGCAACTGGCTGAATTCGCCCGCGTAGCGCTGTTCTGGGCGATCTTCCTGAGCGCCGTTCTCAGCGCCTTTGCCCTGACCTATTTTGCCAGCATCGGCGACAGCTAACCAACTGATAACTTATTAATAATTAATACAAAATAAGTAAAATTGCGGATATAGAGGTTTCAGGTCCGGCAAGCGCGTGACGGCTAATCCAAGCGTGTGTTTCGCCGCTGAGAGTTTCACTATGGTCCCCCTGCCGACACCTCTTGCCGACGTGCCCCAGACCGGAACGGAAGGTGCTTTGCCCGAACGGCAGGCAGGGTTGTCCGTAGCCGAATTAGCCACCGTCGCGGTGCCTGCTCCTTTGCCGCGATCGCCCGATGCCGATTGGGAACCGTTACACCCGATGCACAGGCAGCTCCATGCGCGCCTTCAGGAGCCATATGGCCCGGCTCAGCAAGCCGCTGCCACGCCCGCCCCGGACCTAACGCTGCTGCCCGGCTCCGCGCGTGTTGCCATAATTATCGGCGCGGCAACCGGTTCCTGGGCGCTGGTGCTCGCGCTGGCGCGCCGAGCGATGGCGCTGTTCTAAAGCCAGATCTACCCGACCATAGCCCCCAGCCGCCCTTTGATGATCGCTTCAGCGTCGGCAATGATTCGGGCGATGAGTTCGGCACAAGTGGGAATGTCATGGATCAGGCCCTGAACCATCCCGGCCCAGAAGATGCCATTCTCGACGTCGCCGTTTTTCAGCAATTCAGCGCCCAATTTCCCCGATACCAGCGGCTGGACATCGGCAAAAGTCGCCCCCGGCTGGCTGAGCCGCCGCACCACTTCGTCAGACGCCGCGTTTTTACCGACACGCGCAGTGTTGTGCAGGTTGCGGAAGATCAGGTTGGTGCCGCGTTCGTCGTTATCGATGTATTTCTGCTTTACCGCCGGATGAATCGGCGCTTCCTGAGTGGCGCAGAACCGCGTGCCCATGTTGACACCTTCCGCCCCCAGCGCCAACGCCGCGACAAGTCCGCGCCCGTCACCAAAGCCGCCCGATGCGACCATCGGAATCTTCACCTTGTCCGCCGCTGCGGGGATCAGGATAAGGCCGGGAATATCGTCCTCGCCGGGATGCCCTGCGCATTCGAAGCCGTCGATAGAGATGATATCGCATCCGTTCCGCTCTGCCGAAAGCGCGTGGCGCACCGCCGTACACTTGTGCAGGATGGTTATGCCGTGGGGCTTCATCATCGCCCAAAGTTCGCGCACTTCGGCGGTGCCGGCGGTTTCAACCACCTTTATCCCGGCGTCGATGACCGTCTGGGCAAAGCTCTTGTAATCAAGCGGTATGATCGTTGGCAAGACGGTGAGGTTGACGGCAAAAGGCTTGCTCGTCATCGATCGGCACCGCTCGATCTCGTCGCGCAGGGCGGCGGGGCTGGGCTGGGTCAGCCCGGTGATCGTGCCGAGGCCGCCTGCATTTGACACCGCGCTGGCCAGTTCTGCATAGCCGACATTCTGCATCCCGCCCTGAACGATGGGGTGCTCGATGCCGAGCATTTCGGTAACACGGGTCTTGATCGCCACGCCTGGGCTCCTGTGACTATGAACGGGTTCGGGCATCATGTGGCCGATTGGTTGCACCGGAGCAAGTGCGCGGCCATCTGGATCGCCCGAGTGATGCCCCGGATACGTGACCGCGCTCCATCGGGCTTGGCTCCATCGGGCTTGATCCCCGCCCTGCGGCATGGAACATGCTGCGCCCATGCGGACCCGCCAGAGCATCTGCCAGAGGAAAGCGCGCTATGGTAGCGCGGACGAGGCCATGCGCGCTGCAGCGGCCGCGCCCTTCCCGCTGCGGGCCTATCGGTGCGACCGCTGCGGGCAATACCATCTGACCGGACGGACCCGCGGCAAATGGATCGGACGGACGGAGAAACTTTCGCCACCTGTCTGACAGACGGGTCCCACATTAGTGCTGGACGATACGGTGAATTTCTCGGCACAAGGCCCGTAACCTCCAGCAGGGCCTGTAACCTCCAGCCGGGAATCTCCATGCCAGCGTCAGCCTACCATTCACCCTCCACCATTGAAGAAGCCGTCGCCCTGCTTGTCGCCGATCCTGCAGCGCGACCCCTGTCCGGCGGCACTGACCTGATCGTCCAGATGCGCGCGGGCCGGTTTGCCGGCACCAGTATCGTCGATCTCAAGCATATCCACTCGCTGAGCGGCATTCGCGCCGATGCTCACGGCTTTGTCATCGGCGCGGCCACGCCCTGCACTGCGCTGCTGGACTGCGCCGAACTGGTCGCCGCGTGGCCCGGCGTGGTCGAGGCGGCGAATCTGATCGGATCGGTACAGGTCCGCAATCGCGCGACTATGGCGGGCAACTTGTGCAATGCCTCTCCGGCGGCAGACAGCGTGCCCGCACTTATCGCGGCCGGTGCCACCTGCACCGTGGTCGGCCCCGGAGGCACGCGCCAGGTGCCGGTCGAAAGCGTGCCTTCCGGTCCAGGCACAACATCGCTGGGTCAGGGCGAATTCGTTAGCGAAATCCACTTGCCGCCAAGGCCAAAAGGCGGCGGCGATGCCTATTTGCGCTCTATCCCGCGCACCGAGATGGACATTGCCGTTGTCGGCGCGGGTGTGGCTCTGGTCATGGACGCCAGCGGCATCTGTACCGCCGCCCGCATTGCTATTGGCGCTGTCGCCCCCACCGCGCTGCTGGTCGAGGCTGCGGGAGCGGCACTGGTCGGCACCGCGATTGACGATGCCGCGCTTGACCGCATGGCACTGGCCGTGCGCGCGGCCTGCCGCCCGATCACCGACAAGCGCGGCACCGCCGATTACCGCACCGCAATGGCTGGTGTGCTTGCCCGCCGCGCGGTCCTGCTCGCCCGCACCCGTTCGGGAGAAAACGCATGAGCAAGATCCTCGTCTCCGCCACAGTAAACGGCGATGCGCAGCAATTTCTGTGCGAACCCGGTGACAGCCTGCTCGATGCCCTGCGCACACAGTTGCAATTGACCGGTGCCAAGGAAGGCTGCGGTTCCGGCGACTGCGGCGCCTGCACGGTGATACTCGATGGCCGGATGGTCTGTTCGTGCCTGGTCTTCGCCGCCGAGGCAGAAGGGCGCATCGTCGCCACGATCGAAGGCGTCGCCGATGGCAGCGTGCTTCATCCCGTGCAGACCAAGTTCCTTGAACACGCCGCGCTGCAATGCGGGTTCTGCACGCCGGGCTTCATCGTCGCCGCCAAGGCCCTGTTGGAACACAACCCCGATCCCACCGAAAGCGAGGTCCGCTATTGGCTAGCGGGGAACCTTTGCCGCTGCACCGGGTATGACAAGATCGTGCGCGCGGTGATGGATGCGGGGGCACAGCTTCGCCAGGAACAACGACCCGCCAGCGAAAGGACCACGGCATGAACGCGCCCGAAAACCCATCGCGGTTCCGGATCGTCGGCACCCGGCCCGTCCGTCCTGACGGCATCGACAAGGTCACCGGCAAGGCGATCTACAGCCCCGATTTCGCCGCGCCGGGCATGATTCACGGCGCGATCCTGCGCAGCCCGCACGCCCACGCGCGCATTCGCGGGATCAACACCCGCAAGGCCGAGGCGCTGCCGGGCGTCAAGGCGGTCATTACGGGCCGCGATTTCCCTACCGTCGAATCGCTGGAAGTCTCGCTGGGCGAGGGTTCAGGCAACATCCTGCATACATCGCGCAACTGCATGGCGCTGGAAAAGGCGCTCTATCATGGCCACGCGGTCGCCGCTGTCGCCGCAACGAGCGAGGCAATCGCCCGTGCCGCGCTGGCGTTGATCGAGGTTGATTACGAAGTCCTGCCCCACGTAATCACCGTGGCCGAGGCGCAGGCACCCGGCGCGCCAATCATTCACGACACCGTGTTCACTTCCGGGCTGGACGAAACCCCGATCACGCCATCAAATACCTCGTCGCGTTTTGTCATCGCGGACGGCGACCCCGACGCCGCGCTGGCCGCATCGGCCGTGGTCGTGGAGGCCAGCTTTTCCACCCAGCCGGTCCACCAGTGCTATATCGAACCGCACGGCTGCGTCGCCAGCTTTAACGCGGATGGTCAGGCGCAGATCTGGGCCTCCAGCCAGGGCGCCTTCATGATCCGCGACCTGACCGCATCGATCCTTGGTCTGAGACAGGCCGACATCCGCGTCACACCGCTGGAAATCGGCGGCGGGTTTGGCGGCAAGACGACGGTCTATCTCGAACCTGTGGCCATGCTGCTGTCACGCAAGGCCGGGCGACCAGTGCGCATCATGATGACCCGCGACGAAGTGTTCCGGGCCAGCGGCCCCGCCCCCGGCACAGAGGCAACCGTGCGAATCGGCGCGGCGGCCGACGGTACGCTGACCGGGGCGATAATCGAGTTTACCAGCCGGGGCGGCGCTTTTCCCGGTGCAGACGTTCACCCCAGCGCGATGCATGCGCTGGCGCATTACCGCGTGCCCGCGCGGCGCGTTACCGGCTGGGAAGTCGTGACCAACACCGCCAGCACTGCCGCCTATCGCGCGCCGGGAGCACCGCAGACGGTGTTTCCCGTCGAATGCTGCATGGATGAACTGGCGACGCGACTGGGCATGGACCCGATCGAACTGCGGCTGAAGAACGCCGTCCGACCCGGCGACAAGGGTTTGAACCACCTGCCGCTGGGTGCAGTCGGCTTTGTCGAATGCCTTGAGGCCGCCAAGGCCCACCCGCACTACACGGCACCCCTGGGGCCTAATCAGGGGCGCGGGATCGCTGGTGGATCATGGGCGAACTATGGCGGGCCTTCCACCGTGGAATTGAGCGTGGCTGACGATGGCTCGGTGCTGGTCGTCACGGGCAGCCCCGACATTGGCGGCAGCCGCGCATCGATGGCGATGATGGCAGCCGAAACGCTGGGCCTGCCTTATGAGGCGGTGCGCGTGACGATTGCCGACACATCGTCAATCGGCGTTTCCATGGCCACCGCCGGCAGCCGCACCACGTTTGCTACCGGCCGCGCCGTAGTCGATGCGGCCAAGGAAGTGATCGCCGCCCTGCGAGATCGTGCCGCGAATATCTGGGGCGCCGCCCCGTCGGGCGTGGAATGGAGGGACGGCGCGGCGCATTGCCTGACTGGCGACAACGCGGGACAAAGCCTGTCCATCGCCCAGATCGCCGGACGGGCAGGACAGTTTTCCGGGCAGGTTTCGTCCGTGGTATCAGTCACTTCGCCGGATTACCTGCCGGGCTTTGCGGTGCACATCTGCGACACCGAGCTTGACCCCGAAACCGGCCATCTGCGCGTGGTACGTTATACCGCCGTGCAGGACGTGGGCCGCGCGATCCATCCCGATTATGTCGAGGGCCAGTTACAGGGCGGCTCAGCGCAAGGGATCGGCTGGGCGCTGAGCGAGGCCTATTCCTTCAACAGCGCGGGCGAGGTCGAAAACGCCGGGTTCCTCGATTACCGGATGCCGGTGTGTTCCGACTTGCCGATGATCGACACGGTCATGGTCGAAGTGCCCAATCCCGGGCATCCTTACGGGGTAAAGGGCGTGGGCGAAGTGCCGATCGTGCCGCCGCTGGCCGCCGTCGCCATCGCCGCCAGCCACGCCGCCGGGGTGCCGCTGCGTCATCTGCCACTCAGCCCCGACAAGGTTTACGCCGCGCTGCAGTCAAGGAACTGAACCGTGGCCCGGGTAGTCCTGACCCCGCCGTTCGGCACGCGGTTCTTTGGCGGACGGGACCATCTGGACATCGACGCGGGCAACGTGTTCGCCTTGGTGCGGGCGCTGGATGGGCTGGCCCCCGGCTTTGCCGATGAAGCGGGCAGTCGCGCAGCCATCGCCGTCAATGGAACGGCGATAACCGCATGGGACACGCGGCTGAATGCGGATTCCGAAGTGCTGTTCGTGCTTAGGATTGCGGGCGGCTGATCAAGCGGGTTGCGGGACCAGCGTGTCGAGGTAGCCGAGCAAAGCGGGCACTTCGGCCATTGACCGCAGCGCATCGTTAAGGTGGGTGCAGCCATGCGCCCCGCGCAAGTTCGCCAGCACCGCATCGCGCATATCACCCACCGGAGTTCCGACCAGCTTCATCGCATTGGCGACCGCGCCGGGGCATTCGTGAAACGGCAGCACATGCGGCTCTGGCACCAGCGCGGTGATCACGCCGGTTACGGGATCGAGCGCGGCGCGCACGGTATATTCGTGCAGCGCCACGCGCCCGCCGCGTGGACTTGGCGCGCTGTCCTGGAATGCCGCCTCGACCCGGATGCAGTCCGCCTCGCGCCACACGTCGATGCGCCGCGCCCGCCGCATGGACAGGCCGGGCGTGGAAGGCAGTTCATGCCAGCCTTCGGGATCAAGGTGATTACGAAGTTCCTTGCCGTCCGCCACTACCAACGAGGTGGCGCCGCTGATGTCCAAACCGGAATTGCCCCGCTGCAAGCCCCAGCACACGCCCTCGCGCTCATTTCTGCCTTCGCGCAGGAGGGCCTGTTCGCCTGCCCTGGCTCCGCCGGCAGTATCGCTACTCCACAGCAGTTCCGCCCAGCGCGAGATCAGACTGATGCCCGAAATGTCGTCAAGCAGCAGATAGAGCGGTGAAGCGGTTGCCAGCAATTCGGGCAGCCTTTCACGCAGAACCATGCGCAAGTGCCCGCCGCCCCGTTCGCCAACCAGTTGTTGCAGACCGGCAGGAGCGGGATCGGCCGAGATCGCCTCAATCATCCTTGCCTTGTTGACCTGCGCGATCATCGAGGCCGCAGCGCGTACCACCGGCGCGCCGCCGCCCAAGGGCGTGACCAGATCGCGCGCATGACCTTCAAGACGGCGCGACTGCCCGGCACCATCGGGCCACGTTACGTCTATGCTGGATGTGCGCCGGATCGAGCCGGAGCGGCGCACCGGAGAGGGGTTGGCAGTTAACCGAGGCGGCAGGTGCGTCGACATCGTGTAATCTCCGGCTAAGGGCCTGCCATAGACGAGGTTATCGCCTTTTCCACCCCGGCTGAGCCAACATTCAATAGCCGCGCGTTTTTCCCAGTCTTTCGCCTCGCCCGGCTTGAGCATCTTGCCGCATTGGCAAAAGGTGTGGCGGCCGGGCGGCGCGATAGTTTGTCAGGCCGCCTGCCGCGCCCGTTCCACAGCTTCAAGATTGAGCATTTCCGACAGCAGGAATGCCAGTTCGATCGATTGCGCCGCATTCAGGCGCGGGTCGCAATGGGTGTGATAACGATCACCCAGCGCATCATCGGTGATCGCCATCGCGCCGCCGGTGCATTCGGTGACGTTCTGCCCGGTCATCTCGATATGGATGCCGCCCGCATGGGTGCCTTCTGCGCGGTGGACCGCGAAGAAGCCGCGCACTTCGGCGAGAATTCGGTCGAACGGGCGGGTCTTGTACCCGCTGGCGCTCTTGACGACGTTGCCGTGCATCGGGTCGCACGACCACACCACCGGATGGCCTTCGCGCTGCACCGCACGAACGAGCGCGGGCAGTCCTGCCTCGACCTTGTCATGCCCGAACCGGCTGATAAGCGTCATCCGCCCGGCTTCGCGGCCCGGATTCAGCGTGTCGAGCAAGCGCAGCAGCGCGTCGGGATCAAGGCTTGGTCCGCACTTCATGCCGATGGGATTGCCCACGCCGCGCAGAAACTCGACATGCGCCGATCCTTCAAACCGCGTGCGATCACCGATCCACAGCATATGCGCCGAACAATCGTACCAGTCGCCGGTCAGCGAATCCTGCCGGGTCAGCGCCTGCTCGTAAGGCAGCAGCAGCGCCTCATGGCTGGTGTAGAAGCTGGTGCCCTTCAATTGCGGCACAGTCTGCGGATCGACACCGCAAGCCGCCATGAAGTCCAGCGCCTCGCCAA
This sequence comes from Novosphingobium sp., assembly GCA_040007615.1. GTDB lineage: Bacteria > Pseudomonadota > Alphaproteobacteria > Sphingomonadales > Sphingomonadaceae > Novosphingobium. Next base: position 35,649 of record JBDTUQ010000008.1, read on the forward strand.
TGCGGTCTGCCGTCTGGGCAAACTTCGCCGCCCACGGGCTGCGGCTGATATGGTCCAGCGTCCACTTGTGGACCTGGCGCAAATTGGCATAGCCGCCGCTGGAAAACGCGCGAACCAGATTCAGCGTTGATGCCGACTGGCTATAGGCACGCAGCATCCGGCCCGGATCGTTGCGGCGCGAGGCTTCGTCGAATTCGATGCCGTTGATAATATCGCCCAGATAGCTCGGCAGTTCGACCCCGCTGATCGTCTCGGTTGGGGCAGAGCGCGGCTTGGCGAACTGGCCTGCCATGCGGCCAACCTTGACCACAGGCTGCTTGCTGGCAAAGGTCATCACCACCGCCATCTGCAACAGCACGCGGAAGGTGTCGCGGATGTTGTTGGCGTTGAATTCGGCGAAGCTTTCGGCGCAATCACCGCCCTGCAACAGGAATCCGCGACCGGCGGCCACTTCGGCCAGATCGGCCTTCAGGTCGCGCGTTTCGCCGGCGAATACCAGCGGCGGGAAGTTGGCAAGGGTGCTTTCCACGCCTGCCAGTTCATCGGCATTGCCGTAAACCGGCAGATGCCGCGCCTCTTGTGCCTTCCAGCTATCCGGATTCCATTTGCTCGCCACGTCTTTTGCTCCTGTGCGGGTGCCTGACCCTGCGGAAAGGCCCCATAGCGCCGGGCAGCGCGGATTGCAAAAGTGGGATTCGCGCGGTTAGGATTCAAGGCAGAGACGATAAGACTTCACCGGTATCGCGCCGAACGATTTTTATGGACAGCACGGGAACAGTAGAAACGCAGCGTAGCGCATCGACTTCCTGCGGATGCCTAGTTTCAGCTTCGATAAACGTATGAATGCATTGCGCGTCGTTGCTCATCGCGTCTCGGTTCGGAAGCTCGATGCGTACGACAGCTAGAGCAGCCAATGCCTTTGCCTCAACAGGATTGAGTTGCAGCACAATTTTTTGGCCGTCTGGTCGCGAGTCATTCCGACTGCTCCCATAAGCTATTGCAATTGTGCGAAGATTGAACTTTGTTACGTGAGATTTTACGCCAAATGCTGTCTGCCTTAAGTATGATCCCGTTCGAGTCAGGCGCGAGAAAACGACAGCCTCCCGCCAGTAAGTAAGGGGCTTGGGATAACTGCTAGAAGCTACATCAGACATGGACTCAGGTGTAAACGACAGTGTGAGATATTTTCCATCATAGGTAAAAATGGCGCTGGTATCGACGGCTGGATACCGAGCCTCGCCATTCGTGAATGGAATGTCTATGACTTTGTCCGTCAGAGGCGGGACGGGTGTATTCTGAGAAAATTGATCTGCAGAACGCCTCAGACCATTGGCTAATATACCCTTAAACGTAGGCGCGGTAACAGCCGCCGATATCACCAGCAAAAGCAGACTAGACATTATTGCGCCGTCACTGAGAATGAAGGCTTTCCAGCCACAACCTGCCCCTGCGGCACGACCGCCACCCGCCAGCTTTTGCCGCGTTGCAGGTATTTGGCGGCAAGTTGCTGCATTTGCGGGGCAGTTGTCTGGGTGAAATCGGTTCCCAGACTGCGGATCGCGGCATAGCGGCTGGGGTCCTGCGTCGCGCCTTCAAGGTTGCCCATGAAGAACGCGCTGCTGGTTTCCGCCCGGGCGATCCATTGCCGCAGCGGTTCGATCACGCGCGCCAGTTCGTCAGCAGACGGCGGCGTAGTGACAAGATCGGCGGCGATCTCGTCAGCGGCGGCGAAAAACTGGGGTACCGCCTTTGGCTCAAGCTGGGCGATGGCGGAAATCGAGCCGCCATTGGCAAGATCCAGCGGCCAGCTGGAAACCACTTGCGGCGCATAGCTGGCGCCCAGCTTTTCGCGCATCCGGTCAAGCAGGCGGTTGGAGAATATCTGGCCGAGGATTTCCAGCTGGCGGCTTTCATGAACCCCCGCCATGCCGCCGCCCGTGGGCCACGAGACGACTGCGGCGGCCTGGCCTGCATCGCCGCGATGATAGAGCACCACCGGATCGCCGCCGCCTGAGGGCATGGGAACCGTTGCAGGCGCTGTCGTCGGCGGCAGCGGCAGGCGCGGCTTCAGCGCGCCAAAGCTGCGTTCCAGCGCCGCGATAGTGGCCTCGCGGTCAACATCGCCGAACACCTGAACCTCGATCGGTCCGCTTTCAAGGATCGGCGCCCAGACCGCCTTGAACCCTTCAGGTGTGACCTGATCCAGTTCCTGAGGGGTCGGCGTTTTGTAGCGCGGGTCGCCAGCATGGGCGATGAACTTGAGGTCACGCTCAAGCATTCCCTGCGGCGAGGTGGCAAAGCTTTCATACTGAAGCTTAGCCGCCGCCTTGGTCCGCAATACGGGGTTAGCATCCCAGCGCGGCATCGCGAACTTGGCGGCGAGAAGGTAAAGCTGATCCGCCAGATCATCGCGCCGGGTATTGGCGGCGAACGTGAACGTGGCGTCATCAATGCCGAAATCAAAGCCCATCTTGCGGCCGGTAGAGATGCGATCAAGCTCCTCCTGCCCCAGCGGACCCTCGCCGGAACTGACCAGCGCCGATTCCCCGACGGATGCATAAATCGCGCTCTGCGCATCGAACGAACGGAAGCCTGCGCCAAAGCGCACTTTGACGGTCAACCGCCCCGGCTCGTCAGCGCTGGGCCAGATCAGCGCCTTGACGCCATTGGCAAATTCCAGCTGCTCAAGGCCGGAAAGCCCGGTCTGCTGCGCGCTGATGACTTTGCCCGGCGCGCCAATCGGTGGCAGGTCGGCAAACGAAATCGGCTTGTTCGCCAGCCGCGCATCGGCGCTGGCCTTGACCGGCTGGGCCAGAGCAGTGCGCAAGGCGGCAGCATCGCCTTCGCCAACCGCAGGCGTGATCAGCACGGCGCGGGTGACGGTGCCGGTGAACAACTGACGGGTGTGCCGCAGGATCATTTGCGGCGTATATAGCGGCAGGCTGCGCTTGAAGATGCCCAGCACCGCATCGGGCGCGGCAACGGTTTCGCGGATATCGATCGCGGTGCCAAGATCATCGGCCAGCTTGCCGCCGGGCAGCAAGGACCGCTGTTCAACGCTACTGGCGAAGGCGACTTCCATTTCCGCCGCCTCACGCGCAATTTCCTCAGCCGTGGGGGGATTCTGCAGGGCATCGGCGATCACCGCGCGCACATCGCGCACCGCTGACTGCCAGTCATTCGTCAGCGGCGTGACCGAGATGAAGGTGCCGTCGTCTGACCGGCTGACATCCTGCTGGCTGACTTGCGCCAGCAGGTAGCTGCCCCCGGCGCGGGCGCGCGCTTCCAGCCGCCGATTGATGATCTGCTGGGCCAGCGAATCGGCCATCAGGCCCTGATTATAGACCACCGTATCGTTGACCTGCCGCCAAGGCCGCAGGATCGCCCACGAAACCGCGCGCGGCAAATCCGGCTCGACCAGAATTTGCGCCTCACCAATCGGCGCGGCGGCAGTGGTGGGCGTACGGATCGCGTCTTTCGGCGCGACCGGATCGCCAAAGCTGGGGGTGGGAACGTGCGGGCCGTTCACCGGCCAGTCGCCGAAATACTTGGCCACCAATGCCGCCTGAGTCGCCGGATCGGTATCGCCCGCCACGATCACCACGGTATTTTCCGGGCGATACCAGCGGCCATGAAAAGCGCGGACAGTGTCCTGACGTGCCGCGTTAAGCGTCTGCTCGGTACCAATCGGGGCGCGGACGGACAGTGGCTGGCCTTTGTAGATCACCTGACGCATGGCATCCTGCACCCGCTGCGCCGCGCCGCCGCGCTCACGCTTTTCAGCCAGCACGATGGGCAGTTCGGCGCGGATATTGGCGTCGCTCAGCGTCGGGGCAATCATCATGCCGGACAGCAGCTTGAACGATTCTTCCAGATTCGCCGGGCTGGCATCGGGCAAGTCGATCTTGTAAGTCGTTGATGTCGGCGTCGTTTCCGCATTGGTATCGGAACCGAATGTCGCGCCCAGCCGCTGCCACGTGGGGATCGCCTGCGCCTCGCCCAGATAGCGTGACTGGCGGAATACCAGATGTTCTATCAGATGGGCAAAGCCGCGCTCGTCATCCGTCTCATTCAGCGAACCGGCATCAACGCGCACCCGGATGGAAACCTGCCCCGGCGGCACCCCGTTCTTGCGCACCGCATAGCGCAGGCCGTTGGGCAGCTCGCCAAAAATCCATTCCTTGTCCTGCGGCACATCGCTGCCACGATAGAGCCAAGGGCCGGTCTGGGGTTTTGTGACCGGATTCAGCTGCGCCGGAGCGTTAGCGGTAACCCGCGCGGGCGCGCTCTTGCGGGCGACGGATGATTTCGCTTCCAGCTGCTGCGCGGCCATCAGGGCCAACAGCGGCAATCCGGAACCCAGTAAGCTGGCGATACGGCGACGAATTCTTGCAGTGTGGTCTGGCTTCATGGGGCAAGCTATAGATAGCACCCAGATTAAGGGCCAGTGAATAGAGCAGGCGCGCACTTGACCAGGCAGTAAGCGCGCTTACATGCCCCTTCATGTACATAGAAACCGAAACCACGCCCAACCCAGCTACGCTGAAGTTCCTGCCGGGCCAGCAGGTCATGCCGCTTGGCACCCGCGAATTCACTAACGAGGATGAGGCCGCCGCATCTCCGCTGGCGGACGCGCTGTTCAGCCTGGGCGACGTGACCGGAGTATTCTTTGGCCGCGATTTCGTATCGGTCACGGCAGGGCCGGGTGTTTCGTGGAACGATCTCAAGCCGCAGGTCGTGGCCATGCTGCTTGACCATTTCGTCTCAGGTGCGCCGCTGATGGCCGTGCCCGATGCCAGCGCGATCACCGTTGCGCCCGATGGCGACGAGGATTTCGGCGAAGACCCCGCCGATGCCGACATCGTGATCCAGATCAAGGAACTGATCGAAACCCGCGTGCGCCCGGCCGTGGCCAATGATGGCGGCGACATCGTCTATCGCGGGTTTCGCGAGGGCATTGTCTATCTGCAGATGCAGGGCGCATGCTCTGGCTGCCCCTCATCCTCGGCCACGCTGAAGCAGGGCATTGAAAGCCTGCTCAAGCATTACGTTCCCGAAGTGAGCGAAGTTCGCGCTGCCTGAAGCGATTTACATTCCTGTTTCCACGAAATCCGGAGAATCCATGTCACGTCCACTTGACGATGCTGCGCTTGACCAGCTGTTCCGCACCGCTCGCACGTTCAACGACTATCACGACAAGCCGGTTTCGACCGAACAGCTTCAAGCGATCTGGGATCTGATGAAGTTCGGCCCAACTTCGGCCAATATGCTGCCCGCGCGCATGGTGTGGTGTACCACGCCAGAGGCCAAGGCCAAGCTGGCCGCTTGCGTCAGCGAGGGCAACCGTCAGAAAGTGCTGACCGCGCCGGTTGCGGTCATCATCGGCATGGACCTGGATTTCCACGAACTCCTGCCGACATTGTTCCCGCACGCCGATGCGCGCAGCTGGTTTGCCGACAACGAGCCGCTGCGCGACATTTCCGCGATGCGCAATTCGACGCTTCAGGGTGCCTATTTCATCTTGGCCGCCCGCGCGCTGGGGCTGGATACCGGGCCGATGTCGGGTTTTGACAATGATGCCGTCGATGCCGCTTTCTTCGCCGATACGCCGCGCGTGAAATCGAACTTCATCTCGACACTTGGCTATGGCGATCCCGCGACGATCTTCGAACGCTCGCCGCGTCCGCCGTTCGAGACTTTCAACACCGTCATCTGATCAGTGGCCGACCCGGCTCCATCAACTCTGGTAATCGACTGCGCGACCGAGGCCTGCTCGGTCGCGCTGTTCGCATCGGGTGAACTTGTCGGCGGCGAAATGCGGATACTGGGGCGCGGCCATGCCGAGGCGCTGGTGCCGATGATCGCCGCACTGCCGGGCAAGGGCCGGGCATCGCGGATCGCGGTCGCGATTGGGCCGGGCAGCTTTACCGGCGTGCGTGTCGGACTGGCGGCGGCGCGGGCGCTGGCCTTTGCCTGGGGCGCGGAACTTGTCGGTTATCCGACACTGGCGCTGGTCGCTGCGCAGGCGGGCCTAGTCCACCCCGGCCAACCGATCGCATCGGCGATGACTGGCGGGCACGGCGAATGGTTTGTCCAGCAGTTCACCGGCGATGGCGCACCGATGGCTGCGCTGGCATCGCTGACCCCGGATCGCGCGGCGGAGCAGACCACCTGCACGGTAGTGGCAGGCACGCAGGCACTTGCACTGGTGGCGCTGCGCGGGACTGGCAACGCGCTGGAATTGTGGCCTGATGCGCGTTCGTTCAGCCTGCTGCAAAACGGCCTCCTCATCCCCAATCCCGCCCCCCTCTATGGCCGCGCGCCCGATGCCCGCCTGCCGGGAGGACTGCTACCGGCGGCGACGCCATGATCGATAACGTCGACCGGATCATGGCGCTGATGGCCGCCGCGTTCGATCCCGAATACAACGAGGCATGGAACCGCCGCCAGGTTGAGGACGCGCTGCTGATTGGCAATTGCCATTTGCTGCTGGTCGATACCGGGGGCCAGGATCCCGGCGCGGAATCACCCGCCGCCGGCTTTTCACTCTCGCGCTTCAGCTATGATGAAGAAGAGCTGTTGCTGTTCGCAGTAGCGCCAGAGTTCCGGCGCTGCGGCGTGGGCAGACATATGCTGCACCGCTTTGCCCATGACGCTAAAACCCGTGGAGCGCGGCGCCTGCTGCTTGAGATGCGGCGGGGCAATCCTGCTGAAAACCTTTATCGCGACTTTGGCTTTGCACCCATCGGCGTTCGCCCAATGTATTATCGCACCCGATCCGGCGCTTGTATCGATGCGATCACATTTGCCCTCAACCTAGATAGAGGCTGACCGAAAAGTCGGCGGCAGAGTGCTGACGAGGGATTTTTGGTGCCAGTGAGGAGCAATTGCAGCCGCGATGCCCGTTCTTCGTGGTAGAATGAGTCATCGTGGCAAGATTGAGACGAAACTGGCGCGAAAAAGACCCGACAGACCGACCCGTCCGATTTACCGGTCAGCCTCTTAACCATGACATACGCAATCGGGTAATTGGAAAGAAGATTTTTCTGCAACTACATTGCAAAACAAATTTTTACTTGTTTCCGGTGCTGCACGGGTCCAAAGCAGCAGCATCCGACGAATCAATTCTCGGGATAATACCGTCAAAAAAACAAAGGCGGTCGCAGGACGCAAGGATTTTTTACAAATGGATACCCCACAGACTGATATCAGCGAAATGCTGATCACTTTGACGTCGGACATTGTTGCTGCCCACGTCAGCAACAACAGCGTTTCGGTTGACGACGTTCCAGCATTTATCGGCAAGGTATATAACGCTCTTGCCGCTGTCGGCCAGCCAGTCGCTGCGCCGGAAAAGGCTTTGGAACCAGCCGTTTCGATCCGCGCGTCGATCAAGCCGGACCACATTGTCTGCCTTGAGGATGGCAAGAAGCTGAAAATGCTGAAGCGCCATCTGATGACCCACTACAACCTGACACCTGACCAATACCGCGCCCGCTGGGGCCTGGCAGCCGACTATCCGATGGTCGCCCCCAACTATGCGGAAAAGCGCCGCGAACTGGCCAAGAAGATCGGTCTGGGCCGCAAGCCGGGCACTAAAATGCCGCCCCGCGCCGCCACTCCGGACAAAGTACCTGCAAAGCGCGGTCGTCCGCCCAAAGCAAAATAATAGTAAGCGTCCGATAACATGATTAGCGATTCTGCCGGTATCTGGCGGATCGCCTGTTGCAGAAAAGCCCTGCCGGTCTAATATCCGGCAGGGCTTTTTTTGCGATCTGGAACCCACGTGCAACAATCAATCGATATAGAGGCTCTTTGTGCTCAGCGTGGTCTGCGGATCACCGATCAGCGCCGGGTGATTGCCCGCGTCCTGTCAGACAGCACCGATCACCCTGACGTCGACAAGCTGCACGAGCGCGCGGCTGCAATCGATCCCGGCATCTCCATCGCTACCGTTTACCGCACGGTCCGCCTGTTCGAAGAAGCCGGCATTCTTGATCGCCACGATTTCGGCGATGGCCGGGCGCGCTATGAAGCCTCGCCCGAGGCGCATCACGATCATATGATTGACGTGGAATCGGGCACCGTCATCGAATTCGTCGATCCTGAACTCGAAGCCCTGCAACGCCAGATCGCGGAGCGGCTTGGCTACCGCCTGGTCGATCACCGGCTGGAACTGTTCGGCGTCAAGCTTGACCGCAAGGACCAGCGCGAGGGCTGATGCCCACCCCGTCCCATGCACCCCAAACCCTCGCGGCCACACCGACGCGGCGCATTTCGGCCATAGGCCACTTGCGGGTCGTGGTCAGGGCCGCCGTCATGGCTGCCCTGCTCGCCGCATGCGTGCCGCTCTATTACTTCTGCCGGCTTACCCGACTTGCGAATCCATTTCCCCGCATCTTCCTGGCCGGGGTAAGCTGGCTGGCGGGAATTGAGCTGCGGATAAAGGGTGAGCGCCCTCACCTCGGCGCGCTGCTGATCGCCAATCATGTCAGCTGGATTGACATCCCGGCCATTGCCGCCGCCACAGGCTCTGCCTTTGTCGGGCATGATGGGCTGGCCAGCGTCACCCTGCTGCGCCACTTGTGCGCGATGAACGATACCGTGTTCATCGCCCGCCATGACCGGACGCGGGTTTCCGAGCAGATCGAGCAAGTCCGCGCCGCCATCCGCGATACCGGCGCGCTGACGATCTTTCCCGAAGGCACCACCAGCGACGGCACCGGCTTGCTGCCGTTCAAATCATCCCTGCTGTCCGCCGCCCTGCCCTTGCCCGAAGGCATGGCCGTGATCCCCGTTCTGCTCGACTATGGAGCGGAAGCGGCGCAGCTGGCCTGGGTGGGCGATGAGCCGGGCCTTACCAACTTCCGCCGCATTCTGGCGCGGGCAAGGCCCGTGCGGCTGACCGTTCACTTCCTGCCCGTGCTCGTCGGAGAGGCGCTGTCAGACCGCAAGGCGATGGCAGCGGCTGCGCGAGCGGCGATTGCCGGGGCGATGGTTCCACAACACTGATTGGCATCGCTGATAAGCCTTCCTCATTCGCCGCCTCTTCCCGTGGGGCAAGAATTCCCCTATCCGCCGCCGCCATGCACTCCACCACTCCGCCAAAGACCTACCGGGTCAAAAGCTTCGGCTGCCAGATGAACGTCTATGATGGCGAGCGGATGGCCGAACTGCTCGATGCGCAGGGCATTGCCCCGGCAGCGGAAGGCGCGGATGCGGATCTGGTGGTGCTGAATACCTGCCATATCCGCGAAAAGGCGGTCGACCGGGTCTATTCAGACATTGGGCGGTTGAAGCGCGATGATGGCTCAACCCCGCTGATCGCGGTGGCGGGCTGCGTCGCGCAGGCGGAAGGCGAAGAGATCATGCGCCGCGCGCCGTCGGTGGGTATGGTCGTCGGCCCGCAAGCCTATCACCGCCTGCCCGCGATGATTGAACAGGCCGTGTCTGGCCGCCGCGCGGTCGATACCGACATGCCCGCCGAGACGAAGTTCGATGCTCTGCCCGCCCGGCGCAAGGTCGGCGCGTCTGCCTTCCTTACGGTGCAGGAAGGCTGCGACAAGTTCTGCACGTATTGCGTGGTGCCCTATACGCGGGGCGCGGAAATCTCCCGTCCGTTCAGCGATCTGCTGGCCGAAGCGGAAAGACTGGTTGCCGCCGGAGCATGCGAGATCACGCTGCTGGGCCAGAACGTCAATGCGTGGACTGGCGAGGATGACAAGGGCCACGCGACCGGCCTCGATGGGCTGATCCGGGCACTGGCGGACATTCCCGCGCTAGGCCGCATCCGCTATATGACCAGCCACCCCGGCGACATGACCGATGGGCTGATCGCCGCTCACGCCGAAATCGACAAGCTGATGCCGTTCCTGCATTTGCCGGTGCAATCGGGCAGCGACCGGGTGTTGCGGGCGATGAACCGTTCGCACGACGCCGCATCGTATTTGCGCATTCTTGACCGGGTGCGCGCGGTGCGGCCCGATATTGCGCTTTCGGGCGACTTCATCGTCGGTTTTCCGGGCGAGACTGAGGCTGAATTTGCCGAAACTTTGGCGCTGGTCGATGCAGTGGGTTACGCGCAGGCGTTCAGCTTCAAATACAGCCCCCGCCCCGGCACGCCCGCAGCCTCCATGCCCGACCAGATCGCTCCGCAAGTGATGGACGAGCGGCTGCAGCGCCTGCAGGCCGCGCTCCAGCGGCATAGCCTGGCGTTCAATCAGGCCAGCGTCGGGCGGCGGTGCAAGGTTCTGGTGGATCGGCACGGACGGCAGCCGGGGCAGTGGCTGGGCAAAACACCGTGGCTGCAATCGGCCTACTTTACGGGCGAAGCGGCGATTGGCGATCTGGTTGAGGTGGAGTTGCTGGAAGCGGGGCCGAATTCGCTTTCAGCGCGGCTGGTGCAAATCTAATCCAGTTTTCCACATTGTTGCAGCGCAGCATGGCTTGCGCTGGCCAATGCGTGCCCTATCTTGATACGCAGGGCCGCGCCCCCGGCGGCCTGCTTGAAAGGAGCGCATGGCCCGCAAGACAGCTCGCGTCCACGAAGTGACGCCCCCGTGGCCCGAGGCCCAGCGACGCACCGAAACGCGCCGCGCCCGGGCAGAACTGGAATTTGACGAGCCGATGGTGCTCGCCGCGCTGTTTGGCCAGTTTGACGCCAATCTCGTTCTGATCGAAAACCGGCTTGGCGTGTATATTTCCGCGCGCGGCAACCGCATCCAGATTGAAGGCAACGACGATGCCGTTGCCCGCGCGCGCGAGGTGCTGAAAGGCATGCACCAGCGGCTGCTGTCGGGACTGGATGTCGATTCGGGCGCGGTAGCCTCGCTGATTTCCATGTCGAACGAGCCAACGCTGGAAGGGATCATCACCGGTCAGGGCGAAACCCCGCCGATCATGATCCGCACCCGCAAGAAAACCATTGTCCCGCGCTCTGCGATGCAGATCGAATATATGCGGGCGCTGGCGCGTGAGGACATCATTTTCGCGCTTGGCCCCGCTGGCACCGGCAAGACTTACGTGGCGGTGGCGCAGGCAGTCAGCCAGTTGATGGCCGGCAGCGTCCAGCGCCTGATCCTGTCGCGCCCGGCGGTGGAAGCAGGTGAGCGGCTGGGCTTCCTGCCCGGCGACATGAAGGAAAAGGTCGATCCCTATCTGCGCCCACTTTACGATGCGCTGTATGATTGCATGCCGCCAGAACAGGTCGAGCGGCGCATGGCCAGCGGCGAGATAGAGGTCGCGCCGATCGCTTTCATGCGCGGGCGGACTTTGGCCGATGCCTTCGTCATTCTGGACGAGGCGCAGAACACCACGCAGGCGCAGATGAAGATGTTCCTGACCCGCTTTGGCCAGAACAGCCGCATGGTCGTTTGCGGCGATCCCCGGCAGGTCGACATTCCCGGCGGCGACGCCATGAGCGGGCTGGCCGATGCCGTGCGGCGGCTTGAAGGCGTGGAAGGCATCGCCGTGACCCGCTTCACCAGCGCGGACGTGGTGCGCCATCCCATCGTCGGGCGCATCGTCGATGCTTACGAGGGGCCGGGGGCGTGAATAGACTTTTTCCGCCAATCAGGCAAAATTCCTCGTCACCCTGAACTTGTTTCAGGGCCCATCGTGCCACACGTTTGAAGTTGACAGGATAAGAGGCCAGCCCCTCGGTCAGCTTGAAATTCCAGACTTCGTTCACGCGGAGAAATGGGCCCTGAAACAAGTTCAGGGTGACGAAACGGGGTTGGGAAATGATACTCTCGCCCCTCGGGGAGAGGAATGCACAATTTACGGAAGTACCCGTCGGATGGACCTGGAAATAGACATCGAAGGCCCCTGGCCGCCTGCCATCGACTGGCCGGACCTTGCCGAGCGGGCGCTTGAGGCGGCGGCGGCAGTCGCGCCGGAACTCGCCAATCCGCGCCTTTCGGCTAGCCTGCTGTTCACTGATGATGCGCAAGTCCATACCCTGAACCGCGAATGGCGGGCGAATGACAAGCCGACCAACGTGTTGTCGTTTCCAATGCTGGAACGCGCGGACCTGCTCGCGCTGGCCCCTGACGGCCCGCCCGAACTGCTCGGTGATATCGCGCTCGCCTTTGAAACCTGCGCGCGCGAGGCTGAGGAAAAAGGCGTGACGCTGGAAGCCCATGCCGCGCACCTGATCGTCCACGGCCTGCTGCACCTTGCCGGGCTTGACCACGAGATATCTGCCGAAGACGCTGCGCAAATGGAAGCTCTGGAGATAAATGCCCTTGCGCGGATGGGCCTTGCGGACCCATATGGCGACGCTGCAGTGCAACAGGGATGACAGGATCACATGGCCGATCATGGCCGCAACGGCGATACCGGCAACGGAGAATCGGACAGTAGGGGCAGCCTGTGGCGCGCCGCTTTGCGTCTGTTCGGCCGCGAACCCGACCAGAGCCTGCGCGCGCAACTTGAAGAAGTGATCGACGAGCATGAGGAGGATAATGCCACCTCCCCCGCCGGTGACCTCTCGCGCCTTGAACGCGACATGCTGCGCAACCTGCTCCATTTCAGCGAGCATGACGCCGATTCGGTGGCCATTCCGCGCGGTGAAATCATTGCCGTGCCCGCTTCCTCCACCTGGGACGAAGTCGTCGCCGCGTTTGCCCAGCACGGACACAGCCGGATGCCGGTCTATGGCGAAACGCTCGACGAGATTCGCGGCATGATCCACATCAAGGACGTGTTTCCCTTTCTGGCCGCGTCGAAAGCGCCGCCGAAGGACTGGAACTCGCTGATGCGCCAGCCACTGTTCGTGCCGCAATCGCGCGGCGCACTGGATGTTCTGGCCGACATGCGCGCCAGCCGGATGCATCTGGCGGTGGTGTTTGACGAATATTCCGGCACGGACGGCATCATCACCATCGAGGATCTGGTCGAGGAAATCGTCGGCGACATCGAGGATGAGCACGACGACGCGCCGACGGCGATGATCCTGCCGCTGGAAAACGGCATGTGGGACGCCGATGCCCGCGCCGAGCTTGAGGAAGTGGGCGACAAGATCGACCCACGTCTGGCCGAAGTGGAAGAGGCGGTGGATACCCTGGGCGGGCTGGCCTTTGTGCTGGCCGCTGAAGTGCCATCCGTTGGCACCGTGCTGACGCACGATAGCGGCTGGAAGCTGGAAATTACCGCCGGTAACGAACGCCACGTCACCCGTCTGCGGCTGCACCCACCGGCCCGACAAGAATCGCCGGAAGACTGATCCTGTGGTCATGCGCCGCCTTCCCCCGCTCCGCGCGCTTGAAGCCTTTGTCCGGGTGGTTCGCCTTGGCTCGTCAAAGGCTGCGGCCAGCGAGCTGGGCCTTTCGCCGTCTGCCTTGTCGCGCCGGTTGCAGGCGCTTGAGGATTTCCTCGGCAAGAAACTGTTCCAGCGCCAGCACCAGTCGCTCAAGCTGACGGACGAAGGGCAGGAGTTCTACGATGCTGTCAGTCCCAAACTGGAGGAACTGGCAGACGCGGTGGAAGGCCAGGTGGAAACCAGCAATGTCATACGCCTGCACCTGGGCGTGCCGTCACTGTTTGGCGAGCAGCGGCTGTTTCCCCGCCTGCTGGAACTGCGTAAACTGCATCCGCGCCTGCACCTTGATCTGGATTCCGGCCCGCATCTGGATACGCGCGTTGGCGATACACTGGATGCGGCGATCGTACTGTCGCGCCAGCCCGATCCTTCGTTCTATGCGCTGCGACTGGATCACAACCGGGTCTATGCCATCGCCTCGCAGGAACTGGCAAAAGACCTCGGGCCGGTGCCAGACATTACCAAGCTGTCCAAGCAGACCTTCCTCATCCATCACGATCTGCCGGAAAGCTTCACCGCGTGGAAAGAGGCGACCGGCCTCACAGATATGGAACCCGCCGCCATCGATCATTTCGATTCTGGCCAGATGATCCTCCTCGCCGCCGCCCAGGGGCTGGGCATCGCCATCATGCACAGCGACCACTTCCTGCGTTCGGGCGATGGCCGGCTGGCGCGGCTTTACGATTATGAGGTCGAAAGCCCCTATTCCTACTGGTTCATCTGCCGCCCCCGCGCGCTGGAATCGCGGCCTGTCAGGCTGTTCCATGACTGGCTGGTCAAGGCGGGCCTGTAGGCGTAACCCCATCTTCATGCAGTTCCGATAGTTCGAAATTCGCAAATGGAGGGTGGTCATGGATTTTATACTGTCAGGCCTGGGGTATCTTGTACTCCTCTTGCTGATGATTGCGGCGCTGAGCAGTTTTTACACCGTCCAGACAGCCCAAAGCGCAGTGATAACCCGCTTCAACAAGTTCCTGCGCACATCAGGCCCCGGACTCGGCTGGAAAATCCCGTTTATCGATAAACTGGAAGGCCGCGTCAGTCTGCGGGTGGAACAGATCGCGCTGACTATGGAAACAAAGACCCGAGACAACGTCTTTGTCACCATCCCCATCTCGGTGCAGACACGGGTGCGCCCTGAAAAGGTCTATGAGGCCTATTACAGCCTTTCCGATCCCGTCGCGCAGATCAAATCCTATGTCGAACAGGTCGTGCTGGGCCATGTTCCCGGCATGATGCTCGACGATGTTTTCGCCAGCCAATCCAGCATCGCCGCAGCCGTGAAAAAAGAGCTTGATGTCGATATGGCCGCCTTTGGCTATGAAATCGTCAACGTCCTGGTCACCGACATCATCCCTGACGGCAAGGTCAAGGCCGCGATGAACGACATCAACGCCGCGCAGCGCGAACAGGTTGCCGCCGCAGCCCGTGGCGAGGCCGAGAAAATCCTCGTGGTCAAGAAGGCCGAAGCCGAAGCCGAGAGCAAGGCCTTGCAGGGCCACGGTATCGCCAACCAGCGCCGCGCGATCATCGAGGGTCTGTCTACCTCGATTGAAGGCTTTCAGAAGACGATGGGCGACGTCACCGCGCACGACGCCATGCAACTGGTGCTGGTCACGCAGTACTTCGACACGCTGAAATCGATTGGCGACAACGGCAAGACCAACACGCTGTTCGTCTCGCACACTCCGGGCGCAGTGCAGTCGATCTCGGATCAGATCCTGCAATCAATGACGGCAGTTGAGGGCAGCAAAGGGTAGTTAGAGCCTCGTGCCAGCATTCTGAATCACTGCCAATCCTCCCCGGCACGGGGAGGTGCCCTGAAAGGGCGGAGGGGTCCCGGCTATCTACACCCGCTACGTATGGCGATAGGTGGGACCCCTCCGTCAGCCGCTTCGCGTCTGCCACCTCCCCTTGCCGGGGAGGATCTGGTTCAGAATTACCGTACGACGCTCTAAATCCCATCGGGCCGGGGCGCACAAAAAAGGGGCAGGAAAATCCTGCCCCTTTTCGCTTTTCGGTACTGACCGGATTACCCGGCGGAAACGGTCGCCTTGACGATCCGGCCCGGCTTGTGCGGCGGTTCGCCCTTGGGCAGCGCGTCGACGTTTTCCATGCCTTCCACGACCTGGCCCCAGGCGGTGTACTGCTTGTCAAGGAACGTGGCATCATCAAAGCAGATGAAGAACTGGCTGTTGGCCGAGTTCGGGTTCGATGAGCGCGCCATCGAGCAGACACCGCGCACATGCGGTTCGGCGTTGAATTCGGCCTTCAGGTCAGGCTTGCTGGAACCGCCCATGCCGGTGCCGTCGGGGCAACCGCCCTGCGCCATGAAGCCGGGGATCACGCGGTGGAACTTGACACCATCGTAGAAACCTTCGCTGGCCAGTTCCTTGATCCGCTCGACATGGCCGGGGGCGAGATCAGGGCGCAGCTTGATCTTGACGTCGCTGGTTTCTGCGGCGCCGGTATCGAGCGTAAGGGTAAGATATTCATCAGACATGGGGAGCACTCCTCGAGAATTTGTCGCTGATATAGGGCCGCACCCGCGAATGTCACCCCTTGGCAGCAGCGCGCTGTTGCAATTGCGAAAGTCGGCCCTAGACCGCTTTCCATGTCGTCCGAGCAACTCGATCCCGACCTGCTGCATAGCGCCACCAACGCGGCGATGGACGAACTTGCGCCCGATGCAGAGCACCGCGAACCGGCGCGGGTCAGTGAAAGCCTGGACGACGAAAACCGCCTGAAGTCAGATTTCGTCCGCAAGGTGCGCGATGCGCTGGAGGATAACGAGCAGGGCCGGGTCTATGACCTGGTAGAGCCGCTCCACCCGGCTGACATCGCCGACTTGTTCGAACTGCTCCACGCGGATGAGCGCCCGCTTCTCGCCCGCGCCATCACCGACCTGATGAGCGCCGACGTGATCGCGGAGCTGAACGACTGGGTGCGCGAATTGCTGGTTGAGGCGCTGCCCGCCGAAACCGTCGCCGACATCGCCGAACAGCTTGATACCGACGACGCCGTCGCCATGATCGAGGATCTCGACGACGACGACCGTGAGGCCGTTCTCGCCGAGATGGAGCCGGAAGACCGCGCCGCCATCGAATCGGCGCTGTCTTTCCCGGAAGAAACCGCTGGCCGCCTGATGAGCCGCGACTTCATCGCGGTGCCAGAACATATGACCGTGGGCGGGTTGATCGACTATTTGCGCGATAATCAGCAGCTTGCGACCGAATTCTGGGAAGTGTTCATCGTTGATGCGCGCCATCATCCGCTTGGCAGTTGCGCGCTCAGCTGGATACTGCGCACCCCGCGCG
The DNA here is from genome assembly GCA_040007615.1 of Novosphingobium sp. GTDB lineage: Bacteria > Pseudomonadota > Alphaproteobacteria > Sphingomonadales > Sphingomonadaceae > Novosphingobium. Next base: position 52,287 of record JBDTUQ010000008.1, read on the forward strand.
ACATCGCCCTGACAGATGTGATGCAGCGCGATCAGACGCTGATCCCGGTCGATATGGATCAGGAAGAAGTCGCGCTGCGGTTCCAGAAATACGCGCTGATTTCCGCCGCCGTGGTGGACGAATCAGGGCGGCTGGTCGGCCAGATCACCGTTGATGACGTCGTCCACATCATTCAGGAAGAAGCTGGCGAGGATGCGCTGCGGCTATCTGGCGCGGGCGACGGCGACATTAACGAGCCGCTCCACCTGACCTTCCGCACCCGCGTCTTGTGGCTGTTCGTCAACCTGCCGACTGCCATGCTGGCCGCCACGATCGTCAGCCAGTTCGATGCAGAAATTGCCCGCTATGCCGTGCTGGCGACGCTGATGGGCATCGTAACCGGCATGGGCGGCAATGCCGGCACCCAGACTTTGGCCGTGGTGGTGCGCGCGATTGCCACCAACCAGTTGACCAGTTCCAACACCGCGCGCGTGATTGGCCGCGAGTTTCGCATTGCCGTGGCCAACGGCGTCTCGCTCGGCTTGCTGATCGGGCTGGGTGCGTTCCTCATCTGGCACAGCGTGCCCCTGGCGCTGGTGTTCGGCTGTGCGATCCTGATCAACAACATGGTCGCTGGCCTTGCGGGCGTGTTCGTCCCCGTCACGCTTGACCGGTTCAATATCGATCCGGCAACATCATCCGCCGTGTTCGTGACCATGTGTACCGATTGCATGGGCTTCCTCAGCTTTCTGGGGCTGGCGCAACTGGCGGGAATCGGGGGTTAACCCGATGTCTGATACGCACGGGCCGCTACACCTGACCAAAGTGGCCTATGGCGCGCAGTCGGTGGAGGAATTCCACGCATGGTTCGCGGCGCGCGGGGATGAAGCCCGGCTGACCACGCGATACCTGCCCAAGCGCCATGCCGAGATCCTGAACGGCGGCTCGCTGTTCTGGATCTACAAACACCAGCTTATCGCCCGCTCCCCGATCCTGCGGTTTGAGGAGGCGGACGACGGCAAAACGCATATCGTCATCGGCAGTGCGTTGATCGACGTCTACCCAAAACCCAAACGCGCCCACCAGGGCTGGCGATACCTGTCAGACGAAGACGCCCCCCGCGATCTGGGCGCGGGTGAAGACATGGGCGAGGTTATGCCGGGGCGGCTGGCGGGTGAACTGGCAAAACTGGGGCTGGTTTAGCGTTGCTTCTTGGCCGTGGTTGCGTTGAAATCGGGGTCTTTGTTCGCCACCCAATCGACAAATTTACGCACGGCGGGGTTATCCAGCAGGCCCTGCACATCCATCCCATGACGCTGCAATTCGGAATTGGTGAAATTGGCGATCAGCGTTTGCTGACAAATCGGGTGCATGGGCACAACATCACGCCCGCCCCGGCTTTTGGGCACGGGATGGTGCCAGACAACGGTCTTGCCAGTGGGCCGCCCACAAAGCCAGCAGGGCGGCACCACCTCGGGAGCCTCATCCTCGATTTCCAGATGGCTATAGGGATCACGTTTGGAGTGCTTGCGGGCCATGCGTCTGCCTGAATTGTCTGAATTTGTACCGCCGCACCTATACCCCGGCGGTCAGCATTACCACACCAGCATATTCACCCCCGCGCCAGCCACCACTTCACCAACTGGTGGGCAATCGCGGTGGGCGGCGGCACAACAAAAGGCGCGTCCGGCGCACCATCCAGCGCCGCCTGTACTTCAGCCCGGCTGAACCAGCGCGCGTCTTCCAGCTCGGTCTTGTCGATCACGATGGCCGGATCATCGGCAAAGGCGTGGCAGCCGATCATCAGCGATGAAGGGAACGGCCACGGCTGGCTGGCGACATAGCAGACATCGCGCGCGCGCACCCCGGCCTCCTCAAACACTTCGCGCAGCACCGCTTCTTCTATGCTCTCCCCCGGTTCGACAAACCCGGCGAGGGCGGAAAATGAGCGCGGGGCAAAGCGCGGCTGGCGGCCAAGCAGCAGGCTGCCTGCGTGCTCGACGATCATGATCGTCACGGGATCAGTGCGGGGGAAGTGTTCGGCGCGGCAAGTCTCGCTGCTGCAACTGCGCTGCCAGCCGCCCTTGGCCAGCACCGTTGCGCTACCGCACCGAGCGCAAAAGCGGTGGCGGGCGTGCCAGGAAACCAGCGCCCGCGCTGTGCCATAGGCGGCAAGTTCCTGTGCCGGAAGCAGCATCATTGCTGCGCGGGTACCGGGTGACGGCGGGGCCATGCTCCCCGCCCCGTGGGCCGGAACTTCGGCAAAACAGCCGCGCCCGTCGCTCAGCCCCAGAAACACCAGTTCCGAGGCAGGATCGGCATCGGCCAGCGATCCCCAGGTGAGCGCGCCTTCGTCTGTCATTACGGGGTCTAGCCCGTTCATGCGCAACAGCCTGGCGCGGTGATTGAACAGCGCCCCCAGCGCCTCCGGATCGCCGCGCACGTGGTCCGCACGGTCGATCAGACTGCCGGTAAAAGCGATTGCCATTCTGGTCACCCCGTTGTTCTCCCCAATCATTCGCGCTCGGCCATCGCCCGCTGCGCCGCTTTGGCGAACAGGGTGGGCAGGCCCGCTTCGCCCAGACGTGCGATCGGCCACCATTCCCCGCGCGCCGCATCCAGACTATCCCAATCCCCGCCGGAATACAGCATGACCTGTAATTCCAGCGAAAAATGCGTGAATACGTGGACAACCGCGCCTGTAACTCGCCATTCTCCGGAAAGCGGCGCGTTGCCATTACCATCGCTGCGGGCGGACCAGCTATCGTCGGGCAGCGCCAGCATCCCGCCCAGCATACCCTTGGCGGGCCTTCGCACAAGCCACACCGCACCGTCCCGTTCGATCCAGTAAGCGCGCCCCTTGCGCGCCGGACGGGCCGCTTTGGCCGCCTTGACCGGCAGGCGCTCAGGCTCTCCACTTGCGCGGCCTTGGCATTCCAGAGCCAGCGGGCAGATGGCGCAACGCGGCGAGCGGCTGGTGCAGATGGTCGCGCCAAGGTCCATCATCGCCTGGGCAAAATCGCCAGATCGCATGTCTGGTGTGATCCCGTCGGTCGCAGCGCGGATCGCCCCGCGCGCGCGCGGCAGCGGCTCGGCAATGGCGAACAGCCGGGCGACAACGCGCTCGACATTGGCGTCGATCACCACCGCGCGCTGGCCAAAGGCAATCGCGGCGACGGCGGCGGCGGTATAGGCGCCCAGCCCCGGCAGGCCGCGAAGTTCTGCCTCAGTCGCGGGAAACCTGCCGCCCAGCGCGGCAACCGCGCGCGCGCAGGCGATCAGGTTGCGGGCGCGGGCATAGTATCCCAGCCCTGCCCAGGCCGCCATAACCTCGCCCTCGTCCGCCGCAGCCAGCGCCTCAACACTCGGCCAGCGTTCGGTGAAGCGCGCGAAATAGGGGGCGACGGCGGCGGTAGTAGTCTGCTGGAGCATGACCTCTGCCAGCCACACGCGATACGGCTCCGGCCGCGGGGTTCCCGGCGGCGCGCGCCACGGCAGCACGCGGGCGTGGGTGTCGTACCAGCCCAGCAGCTTACCCGCCGGGCGGGCGCAATTACCTTCGGTGTTTTCCTGATCGACACTGGCAGCCACGCCGCCGCTATGGCATGGGCAGAAGCGCAATGGAACGGGACCGACCACCGACAAAGCCGCCCGCCCGCAAAAAGGCCGGGGACGATGCCCAGCAGCCGCGCCGGTTCGAACGCCCGCGCGGCGGACAGGCGCGCGCGATTGCCGATCTGATGCCGGAAATTGGCCGCACCGCCTTTCGCCGCTTTGGTTTCGTCCAGTCCAGCGTCGTCACCCGCTGGCCGGAAATCGTCGGCCTCCGCCACGCCCGCGTCTGCGCGCCCGAAGTTATCCGCTTTCCGCCGGGCGAGAAGATGGACGGCATTCTGGAACTGGTCGTCACCCCCGCCCACGCGCCGATGATCCAGCACGTGATCCCTGAAATAATCGACCGGGTGAACCGCTTTTTCGGCTACAAGGCAGTCGCGCGGGTCAAACTGCGCCAAGGCACGGTCAAGCCGCCCGCCAGCACCGAAAAGCGCGCCGCGCCGCCCAGCTTGCGCCCGATCCCGATGGAACTGGGCGATTCGCTGCGCGACATCGGTGACAGCGAACTGCGCACCGTGCTTGAATCGCTGGCCCGAAGTCTTGATTCCCAAAGCAGGGATGGAACCTGAACCGATGAACCTGAAACGCACTGCAATTCTGGCCCTGGCCGCGCTGTTTTCGCTGGCGGCCTCTCCGCCCAAATCTGCGCCCGCGCGCGGCGACTGGAACGCTACCATCGTCACCACGGCGGATGGAACGCACATCATCGGCAATCCGCAAGCCGCGCTGAAGCTGACCGAATATGTCAGCTATACTTGCCCCCACTGCGCCCATTTCGATGTCGAGGGCGAAGGCGCGATGCGGCTGGCGTGGGTTGCCCCCGGCAAGCTGCGCATCGAAGTGCGCCATATCATGCGTGATCCTGTCGACGCCACGGTTGCTCAGCTGACAAATTGCGGCCCGGCGGGCAAATTCTTCATGAACCACGCCGCGTTCATGCGCAGCCAGACCAAGTGGCTGTCATCGATGAACACCGCCAGCGACGCCCAGCGCGCCCGCTGGGTCAACGGCGACCTGCCCTCACGGAGGCGGGCCATCGCCACCGATTTTCATTTATACCAAGTAATGGAGCAGCGCGGCTATAGCCGCCCCATGCTCGATCGCTGCCTGGCCGATGAAACCCTCGCCAAGCGGCTCGCCCTGCAAACCGCCGATGCCGAAAGGATGGGCATCAATTCCACCCCCAGCTTTGCGATCAACGATGTGGTTCTTGCCGGGACGCATGACTGGCGAATGCTGGAGCCGCAATTGCGCGCCCGGATGTGAACTGACCCGCCCGCAACTGTGGAGATGTTCCGCATTTACCCTGCCCACACTTCCCGCGCCGCCCGTGCTGCGCTAGCTTTTTGCCGCTGAATTCTGAAAGGATTGCCCGATGGCCCGCACCCGTCTGATCTTCGCCGCCGCGCTACTCCCGCTCGCGCTGGGCGTCGCAGCCTGCAAGAAGGACGCGCCCGCCGCTGCGCCTGATGTTACCGCGCCGCCGGTGGCCAATGTCGCGCCGCCCGCTGGCAAGGCCTGGTCCGACCTTATCAGCACTACACCCGATGGCGGCTATCTGATGGGCAACCCCAATGCGCCGATCAAACTGATCGAATACGGATCGCTGTCTTGCCCGCACTGCGCCAAACTGGCGAAAGACGGCTTCCAGGCACTGGTCGGCACTTATGTTGCAAGTGGCCGGGTCAGCTTCGAATATCGCAGCTTTGTCATCCACGGCATCGACGTGCCCCTGACCCTGCTGGCCGGATGCAGCGGGAAGGAGGCGTTCTTCCCGCTGGTTGAGCAGATCTATGCCAATCAGGACGACCTGCTGAACAAGGCGCAGGCTGCTGGCGAGCAGGCGGAAAAGGCCATGTCCCTGCCTGACAACCAGCGTTTCGTCGCCGCTGCCGATGTGCAGGGGCTGACCGCGTTCTTCGCCCAGCGCGGCATTTCGGTCGATCAGGCGCACAAGTGCCTGGCCGATTTCGCCAAGGCCACCCAGGTTGCCAAAAATGCCGAAACTTATGGCGCTGCCGGGATCGATTCCACGCCGACAATGTTCATCAACGGCAGCAAGATGCCTGGCAATACCTGGGATGAACTCAGCGCCGCCTTGCAACGCGCTGGCGCGCGCTAGCCGGGAGGGCGCGGTTCGGGGGCGGGCGCGGCAATGCAGATCAAGCGGCTGAAACTCAGCGGCTTCAAAAGCTTTGTCGAGCCGTCCGAACTGCGCATCGAACCCGGCTTGACCGGGGTTGTCGGCCCCAACGGCTGCGGCAAATCCAACCTGCTTGAGGCGATCCGCTGGGTCATGGGCGAAAGCTCGCCCAAATCCATGCGCAGCGGCGGCATGGAGGACGTGATCTTCGCGGGCACCAGCACCCGCCCGTCGCGCGATTTTGCCGAAGTGGTGCTGAACGCCAGCACCGCCGATGGCGATGATCTGGAAGTCGTCCGCCGGATAGAGCGCGGCGCAGGCAGCGCCTACCGCGTCAATGGCCGCGATGTGCGGGCAAAGGACGTGGCGCTGGTGTTTGCCGATGCCGCCACCGGGGCGCACTCGCCAGCATTGGTCAGCCAGGGCCGCATAGCCTCAGTCATCGCGGCAAAACCAGCAGAGCGGCGGCAGATGCTTGAGGAAGCCGCTGGCATCGCCGGGCTGCACGTGCGGCGCAAGGATGCTGAACAGAAACTGCGCGCCACCGAAGCGAACCTTGCGCGGCTGGAAGACCTTGCTGCCGGGCTTGACCAGCAGATTGCCGCGCTGCGCCGTCAGGCCCGCGCCGCCGAACGCTATATCGCGGTGTCCGACAAGATCAGGCTGGCAGAGGCGCGGCTGGTGTTTGCCCGCTGGCGCGATGCCGCCGCCGCTGCCGAGGCCGCGCGGGCAGAGGCGCAAGGGGCAGAGGCCCGCGTCGCCGCCGCGCAAGGCGCCATGCAGACCGCCACCCACGATCAGGCGGCGGGCGCGCAAAGACTGGCAGAAGTGCGCGATGAACTGGCCGACCGGCGCGACGATGCCACCGCGCATGGCCACCGGCTGGCGACGCTGACCAGCCAGCTTGAAGCCGCGCAAGACCGTCTGGCTGATCTTGATCGCCAGCGCACCCGGCTGGAACAGGATCGCGGCGATGCCGACCGCATGACGACAGAGGCCGCGCAGGCGCTCGCCCGGCTGGAACAGGAACTGGCAGATGGCGAAGTCGCTTTGGCAGAGGCGGAAGCAGCCCGTCCCGCCCGCGCGATGGACCTAGAAAACGCCGACCGCGCCGCGCGGACCGCCGAACTGGCGCTGGCGCAGGCCACCGCCGCTCAGGCCGGGGTCGAGGCGGAATGGCGGGTTGCCGATGCCGAATTGGCGAGCGCCCGAGCCAGAACCGCGCGGCTGGATGCCGACATGGCCCGGCATGGCGATCAGCTGGCGGCGCTGTCCCGCGAAGGCGACGGGCAGGCGGCAGTCACGGCGGCGAAGGCGCGGCTGGTGTCAGCGGAACAGACACTGGGGGCAAGCCGCTCGGCACAGGAAACCATGCAGGCGCGCAAAGCCGATCTGCAGACCGCGCGCGATGATGCCGCCAGCACGCTGGCCACGTCGCGCGCCGAACTCGCCGGGATTGAACGCGAATATACCGCCCTCCAGCGCGACCGCGATGCCCGGGCGAAGCAGGCGGCGGGCAAGCACGGCCTTCCGGTGGCGCTCGATTCTGTGCGCGTCGCACCCGGCTATGAACGCGCGCTCGCCGCCGTACTGGGGCGCGATGCCAGGGCTGGACTGGGCGCGGCTCCGGCGGGCGAGGAAGGCCGCTTCTGGACCGGGGCGGAGGCTCCCGCTGCGGTGGCTGACAGTCTGGCCGCCTATGTCACGGCCTGCCCGCCCCAGCTCTCCGCGCGGCTGGCACTCGTTCATTTCAGCGCCGAAGATGATGGCCGCAGGCTTGCTCCCGGCGAATGGCTGGTCACGCGAGCCGGGCACTTGCGCCGCTGGGATGGCTTTGTCGCACGCGGCGAAGGGGCGGCGGAGGCTGCACGGCTGGAGGCGGAGAACCGCTTTGCGGCGTTGGAAGGTGAATTGCCGCCGTTGCGCCAGGCGGTCACCGCCGCAGAAGCCGCGCAGGCAGCGGCCAGTGCAGAACTGGCGCAGCTTCAGGCCGCTCTCGTCGCGCAGGACCGCACCATTGCCGCCGCTGCCGAAGAGGAACGCGGCGCCCTGCGTGCGCTCGATGCCGCCGAGGGCGCACTGGCCCGGCTGGCAGCGCGGCGCGAGGAGCTGGACCGCGCCGCAGCCGCCCTTGCCGATCAGCGGCGCGAGAGTGAGGCAGAGATTGCCGGGGCGGAGCAACGCCGTGCAAAGTTACCCGATCCAGAGGCTGGCCGCGCCGCGCTGGCCGCTGCACAGGCCCGCCATCAGTCAGCCCGCGCCGCCATGCAGGCCGCCACCGCTGCGCTTGCGGCGCATGATCAGGCGCTCGCCGTCAGCCGCGAACGCACCGCTGCCCGGCGCGCCGATGCCCGAAACTGGCAGGCCCGCGCCGGGGATGCCGCGCGCCGTCTGGCCGAAATGGGCCGCCGCTTTGACGAGATCGAGCAGGAGCGCGCCGTAATCGCCGCCAAGCCCCCGGCGCTGATCCGCGAGATTGAGGGCGCAGAGGCGATCCGCCACCGCATCGCTGCCGACCTTGCCGCAGCAGAGGCCGCTGTGCAGACCGCCACCGAAGCCGCGCGGCTGGCCGACGCCGCCTTTGCCGCTGCTAACGAGGCGCTGGCCTCTGCCCGTGAATCGCGCGCCGGTGCCGCCGCCCGCGCTGAGAACGAGGAAGAACGCCGCGCCGAAATGGGCCGCATCTCGGGCGAACGCTTTCAATGCCCGCCGCCGCTGCTGCCCGAACGCTTTGCCTTCGCCTCTGCCGAAGTCGCGGGCGCGGGCGAGGAATCGGCCGCGATGGACCGGCTGGTGGCCGAACGCGAACGCATCGGTCCGGTCAACCTTGTCGCCGCCGAAGAACTCACCGCCGCCGAGACAAAGCACGGCGCCAGTCTGGCCGAACAGGCGGAATTGACCGAGGCCGTCCACCGCCTGCGCGGCTCCATCGGCAACCTCAACCGCGAAGGCCGCGAACGGTTGCGCGCCGCTTTTGAGGCTGTGGACGGCCATTTCCGCACCTTGTTCAGCCGCCTCTTTCAAGGTGGGCAGGCGCACTTGGCGTTGGTCGATTCAGACGATCCGCTGGAAGCGGGCCTCGAAATCTATGCCCAGCCGCCGGGCAAGCGCCTGCAATCGCTCACTTTGCTATCGGGCGGCGAACAGGCGCTGACGGCGGTGGCGCTGATCTTTGGCCTGTTCCTCACCAACCCCGCGCCGATCTGCGTGCTGGATGAAGTCGATGCGCCGCTCGACGACGCCAACATCGAACGCTTCTGCGACCTGCTTGACGCGATGGTCGGCGAAACCCGCACCCGCTATCTGATCGTCACCCACAACGCCGTCACCATGAGCCGGATGCACCGCCTGTTCGGTGTGACGATGGTGGAACAAGGCGTATCGCGACTGGTCAGCGTCGACCTTGGCGGGGCCGAGCAATTGCTGGCGGCTGAGTGAGGGTTGACTTTGTGGTTTTTGTAGTTACTTTAACTGACGGCGGTGACACGCCGCACGCCAGCGTTTTACGCCGGATCAGGCATTGACTGTTTCGGAGTGCGGGCGTGAAAATTGAATTTGATGAAGATAAGCGGCTCAAGATATTGGCCGAACGAGGCATAGACCTTGCTGAAGCCGATCTCGTCTTCGCCGAAGAGCATTTTGAGATTGAGGACAATCGTCGGGATTACGGCGAAGATCGTTACCGCGTATGGGGTTTCCTGCACGGTCGGCGCGTTTCGCTGGTTTGGACACCTCGCAATGGCAAACGCCGCATTATTACCATGAGACATGCCCATGAACAGGAACACCAAATCCATTTCCGAAACCTGGACTGACCCGGATGACGATGACGTCGTCTGGACTGAAGAGATGTTTCGCGCGGCCGCAATTTATAAGGGAACTCAGTTACTTCGGCCAGCGTCCGGCACTCTCAAATCCATTGGCCGCCCCGTCAGCGAAAACCCCAAGAAGCAGGTAACCCTGCGCCTTGATCCGGAAGTGCTCGAAAAATTTCGCGCAACCGGCAAGGGCTGGCAATCGCGGATCAATGCCGAACTGCGCAAAGCGTTAGGCCTATAGCCCCTCACGCATTCCCCACCACCCAGCAGGCCAGCGCCATCAGTAGTCCGGCAAAGCGATTGGACCGGAACCGGGCCAGCGGATTGTCCGCGTCGACTGTGTTCAGGGTCAGAACCTGCCAGCCAAGGTGCAGTGCCATCGGCATCAGCGCCAGCAGCCCCAGAGCATCGGGCCGCAATTGCCAGAACGCCCACGCCCACAGCGCCACTGCCGCCATGTAAAACCCTGTCACACCGCTGCGCACATGCCTGCCCATCGCCAGCGCGCTGGAGCGGATGCCGACCAGCGCGTCGTCCTCACGGTCTTGCAGGGCGTAGATCGTGTCATAACCGATCACCCAGCAGATCGCCCCTGCATAAAGCGCCGCCAGAACGCTCAGGTGGTCGCTGCGCATTGCTGTCCAGCCGACCGGGGCGGCCCAGCTGAACACCACCCCCAGCCACGCCTGCGGCCACCACGTCACCCGCTTCATGAACGGATAAGCGGCGACCGGCAGCAGGCAGCCGAGCGCAACGATCTGGGCCTGACGCGGCAATTGCAACAACACGATGAGGCCCACACCGCACAGCGCCAGCAGCCACGCCCACGCCGCTTTGGCGCTCGTCCGTCCGCTGGCTACGGGCCGGACGGCGGTGCGCGCGACTTTGCGATCAAGGTCGGCGTCGACGATGTCGTTATAGACGCATCCCGCGCCGCGCATGGCGATGGACCCGACCAGCAGCCAGACGATCAGCCCCCAGCTTTGTTCTCCGCCAGCCAGCAGCACCGCCCACGCGCCGGGCCAGAATAGCAGCCACCAGCCGATCGGCCGGTCAAAACGGGCAAGCTGCGCGAAATCGCGCCACGGCTGCGGCAGCCGCGCGACCAGCCCGCGATGCTGGCTGTCGGGGACGATCTGCGCGGTGGTTTCCTTGGCTGCCATGACGCGGGCATAGCGGCGTGCCGGGCAATCGGCTAGAGCCAGCCCATGCCCAAAATACCCGCCTGGCCCCCGAAAAGCGCCCCGCGCCTGTTCGTCCCCGAAACCATAGCTGAGGGTGCGGCGCTCTCGCTCTCCGGACCACAGGCCCACTACTTGTCGCGGGTAATGCGTGTGGCCGCTGGCGACGCGGTGGTGCTGTGCGATGATCAGACGGGGGAGTGGCTGGCGCGGGTGGCCAGCGCCGACAAGCGTGAGGTCGTGCTGCTGCCTCAAACCTGCATGCGTGCGCGCGAACAAGTGCCCGATTTCACGCTCTGCGCCGCGCTGCTGAAAAAACCCAACTTTGATCTGGTGCTGGAAAAGGCCTGCGAACTGGGCGTCCGGCGAATCCAGCCGGTGATTACCCGGCGCTGCGTGGCGGATAGCCTGAACCTTGACCGCGCGCTGGCGATCCTGACCGAGGCCGCCGAACAATGCGCCCGCACCGCGCTGCCGCAGCTTGCCGCGCCGGTGAAGCTGGAGGCCATGCTGCGCGACTGGGACAGCGCGCGGGCGCTGTTCTTTGCCGACGAGAACGGCGGCGATCCGGCAGCCCCGGCATTTGCTGCAAACACTGGCCCGGCAGCCTTGCTCACCGGCCCGGAAGGCGGTTTTGACGATGCCGAGCGCGCCGCCATCCGCGCGCTCCCCGCCGCGCGGCCCATCTCGCTCGGCCCCCGCATCCTGCGCGGCGAAACCGCAGTCTTTGCGGGCTGTGCGCTGTGGATGGGCTTAGCGGGCGACTGGAAATAATTGTGGCGTAACAATCCGGCGTCACCTAACGGCTCTGCATGAGCACACGTCAGGATTCAGACCCCAACGAACTGGTGATCGAGAGCATCGACCAGATGATCGCGCCAATGGCCAAAGGTGAGAAACCGAGGGCCGCGTGGCGTATCGGGACTGAACACGAAAAGCTGGTCTATGCGCTGGGCGACCACCACGCTCCTTCTTATGACGAACCCGGCGGCATCCACGATGTGCTCATGGCCATGCAGCCGTTTGGCTGGACCCCGGTAGAAGAAGGCGGCCCAAATGGTCAAGGTAGGGTCATCGCCATGACCGGGCCGGACGGTGCGATCAGTCTGGAACCGGCGGGCCAGCTTGAACTTTCCGGTGCGCCGCTGGAAAACCTGCACCAGACCAGCGCCGAAACCGCCCGCCATCTGGATCAGGTCAAGCAGATCGGCGACCAGTTCGGCCTTGGCTATCTGGGCCTTGGCATGTGGCCTGACAAGCGGCGTGACGAGCTGCCGGTGATGCCCAAGGGCCGCTATGCCATCATGCTGCGCCACATGCCGCGCGTTGGCAGCATGGGCCTCGACATGATGCTGCGCACATGCACCATCCAGACTAACCTCGACTATTCGAGCGAGGCAGACATGGCGCAGAAGTTCCGCGTGTCACTGGCATTGCAGCCGCTGGCGACCGCCTTATTCGCCAACTCTCCGTTCACCGAAGGCAAGCCCAACGGCATGCTTTCCTACCGCAGCCACATCTGGTCAGACACCGATCCTGCGCGCACCGGCATGTTGCCCTTCGTGTTCGACGAGGGCTTTGGCTATCAGCGATACGTCGAATTCATGCTCGATGTGCCGATGTATTTCGTTTACCGCGACGGCAAATATATCGATGCTTCGGGCCAGAGTTTCCGCGATTTTCTCGCCGGAAAGCTGCCTGCGCTGCCGGGCGAATTGCCGAGCGTTTCGGACTGGACCGATCACCTTTCCACTGCCTTTCCGGAAGTGCGGCTGAAAAGCTTTCTCGAAATGCGCGGGGCAGATGGCGGATCGGCTGAGCAAATCAGCGCCCTGCCTGCGTTCTGGGTAGGCCTGCTTTATGACCAGACGGCGCTCGATGCGGCCTGGGATGTGGTCAAGGATTGGGACATGGCCGGGCGCGAGGCGCTGCGCAGCGCGGTGCCGAAGCTGGCGCTGGATGCGCCGCTGCCGGGCGGCGGAACCTTGCGCGACATTGCCGCTGAGGTGCTGGCAATCTCACGCGCGGGGCTGAAGGCACGGGCGATGGTAAACGCGGCTGGTGAAGATGAGACTCGCTACCTTGATCCGCTGGACCACATCGTCGCCACCGGCAAAGTCCCGGCGCAAGTGCTGCTGGACAAATATCATGGCGAATGGGGCGGCGATCTCAGCCGGATTTATGAGGGCCATTACTGAAATTAACCAGCCGGTTGCAGCTCCGGTCGCCGGGGCGCGGCGCGGGTAGCCAAGCGGGATAGCGCGCGGGTAATCGTTGGCCCGCGTTCCATCCAGGCGTGGTATTCGCGGTATTTCGCGTCCTCGGCCAGCAAGTGGCGCTCCTCGGTTTTCGCGCGCCAGAAGTATATCGCGCTCACCCCCGCAAGGCAGACGGTATTGCGCACCGCGTCGGTCAGCGAATGCGTGGTGACGAGGAATGGCAGCGTGCTGAGCCACCAGAACAGGTTTTTCGCCAGATAGGCCGGGTGGCGGGTGAACCGATAGGGGCCGTTCGTCAGCACGCCGCGATAGGTCAGGTTGGAAAAGCGCAGGCCGAAGGCTACTGTAGCCCAGGCATAAGCCCCGGTCAGCATGACCATAAGCCCCGCCCAAAGCCACAACAGCGCGTGGCTACCCTGCATCCACCACGCCCAGTCGGCGGTGCCCGCCTGATAGAACAGCGGCCCGCCGCCCTGCATCAACTGAAATGGAGGATAGCACATCAGCGCCGCCAGCCAGCCCGCCAGATGCGGATTGGCCGAGCGGATCTGCGCATCCAGCGGCTTGACGGTAAGGATATAGCCGACCGTGCCGATCTGTTCGTCGACCACGAACATCATCAGCACCAGCAGATTGGTTACACTCACCGGATCGGCCCACATGCCCGACCAATCGCGCCCGACAAGGTCCGCAAACCCCGGCGGGACGATGGAAACCATGAAGGCGGTGAAAAACCCCTTCACCGCCCAGGCGCGCAAGTGCATCCACACCTGAGCGCGGTCCGCCGCCTCGCGCCCGATCAGCCACGCGCCGAAGTGCCAGCAGGGATCGCGGGGGTTGACCAATACCCGGTCGAGCCAAGCGACATATGGGATCGACAGCACGAACAGAGGCACTGCCGCGCCCGCCAGCACGTGCATGGCGATCAGGTACGGCCCCTGCCAGTACCAGCGCGCGACGCAGTAGAGAAAGCCTATCACCGCCCATGTCGCCCATAGCCCGGCCAGCTTGGTCACGGTCACGTCGGCCATGCTGGCGGCGGAGCGCGGGGCAGACCAGTCTATCCCGGTAGAGGCACGGCGGTGGACCTTGTCGACCAGCACCGACCACAGGACCATCGGCAGAGCGGCGAAAACCAGCCCGGTCAGCGCGGCGTTCGGCCCGGTCAGCCGCGCACGCGGGCCGGGCAGATTGAACGTGTCTGCAAGGGCAGGCCAGAAATGGCACACCGCGATCCATGCGGACAGCCCCAACAGCCCGACCAAGCCAACGGCGCTCGAAACGTCGCTGGCAGGCCGGAGATCGGCAGGGGGCAGGCTCGCGCTCATCCACGCGGCCTAGCAGCGATGCGTTAAAACGGCGGTAACGGGAATGGGCTTTGAAGACAGGCTTACAAAAGTCACGTCATCCCGGCCCATCGACTTCGCTCTGGATAAACTTCCGGCCCCTTTGGCCGGAAGGCCGGGACCCAGCACAAAACCATAAGGCCGCGTAGCGTCTTTTGTTTGTTGCTCGGACTGGGTCCCGGCCTACGCCGGGATGACGTGACTACTTAGGTTTCGTCCGATTCCGATTACAAAATCACCGGAAGGCGTTGATCTTCCCGCCGTCGTCAAGCACGTAAAGCACGTTGTTGGCAACGACCGGGGCCAAAGTAACTGGCTTGCCCAGCTTGGTCACGCCAGCCACCGAACCATCGGTAACGCTGGCCGACATCAACTGACCTTCGCTGTTGGCGACCCACAGGCGGTTGCCTGCCAGAACCGGGCCAGTCCAGAAGATCGGGCCCTTCTTCTTCTTGACGTTGCGGTAGAGGGCAAGCTGGGTCGACCAGCGCACCTTGCCGTTGGTACGCGCAATGCACAGCAGCTTGGCATCGTCGGTCAGGGTGAAAATCCAGTCGCCCGCGATTGCCGGGGTTGAGATACCCGCCAGATTCAGTTCCCAGATACGCTGCCCGGTGACGAGTTCATAAGCGGCCATACGGCCACCCTGCCCCAGTGCAAAAACCCGGCCGCGATCGATGATCGGATCGGCGTCGATATCGGTCAGCACGCCAACGGTGGTCGAAAGCGAAGTGCGGGCCAGCGCATCAGACCACAAGGTGCGGCCGTTTTCATAGCGATAAGCGACCAGTTCGCCGGTCGAGAACCCGGCAACGACCGTGCCCTGCGCCACTGCCGGAGCAGCCACGCCGAATACGCCGGAAAGGCCCGTAGAGGCGCTTTCGCTCCACAGCTGCTTGCCGTCAGCCGCGTTCAGCGCCAGCAACTGGTTGTCCTGCGTCATCACATAAACGGCGTCGAAGGCGATTGTTGGCGAACCACGCAGCGGGCCTGCGGGCTTGGCCTTCCACAGCTCGCTGCCGTTAGTGGCATCGAGCGCGGCGACTTCGCCAACGCCGGTGGTGATATAGACGCGGCCGCTGTCATAGCTGGCACCGCCGCCGAAAACCGAGCTGGAACCGTCGCCCTTGATCTGGAACCCCTTGGTCCAGTGCTGCGCACCGGTCGCCGCGTCATAAGCATGGACGACGCCTTCGGTATCCATCACGAACAGCTGCCCGCCGCCGATCACCGGCGCTGCCGCCAGCCGCTGGCGATGGCCGGACCCAGCGATGGACTGGCTCCAGATGCGACCCGGCGCGCTTGACAGCGCGAGGTTGCCATAGGCTTTGCCGGGCGTGTTGCCCGCCTGCGGCCAATCGACATTCACTTCGGCAGTCGGCAGCACGACTTCAATCGCGCCAAGGCCAGGATCGACTTTCGCGCCCGATTCGACGCGCGACAGGATGGCCACGCGGTTGCCGACTGTGGGCGTCGTCGGTCGGTGCTTGCCGCCAATTATGCCGCAGCCGGACAGCGCCAGCACCAGCAGCATGGCGGCGGGGATCGCCCGATTGCGAAATTTCAGCGTGCCATTCTTCGGGGCAGCAGTCATGCAGGCAGTCCTCTCAATCACTCGGCCATCTCAATCACTCGGCCATCTCAATCACTCGGCCATCTCAATCACTCGGCCATCTC
>JBDTUQ010000009.1:0-66173 GCA_040007615.1 Novosphingobium sp.
GCCTGGCCTTGTGGCTCATTGCAGGAGGTCTCGCATGGGCGCGTTGATGTTACAGGGAACCGGCTCGGACGTCGGTAAATCGGTGTTGGTCGCCGGCCTGTGCCGCGCCCTCGTCAACCGCGGTCTGCGGGTGATGCCGTTCAAGCCGCAGAACATGTCGAACAACGCAGCAGTCACCATCGACGGCGGTGAAATCGGCAGGGCGCAGGCATTACAGGCACTCGCGTGTAAAGTACCCGCGCACACGGATATGAATCCGGTCTTGTTGAAGCCCCAGGCGGACCAAACTTCACAGTTGATCGTCCACGGCAAAGTTCGCGGCACGCTAGGCTCCGCCAACTTCCGTGCTGGACGTGGCGCGCTGCTGGGTGAAGTTCTGGAGAGCTACGCGCGGCTGCAAGCACAGTGCGACGTGGTGGTAGTGGAGGGCGCAGGCTCTCCTGCAGAGATCAATCTCAGGGTCGGCGATATCGCGAACATGGGTTTTGCGCGCGCGGCGCAGGTTCCGGTCGTTCTGATTGGCGACATCGACCGCGGCGGCGTGATCGCCGCCGTCGTCGGCACGAAAGTGGTGCTCGATCCGGCCGATGCCGCGATGATCCGCGGCTTCATCATCAACAAATTTCGCGGCGATCCGGCGCTGTTCGCGGACGGCTACCGGCAGATCGAAGAGTTGAGCGGCTGGCGGGGTTTCGGCCTCGTGCCGCGGCTGGCCGCGACCAGCCGCTTGCCGAGCGAAGATGCCGTGCGTCTGGAACGGCCGCCGCCACGATCTGGCGGGCGGATCATCGTGGCGTGTCCGATCTTGCCGCGCATTTCCAACTTCGATGACCTCGACCCACTCAAACTTGAGCCGCAGGTGGAACTGGTCATGGTCCCGCCGGGCCAGCCGATCCCGTCCAGCGCGGCGCTGATCGTAATACCCGGTTCCAAAGCGACCTTGGCAGACCTTGCGACGATCCGTGAGCAGGGGTGGGACGTCGACATTCTCGCTCACCACCGGCGCGGTGGCATGATTCTGGGGTTATGCGGCGGCTACCAGATGCTGGGAATGCGAGTAACCGACCCTCGGGGTCTCGAAGGCCCGCCGAGCGAAGCGGCTGGCCTGGGGTTGTTGGATGTGGAGACCGAGCTGACGCCGGACAAAGTCTTGCAAATGGTGACCGGCGAGGCGCTTGGCGCCCCGTTCCACGGCTACGAAATGCACATGGGCCGGACCACTGGGCTAGGCTTGCGGCGCCCGTTCGGGGTTCTGTCGGATGGCCGCGACGAGGGTGCCACCAGCCAAGATGGCCACGTGCTGGGAACTTACGTCCACGGCGTGCTGGCGGATGCCGCGCAGCGGGCTGCCCTCCTGGCGAGGCTCGATGTGGCGGCAAGCGGTACGGATTATGAGACGGCGGTCGATAATGCTCTCGACGAGATTGCTTACGGCCTTGAGCAATACCTTGATGTCGATGGGCTGATTGCCTTGGCGGGTGACGCAGGATGATGAACACGAGTCGGCCCGATACCTCCTCCCTGTTCGTGCTTGGTGGAGCGAGGTCCGGAAAGAGCCGCTATGCGCAGGCAAGGGCCGAAGCCTCAGCCCTCGACTTGGTCTTCGTCGCGACCGCGGAGCCGTTCGATGACGAAATGGCCGAGCGCATAGCCTGCCACCAGTCGGATCGTGGCCCGCGCTGGTCGACCTTAGAAGCGCGAATCGAGCTCCCCGCAGCCATCCAAGAACACAGCCGGCCAGGCTGCCTCCTGCTCGTCGATTGCCTGACCCTGTGGACCTCGAACCTTTTGCTGACCGAACGAGACATCGAGGCCGCGACAGAGGCACTGCGGCGCGCCATATCGGCTCGTGCGGGACCGATCATATTCGTCGCTAACGAGGTTGGGCTGGGCATCGTACCGGACAACGCTTTGGCCCGCCGTTTCAGAGATGATGCCGGCCGCGTGAACCAAGCAGTCGCCGCGGTAGTAGATGAAGTCCAGTTTGTCGCTGCAGGGCTGCCGATAAGGCTCAAGTGAGGATCGTGAGCTTACGTGGCAGAAAAGTAGAGACCTCGTCTTCAACAATTACCGAGCGTGGGCCCAGCCCGGTTCGCGGCGAAAGCATAGCGGACACGCGGTTTGACGACTGAAGAGAGTGGGGCCTGAGCGCTTTCCGCCAAGCGGATTTGAGCCCGGCAGCTTAGCGGGCCACCAGGTTGTCGGCCCAGTGTCCGACCTCCTGCTTGCCGGCATTGCCGGGGTCTTTTTATCGGAGCGGGGCCTGGCTTATCTGCCATGGCGAGCAATCCGGTGCACACCCGGCCATACGTTTGACAGCACCCAAGCGGATCACTTCGGGCAACGAGTAGAAATACCGGAACGGGGCAGGGGTCTTGCTCAGCGGTTCCATTTACCGGCTCGCCCCACCCGCGGCCATCCGTCTGACCGCGCAGCGCATTGCGTCCGCCTGGACTGCGCTGAGCCAAATTGGATATACCAATGATGGGTTTTTAGCATATTTCCTCTTGGTAATTCGCTCATTTCCTCTTGACCGGGATATATTTTCGATTAATGGATCGACCATAACTAAATTGAGAATGAGCTTATCCGGATGCGGGCCAGCTTAGTGGCCAGGGAGGCCGTAGCGAACAGGCTACGGCCTCCCTGGCACCTTGCGTGACACCTGCATCATGGCACCTTTTTATCTTAGAATCAGCATGTTAAATGCGATCGGTTATGAGCAATTGACCGGCGAAATGAGGGGATGACCGATGAAAATGGAGCGCAAGCTGGCAAGCCTTGCCGTGGGGCCGTATCTTTCGGGCCGAAGTCGGGCAGCTACGAAGTGTCGCTCATCGGCCGCAACCTGACCGACCGCCACTTCGGCTATTCCGGCGCTCAGCCGCCGGCGACCGGCAGCGGCACCGCCTTTGGCGTCCGCGCTGACTACTCGATGCCAACGTCGCGAGGCCGGGAAATATGGCTCAAGCTGACGGTTCGGCCCTCGTCGTTCTGATCGGCAGAAGTGCTGACTGCGCGATATGCAATGGCGGGTCTCGCCGGATACAAAACACCTTAATCGACAAGAAGTCTTTTGCGCCCAGATGCTCCGACTTCAGCGAAATTGGTGTCAGGATGCAGTTTGAAGGAGAGCCAGATGATGCAGCCATTCCAAGGAAAAACAGCGTTCGTATCGGGAGCATCCAGCGGGATAGGCCAGGCGATCGCCGAAGAATTCGGTAGGCGCGGCCTGCAGGTCGTACTGGCCAGCCGAAACCTTGCGGATGTCGAGCGGGTTGCGGCTGGCATCAAGGGCGCCTCTGCCGTGCAACTCGACGTTCGCGACGAGGCCAACTGGATCACCGCACTCGACACGGCTGAATCACGACATGGACCTTTGGCGGTGATGGTCAGCAACGCGGGCGTTTCGGGGCCCCTCATGCCTTTGAGCGAGGTGCCGTCCGACCTCTGGCAGTGGTCGCGGGCCGTCAATCTCGACGGAGCGTTCTATGGCCTGTCGAATGGCGCTCGGCGGATTATCGCCTCAGGACAGCCCGGCCACATCATGGCCACCTCATCGATGTCCATCTTTTCGCCACCTGCGGGCGCGGCCACTTACATCGCGACGAAGGCTGCGGTCGTAGGTATGTGCGAATCCCTCCGTGCTGAAATGGCGGATCGTCCGATAGGCGTTTCGGTCATCATGCCAGGTCCGGTCAGAACGAACATTATCGATGGAAATGCCGAGCGAACACCGGATAGCCTACGAACCCTGGACAATTCTACCATGAACGCCATGTCCGAATGGGTCCGCAATGGCCTGGATCCAGAGGTCGTTGCAAGGCAGGCCGCCAATGCACTTGGCACCGACGAATTCTGGCTCTTCACTCATCCAGAGCTGGAGCACCGCATGGACAGCCGCAATGCCGACATGAAATCCGCCCTTCATCGGTCCTGACCAGTGGCGAAACCGTTCCCACACTTCATAGGAGAATGCCCATGAAGTCTGACCTATCGCTTATTACCGTACAGCGCCACGAAGGCTTCGCAATCGTCGCCTTGAACCGGCCGGAGCGGCGGAATGCGCTCGTTCCGGATCTGCTCGCAGAGTTCGATCGGGTCATGGGGGAACTGGACGACGATCCGGAAATCGCCGGGGGGCTGTCAGTCGGACCGCTACCACTCTCCGGTGGAGGAGCTATAACCGATGCTGGACACCTAGAGTCAGGACCTATTAACTGCACCTTCGAGGTTTGAATCAAAATGGCTCAGCGCAAGGCGGATAGGCGAAGGAATAGTGGTTCTATTTCAAGACTATTCAACGCAGTGCTGGGTCATTTTGATCAAATCCCTTCGGGACGCTGGAATGGCTTCCATCTCGAACCGAAAGGCACTTGCAAATACAACCAGTATTTGCCGCGCGCCTTTCGGCCCGATATGTTCGCCATTCCAGCGCCTCGAAGGTGCAGTTAATAGGTCCTGACCCTTGAGCGTGATGATCAATCCTGCCTGGCTCCATTCATACCCGGAGGCAGGGTCATGCCCGGCAGAATCAACAGTTGCTGTGCAGCCTTCAAGGGTCCGAATTTTGCCCGCGCGTCGGCCATCAGGCGTTTTACCGTCGCCAAGGCTTCGGGGTTGCGTTCGGCCGCGCTGTAGCTTTCGGAAATATCGGCTTTCATGTCATAGAGTTGGGGGGAGTCCGGTCCATCAATCGGCATGAGATAGCCATGATAATAGGACCGGGTGACATATTTCCAGCGCTGGGTGCGCACGGCAACCACCTCTGTCTCATTGAACAGCAACAGTGCCTCATGCGGCGAAGGGGCGCCACGTTTCAGAACGGCGGAAATATCCTGCCCGTCAAGCTCAACGCCGACCGGGCGCGGCAGTCCGGCCATCGCGCAGAAAGTGGGCAGGAAATCGATACCCATTGCGATTGAATCCGTGCGGCGGCCTGCCTCTACCGTTCCCGGCTGCCAGGCGATGCAGGGCACGCGGTAACCACCATCAAAGCCTGCTCCGCCCTTGCGGTCGCGCAGTCCGCCAGTAGACCCTTCGTGCCACGGTCCATTGTCTGACGTGAAGATCACCATCGTATCACGGTCAAGCTTGAGCGCTTTCAGTTTCGCCAACAGCCGCCCCATGATCGCGTCAATCTCTTCGACTACCTCACCATAAGCGCTCTGCATTTTCGGGTCGCGGTATTTGGCGTTGGGGTAGCTGGCGAGATGCGGCGCGCTCAGCGCCAGTTCGACGAAAAATGGCTTGTCCGCATTATCCTCGATGAACTTCTCGGCGGCATCGTAAAAACGCTGTTGCAGGTCCGCCATGACAGGGGGTTCATGACTGGGTTCTGCATCGGCGCTGTTATCTGTCACCAGCGTGAGTGGCATCATGTCGTGGCTGTAAGGAATGCCGAAAAACTTGTCGAAGCCGTGCTTGGTGGGCTGCCAGTCTGGCCCCAGATGGCCAAGGTGCCACTTGCCAAACAAGCCAGACACATAGCCCGCAGGTTTCAGTGCCTTGGGAATTGTCGTTTCCGACAGCGGCAACATCCGTTTGTCAGGCACAAGGATAACGCCGATGGCAAGGCCCGTGCGGATCGGATAGCGCCCCGTCAGCAGACCAGCACGCGATGGGGTGCAGATATTCGCCGGCGCGTAATAATCGGTGAGCACCATACCTTCACGCGCCATGCGATTAAGGTTGGGCGTGGGGATCGTTTTCCCGCCGGTTGGTTCAATGTCGCCGTAACCCATGTCATCGCACAGCACGATGATGAAGTTCTGTTTGCGTGCGGGCTTGGGTGCGGCAAAAGCCATCGGACTGATGGCTGTCAGCGCGCTGGTTGCCAGCAACGCCAGAACATTTCGACGACTTGGCGTCATGGTATTCTCTGCCCCCATTCCGGCTCAATGCTGCGAACTGAAACCTGTGGTGGTGACCAGACTTACGGCCACAGCCTTCACGCTTTGCAAAAAGCTATCGGATCAACCCGAGATCGACCAGCCGCCATTTTGCGAATCCGCAATGATCGCGGGGACAGTGGAGAGCGGATTCTCAGCTTCACATCATGCCTTTGGCCCTGCCCTAACTTGTGATTATTTGAGCCGTAGCATACTGAAAGCCGATGCGGTCGCAGCCGAGCTGGATCGCCTGATGACGGCGGGGCGGAATGAGCCATCCTATGCAATGACCGGACGCATCACGATGACAGACCTTCTCACCGAAGCCGCCAGGGACGAGGCACTGGGCCAGTTGAGCGGCTGGAATTACGACCCGGCCCGGTCCGCCTTGCGGCGCAATTTTGTGCTGGACGACTTCTCCGAAGCTTTCGCACTGATGACGCGGATCGCCCTGATCGCCGAAAAAAGCGACCACCATCCAGAGTGGAGCAACGTCTATAACCGCCTCGACATCTGGCTTACCACGCACGACGTCGGCGGTGTCAGCGCCCGCGATGTGGCTATGGCGCGGGAGATCAACCGGCTGGCAGGATAAAGCATCGCGCCAAAAAGTGGGAACCGGTTTTTGGCAAAAAACGATGCGGCAACATAAGCATCGCGCGGTTCAAGGCTGAACGAGCAACGCGATTGCGTCGATTTCCACCAGATAGCCATAGTGCAGCTCAGGCACTGGAACCACGGTGCGGGCGGGCTTTGCGGCCCCCAGCATCTCGGCATAGACCGCGTTGAAGCGCGGCCAGTTTTCCACACCGACGATATAGGCGGTCACCCGCGCGAGCCGATCGGGAGAGCCGCCTGCCGCTTTCAGAATCGCCAGCATGTTGGCTATCGCCTGCCGCGCCTGACCTTCGAAGCTCTGATCGTCCAGCGGAACGCCGTCGGGGCGGATTGGGAGCTGGCCGGATATGAAGACCTGCCCGCCCGCAACCATGCCTTGCGAATAGTGCCCGGCAGCACGCGGGGCTTGGTCTGTCACTACCTGAAGCAGGGAGCCGTCTGCCATCACCATCCTCCAAACCGGGGCCACTGCGCCTCGACCGCAAGATCGCTACCTCGCACCACGTTATAGACCGAATGCTGCGCTCCGGTAGAACAGGCGTGGTTGGGCAGGATGCGCACCCGGTCGCCGATGGCAAGGTCTGGCAGGGCGCCGCCACTGTCGGGGCGGATGGTGATGATGCCGTGTTCCTGATTGGCGTCACCCAGGATCAGGTCCGGATACGGCTGGCCATGCACATCGCAGACCACGCCATAGCCTTGCGCGACCTCCTGCTTGGCCGTGCCGCGATCCTGAGACATCGCCATCCAGCCCCCGTCAATCAGTATCCAGCCCTTTTCGTGCTGGTGCCCGATCACGGTGGCCAGCACGGATAGCGCGATGTCGTCGATCTGGCACACGCCTACCCCGGCCATGACAAGGTCGAAGAACACGAACACCCCGGCGCGCACTTCGGTCACTCCGCTCAGGTCTTGCGCGTTGTGCGCGGTTGGCGTGGAGCCGACGCTGACGACCGGGCAAGGCAGGCCAGCCTGCCGCAGCGCGGTGGCGGCATCGACTACAGCTTGGCGTTCTTCCTCGGCACATTGCTGCAAAGCGTCTGCCCCGCGCGCGGTATAGCTGCCCCCGGCATGGGTCAGCACGCCGCGCAGTTCGCCGCCCTGCACCAGCGCGCGGCCAATGGCGACCAGCCGCTCGGTATCGCCGGGCAGCACGCCGGCGCGGTGGCTGTCGCAATCAATCTCGATCAGCGCGGGGATCGCGGTTCCTGCGGCGCGGGATGCCGCCGCCACAGCCTCTGCCTGCTCCACGGTATCGAGCAGGACCACCAGATCGACGCCCTTGGCCCGCAAGGCCAGCACGTGCGGCAGTTTCGACGGGGCGATGCCCACCGCATAGATCAGATCGCGCACACCCGATGCGGCGAACTGGTCCGCTTCCTTGAGTGTGGAGACGGTCGCCGGGCCTTGCGGCGAATCCATAACCTTGCGCGCGACATCAACCGACTTTCCGGTCTTGAGATGCGGGCGCAGGCCCACGCCCAGTCCGGCCAGACGCCCGCGCAGACGCGCAACATTGCGCTCCATGCGGTCAGCATCCAGCACTAGGCAGGGGGTATCAAGGTCTTCAAGAGTCATGGCATTGTTCCCGTATCGCGTTTTCAGTATCCGACGATGGACTTCGTTTCGAGAAACTCTTCCAGCCCGTGAACGCCGTATTCGCGGCCATTGCCTGACCGTTTGTAGCCGCCGAACGCGGCAAAGCCGTTCCACGCTGGATAGTTGATATGGACCTGGCCGGAACGGATGCGGCCCGCGACCCGCCGCGCCCGATCTCGGTTCCCCGACTGGAGGTGCGCGCCAAGGCCGTAGATCGTGCCATTGGCGATGGCGATGGCATCTTCCTCGTCGCGGTAAGGCATGATCGCCAGCACCGGGCCAAAGATTTCCTCCTGCGCGATCCGCATATCGGGCGTGACGCCGGAAAAGATCGTCGGCTGCGCGAAAAAGCCGTGGTCCAGCCCCGGTGGCAGCCCCGGCCCGCCGCAGATCAGCCGCGCGCCTTCGTCCATCCCGGCGGCAATCATCTGCTGCACACGGGCATATTGCGCGGCGTTCGCTATCGGCCCCATGACCGTCGCCTCATCGCGGGGGTCGCCCACGGTGATCGCTGCGGCGGCGGCCAAGGCCAGTTCCTCAACCTCGGCAAGGCGCTCCACGGGAACCAGCATCCGGGTTGGCGCGCTGCACGATTGGCCCGCATTGCGCATCCCGGCGAGCACGCCCTTGCCCACGCCTTCCGCGAAATTGGCGTCATCCAGAAACAGGTTCGGCGACTTGCCCCCCAGTTCCTGCACCACGCGCTTGACGGTAACGGCGGCGGCCTGCGCCACCAATACCCCGGCGCGGGTTGATCCGGTGATAGAGATCATGTCGATATCCGGGTGCGCCGCCATCGCCGCGCCGACCACTTCGCCCGAACCGCCAACCATATTGAACACGCCGGGCGGCACCCCCGCATCGTGCAGGACTTCGGCGAACAGCAGCGCGCTGTATGGGGAAAGCTCGCTGGGTTTCAGGACAATAGTGCAGCCCGCCGCCAATGCCGGGGCGATCTTGGCGGTCAACTGATAGAGCGGCCAGTTCCACGGCGTGATCAGCCCGCAGACGCCGATGGCCTCTTTCGCAGTGGCGACTTCTCCGTCAACTGACAGAAAAGGGTACGTCTTCAGCACCTCAATCGCCACGCGCACATGTTCGATGCCAAAGGGTACTTGCGCCGCGCGGGCAAAGCTGATGGCGACGCCCATTTCACTGACCATTGCCTGCGCAAACAGTTCGGCGCGCTGTTCGAGCAAGTCCGCGATCCGGCCCAGCAGGGCCATCCGCTCTGCCACCGGGGTTGCCGAATAGGCAGGAAATGCCTGCCGCGCGGCGGCGACGGCCATATCCACATCCTCAGCCGATCCTGCCGCGACATGGCCCGAGATTGCTTCCGACCAGGGATCAACCACCGCGATGCGCGGCGCGTGCGCGCGATCATGCCACGCGCCGCCAATGTAGAACCGTGTGTTGTTTGTGCCTGACATGGCCTGTCATTCCCCTTGCGAGGGAGGCTTTACCCCTCCCTGCCCGTATCTTGTCCAATAGACCGCAACCGAAAAGGCAGTTGGTTCCGAAAATGCGCCGCCAAGCGCCATTGCTGCCGTTTGCAAAGGCCAGAAACCGGATTGTGCCAGACATGCTGCCTTTGCTGCCGCCAGCACTGGCGCCCGGGCTGCCGCCCGTACTTCCACAAGTCCATCCATGATGGCGATTTGGCGCACTGTGCCGTCCCGGGCATGACATTACGCAAAAGCTGCCGCGCCACTGTCAATTTCAATATGTTTCGTTGCGAGGGAGGCATAGGCTGCAGGCAATCGAGAACATCCACATGGAGAGTTAACTGCGATGAAAAAACTTACCCGCCTGGCTTCATCCAGCCTTATCGCTGCGGCAGTCGTCGCTTCGGCCGTAATAACTGTCCAATCACAGGCACATGGCATCTATTTTGCCCAGCGCGCGCGGCAATTGGCGCTGATCTATGGCATCGGTTCTGAGGACCTTGACATGGCCAAGCGCGTTCCGCTGCTGAACAGCGTTACGGGTTATGATGCGGACTGGAACCCGGTCCCCACCCGTCTGCGCATTGCCGGTCCGATCCCGGTCGTCGAATCCGATGCGCCCACTACCGCTGTCGCGGCAACAATGGACTATGGCCTGTGGTCAAGAACCGCTGACGGCGAATGGCACAACAAGGGCCGCGACGAGGTTCCGGGCGCAGTGTTTGCCGAGCGCACGTTCAAGTATACCGTCCACTTGTCACAGCCGATGAAGCATGAAGTGCCGCTACTGGCCGGACATCGCTTGCAGATCATTCCGGTCGGCACCGACATTCCGGTGGAAATCGGCAAGACCATTTCGGTGCGTGTGATGTTTGACGGCAAGCCATTTGCCGGTGCCCAGGTGCTGCCCGATTTCGTCAACGACGTCGACATGCCGCCGCTTATGACCGGGCCGGACGGCGTGGCCAGCTTCCGGCTGCGCAATCAGGGCCTGAATGTGATTGCGGCCACCATCGTCACCAAGCCAGACCAGCCGAAAAAGTACGACAGCATCGAATATCGCGCTACGCTGTCGTTCGTGCTTCCCCATGCGCCGGAGTGATGTGACGATGCGCGCGCCCTTCCTGCTTTTCGCTTTGGTCTCGCTGCCCTCCGCCGCGCTGGCGCATGGCAGCACCCAGCCGCACCACGGCGGCACGCTGGTCATGGTTGATGGCGAAGTGCAGGTAGAGGCCGTGCGCGTGCCCGAGGGGTTGGACATCTACGTCAGCGAGGAAGACCAGCCGCACGAAGCGACCGGGCTGGAGGGCAGTGTGGTGGTAAAGGACCTGCCCGCCAGCCGCGTCGCCCTGACGCCGATGGACGCCAACCGCTTGCGCGCCGCCGGGATGACCCCCGCTGCCGGGCAGACGATCATTGTGACTATTACCGACAAAGCCACCGGCGTCCGCAGCTTCGCCACTTTTCAGTATTGAAGCAGCTGGTCAGTATTGACGCAGCTGGTCAGTATTGAAGCAGCTGGCCCCTTTTCCGTGGCCCGCCACGAAATCCTGCCGTACACACGGCAGCATATATCGCGGCTGTCAAAAAAAATTCACAATAATACGCTGCCGCGCCTATGGGGTTCAACGCATGATGCCTCTGAACAAGCATAACTTCACAGGAGTGAGAACAGAGGCGACCAACGGAAATCCGGGGCAATTCCTTCCCCGCAGAACTTTTCCGAAACGGGTGGTCCGGTCATGCAGGAAATGGGTAAACACTTTTTGAGGGGCGTATTTGCCATGAATATGAAGTCCGCATATCGTTCGCTTCTGGTCGCAGGCGTTGCCCTGTCGGCTTTTCCTGCAACCGTCTGGGCACAGGCCGCCGCCGATGGGACCGCCAACGCGGACGCCATCGTCGTCACCGGCCAGCGCCAGCAATATCGCGGCGACGTGCCGCTGAAGGAACTGCCGCAGACGGTCCAGGTGATCGATAGCAAGCAGCTCAACACCCTCAACATCACCCGCCTCGATGCGGCACTTGATCTGGCCAGCGGCGTTTCGCGGCAGAACAACTTTGGCGGTCTGTGGGATGCCTTCGCCGTGCGCGGCTTTGCCGGGGATGAAAACTTCCCGAGCGGCTTCCTCGTCAACGGCTTCAATGGCGGACGCGGCTATGGCGGCGCGCGCGATGCATCGAACATCGAGCGGATCGAAGTTCTCAAAGGCCCTAACGGCGCGGTATTTGGACGCGGTGAGCCGGGCGGGACCGTCAACATCATCACCAAGAAAGCCAGCACCACCAGCAGCTTCGGCAGCTTCGATGTCTCAGCCGGCAGCTACAACGATTACCGGGTACAGGGCGATTACAACCTTGCGCTGAACGACAAGATCGCCATTCGCGTAAACGGCGCAGTTGAAGATGCCGACAGCTTCCGTGACTATGTCCACACCACCAAGGTCGTCGCTTCGCCTTCTATCCTGTTCAAGCCGACCAGCTCAACCAGCCTGACTTACGAACTGGAATACGTCGATCAGAAGGTGCCGTTCGAACGCGGCGTGATCGCGATCAACGGCGTGCTGGGCCTCGTTCCGCGCACGCGCTTCTTTGGCGAACCGGGGGATGGCCCCACCCACGTCAAGGTGCTTGGCCATCAGGTGCAGTTGCAACAGAACCTGGGCAGCAACGACTGGGTCTTCATCGGTGGCTTCGGCTATCGCCACACCACGTTCCAAGGCTATTCAAGCGACCCTGAACTGGCTCTTAGCCGCCAGATCATCGACAATGATGGCATCAACCTGGTCCGCCAGCGCCGTTTCCGCGATTACAGCACCAGCAACACCGTGTTCCGGGCCGAAATCTCGGGCAAAGTATTCACCGGCCCTCTGACCCACCACGTGCTATTCGGTGCTGACTGGGACAAGTTCAACATCGACCTTCACCAGTTCCGTTTCCGCGCCAACCCTTACGTGGCAGGTAGCCCGATCACGTCTGCCAACAATGCCGTTAACGTGTTTGCCCCGGTCTATGGCAACATGCCGGTGCCTACCATACAGATCACTAACTCGCTGGAAACGCAGACTGCCTATGGTGCCTATTTCCAGGACCAGATCGACGTTACGGACAAACTGAAGGTGCGCTTCGGCGGCCGCTATGACCATTTCCGTCAGCTGATCAACAATCGCAACGTGGCGCCCCCCCTCAATATCTCTGACAAAACCAAGGAAAAGTTCAGCCCGACTGCTGGTATCCTTTATCAGATCACCGACACATTGAGTATCTATGGCGGATACGGCACCGGCTTCCGCCCCAACAGCGGCACGGGCAAGCCCGATGCGGTTACCTTGATCGCTTCTCCGTTCGAACCGGAAACCAGCAAAAGCTATGAAGGTGGTTTCCGTTACACCTCGCCCGGCAACCGCATCACGGCGTCGATTGCTGCCTATACGATGACCAAGACCAACATCCTGGTATCAAACCCCCTCGATACCAACTTCAGCATCGCAGGTGGATCAGCCAAGAGTCAGGGCATCGAAGCCGAGCTCGATGCCAAGCTGCCGGGCGATGTTCAAGTCTACGCGACGTATGCCTATACCGACGCGCGTTGGAGCAGCATATCGAAAGATCCCAATTTCTCGGCAGCCATCCTGCCCGGCGATCCGCTGATCAACATTCCCAAGCACTCGGCCAACCTCTTGGTTACCAAGGGCTTTGACCTGGGTAACAGCGGTAAGTTGACCGTCGGCGCAGGGGTAAATCACGTCAGCAAGCGGCTGGGTGAAACCGCCACCACGTTCTACATTCCGAGCTATACGATAACGCGCTTGCTCGCCAGCTATGAACCCACTGAACACATCAGGATCGGTGTCGACGTGACCAACCTGTTTGACGTTACGTACTACGCCAGTTCCTATTCGCAGTACTGGATCCAGCCGGGCGCGCCGCGCACGATTACCGGCCGGGTTAGCTTCTCGTTCTGAGGACAGCATTGATTTTCGGGCCATCGGCGCTGATGCGCCGGTGGCCCGATTGCTGCTACACAACGCCCAATTGCTGTTACCAGGCGGGAGTGTTGATATGACCCGCACCACTTTCCTCGTCTTTCACCGCCGCCTTGCCCTGGTCTTTGCGCCGCTGCTGCTGTTGCAGGCGCTGACGGGATCGGCCTTGCTGTTCAAGGCCCCACTGGCCCGGATCATCGATCCTGCCGGAATGACCCGCCACAGTAACACAGGCGCGGCCCCGGTTTCCGCTATGCTGGCCGCCGCTGAGCGCCAGTCGCCCGGCTTTCGCACCACCCGGCTCTATCTGCCTACCACCGCGCAGGACACCGCTTTCGCCCAGATGACCGGCCCGGCAGGTGCAGCGCGCTATGCCTCGCTTGATCCCGGCAGCGGGGCAGTGCTGGCCGCCGGTCCCCTGTGGCGTTTTCCGCTGGAGGGCGCGTTGCAGCTTCATTACCGGCTGCTGGACGGCACGACGGGCATGATCGTTGTTCTGGCCAACGGGCTGGCACTGGCGCTGCTGTCCTGCACCGGGCTTGGCTATTGGTGGCCGGGCCGCAAGCGGGCGATCAAGTCGCTGGCGGTCCGCAAGGCCGCCCCTGCGCGCATCCGCCTGCGCCAGTGGCACCGCAGCGCCGGGGTAATCGCTTCGCTGCTGGTACTGTTCAGCGCCACCACCGGCGTCCTGCTGGCGGCCCCGGACATAGCCGACGCGCTGGCGGCCAGTCCCTCACCCCCTACTACCCTGCCCCCGCGCAGCGCCGCTCAGATCGACCGCGCGATAACAGTCGGCGCGGCGCGCTTTCCCGGTGCTGCCTTGCGCGACATCCGCTTTCCGCTGGCCGACCGCATCGACATCAACCTCTTCGCCCCCAGCCGCAATCCGCGCGCCGTCCATGTCGTGAAGGTGGGGCTGAGCGACGGGCAGGTGACCTCAACCCTGCCCGCGCAGGACAATTCGGCGCTGTGGATGAAAGTGCTGTCGCTCCACACCGGCGACAGCTTCGGACTGATTGGTCGCCTGCTGTTGCTGGCCGAGGGCGCGGTGCTGATCTTTGCGGCGATCAGTGGCCCGTTGATGTGGTGGCGGCGGCGATCCCCTCGCCCGAAGGAACAATGATGCGCGTACTTCATTTTGGCGACGAAGCGCGGGGAGAGGCCTGGCAAAAGGTATTCGAGGCCGAAGTGCCGGAAGTCGATTTCCGCTGCTGGCCCGATGTGGGCGATCCGGCGGAAATTCGCCACCTTGTAGCCTGGGTGCTGACGGACGAACTGATCGACCTGCTGCCCAATCTGGAAGTGCTGTTCAGCATCGGCGCGGGGATTGATCAGCTTGCGGCTGACAAGCTGCCCGCCAATTTGCGCATCGTCCGCATGATCGAACCGGGCATCACCCGCACGATGACCGATTACGTTTCGATGTCCGTCTTGGCGCTGCACCGCGACTTGCCGTTCTATCAGGCCGAACAGCGCGCCGGGCGCTGGAGCTATCGCGAGACGCTGCTGACGTCCGAACGCCGGGTGGGTGTGATGGGCCTTGGCGAACTGGGCCGCGCCGCGCTGGACGGCCTTTCCCCGCACGGCTTTGCCCTGTCTGGCTGGAGCCGCAGCGCGCAGGACATTCCCGGCGTCACCTGCTTTCACGGGGCAACGGGGCTGGATGCGTTTCTTGCCCAGTGCGATATCCTGGTGTGCCTGCTGCCGCTGACGGACGACACGCGCGGTATACTGTGCCGCGAAACCTTTGCAAAAATGCCCAAAGGCGCGCGGCTGATCAATGTCGCGCGCGGCGGGCATCTGGTTCAGGACGACCTGCTGGCGGCACTGGATAGCGGCCAGATCGGCGCGGCCATGCTGGACGTGACCGATCCCGAGCCGCTTCCCGCTGGCCATCCGTTCTACAGCCACCCCGGCCTTTTGCTGACTCCGCACATAGCCGGGGTGACCCGCCGCGAGACGGCGGTGCAAGTGCTGATCGACAACCTTCGCCGCGAAATGGCGGGCCTGCCACTGTTGGGCGAAGTAGACCGGAGGCGAGGCTATTGACCTGGGCTTTAACTGCCGGGTGTTCGTTGGCCGGGGGCATGAGCCTTCGAACGCCGAACCTCGCCATCGAAATTCGGCACATCGGCTGCCTGCCCGGCGGCGTAGGTCTGGCACTATGACCGCGCCGCTCACCCCCTCTTACTGGCAGGCCAGCACGCCGTCCTTCGCGGGCGGGTGCACTGGCCCGGTCGAAGGCGTGGTCGACGTGGCGGTGATAGGCGGCGGCTTCACCGGGCTTTCTGCGGCGCTGGCGCTGGCCCGGTCGGGCGCGAAAGTTGCGGTGCTTGAGGCCGCGCAAGTGATCGGCGCGGCATCGGGGCGCAATGGGGGCCAGTGCAATTCCGGCACCGCACACGATTTCGGCGCGCTGGCATCAGGTTACGGGATTGACCGGGCGCGCAAGTGGTATCTGGCCCACTGCGACGCGGTAGACACTGTGGAACGCATCGCCCAAGAGGAAGGCATCGACTGTTCTTTCCAACGTTGCGGCCGGGCCAAGCTGGCGGCCAAGCCAGAACATTTCGCCAAACTGGAAGCAGCACACGCGCTGCTGATCAAGGAGGTTGATCCCAACGTCTCGCTGGTCCCGCCCGAGCGGATTGGCGACGAGATCGGTTCGGCCGAGTTCCACGGCGCGCTGGTCCAGCATACCAGTGCGCAACTGCACGTCGGGCGCTATGGCGTTGGTCTGGCCGACGCGGCGGTTCGCGCGGGCGCGATGGTGTGGGAAAACGCCCCTGTCATCGGGCTTGACCGCAAGGGCACAGGCTGGGCGGTGCAGACCCCGCGCGGGCGATTGCACGCTGAACAGGTGCTGGTGGCAACTGGCGGGGCCAGCCCTTATGCGCCCTTCGGCTGGTTCCGCCGCCGCATCGTGTCCGTCGGCAGCTTTGCGATCGCCACTGCTCCGCTGGCGGAAGATCTGGTGAGCGAACTGTTCCCCACCCGGCGCAATTATGTCACCAGCCGGATCGTCGGCAATTACTTCCGCCTTTCGCCTGATAACCGGCTGATCTTTGGCGGGCGGGCGCGCTTTGCCATGTCGAACCCGGCGTCGGACCTGAAAAGCGCGAACGTGTTGCAGGCGACCATGCGCCGCATGTTCCCCGCTTTGGAGAATACCCCGGTCGAGCATATCTGGGGCGGTACGGTTGATCTTACCGCCGATCGCCTGCCCCGCGCGGGCGAGCATGGCGGGCTGTTCTATGCGATGGGCTATAGCGGCCACGGCGTGCAGATGGCCAGCCACATGGGCGCAATCATGGCGCGGGTGATGGACGGCGACGCTGCCGCCAATCCCTTTGCCGACCTACCCTGGCCCGCCATTCCCGGCCATCTTGGCAAGCCTTGGTTCCTGCCCGCCGTGGGGGCCTGGTACAAATTGCAGGACTGGCTGCATTGAGCACGGATTTCGCCCCCGCGCGCTGATTGATCGGCGCTAGGCAGGCGCCCTCCAGCACCGGGGACCGCTCGCTCTGCCCATTCCTCCCGCTCTGCCATGATTTTCGAGCGCATAGCGTTTGCTTGACCAGTTGCTCCCCATGCCCGACATCAAGGCGGCCATCATCTGAGGGGGGCCTGATCACGATGTTGCCCGGACCGAAGCTTGACAGGATAGACCTGAAGATACTCGCCAAGCTGCAACAGTCTGGCCGCATCACCAATGTCGAACTGGCAGACGCGGTAGGCTTGTCCCCCAGCCCATGCCTGACCAGGGTCAAGCGACTTGAGGAATCCGGCTACATCACGGGCTTTGGCGCGCACATCAATTTGAACAAGCTGGGCGAATTCCTGACGATCTTTACCGAAGTGACTCTAACAGAGCACCGGCGCGGTGACTTTTCGCGGTTCGAGGCGCGGATCTTCAAACTGGACGAAATCGTCGAGTGCTACCTCGTCAGCGGCGGGTATGATTACCTGCTGAAGTTCGTTGCGCGCGGGGTGTCGCATTATCAGTCGATCATGGAAGGGATGCTGGAAGGCGATTACGGCATCGAAAAGTATTTCAGTTACGTCGTGATCAAATCGCCATTCATCAAACATCATTTTCCGATCCAGAAACTGTTCGGCAATGAGACGGCATGACGCCACGTTTGCACGCCATTGGTTGCAGTAACCTATCAGAAACGGAAGCCCGCGCCCACGATCGCGCGGTTGACGTGGCCGTCCTGCCCTGCGCCAATGGCGATGCTGCGGGTCTGGCCGACCAGACGTTCGTGGATATACCCGGCATAAAGATCGGCGTTCTTGCCGATCTCGCGGCGCAGGCGGAATGATCCCTGCACATTGTTGATCCCCGCGCCCAGTGCTTCTGCAGGCACCGCACGGGCCGACCAGTTGACGATTACGCGCGGCTCAATCACCAGCCGCTTGGCCAGCGGCCAGCGCGCCTGAACCTTGCCGCCGCCGGTAAGGTCGCCGTCATCTGACAGGTAAAAATAGTGTTCGACTTCCAGCCAGTCGTTCAGCGAAGCCTCGACCCCCAGCGCCCCGTAGTTCAGGTCTGGCCCGGTCCGGAAATCGTGCCGCGCCCCCGCCAGCACCGCGACGTTATGCGATAGCGCGCGCGAATAGAGCGCCTGCACCGGAAAAATCTCAAAAGCCGGGCGGGTATCGCTGCCGCCGTCGATCTTGAGGACGAACTGGTTGGCGCCCTTGCCGAAGGTGGTCGTGCTTTCCATGACCAGGTGATCGCTGCCCCGCCCAAGGTGCAGTTCCAGCAGATCAACCTCTCCGCTCACTGCCGAGGCATTGGCGGCAACAGGACAGAAACCAGCGAACAGCAGCGCGGCTACGGAGAGGACAAAGTGCTTCATGGCAGAATGATTACTTCACCCCTGTCGTCGTGAAATCCGTTTTCCGGCCAGCAAGCCAACGCAAATTGCCGAATTGGCGCGCTTAACGAGCGAATGTTTCAAAACCAAAACCGCACGCCTGCAACAGCAGACACCGCCGACGGACGCTCTCCCGCCGCACGCGCCGCGCGGGCGCTGCCACCAAGTTTGCCTTCCCAATGGACGCCCAGATAAGGCGCAAGCTCCGGCGTCACCTGATAACGCAGCCGGGCCCCGGCCTCGATCCGTTCGATCCCGCCGCCAATCCCCAGCGCGGGAACATCCTGAAACGCCACGTTCACTTCCACATCGGGCTGAAGGATCAGCTTTTGCGTGATGCGCATGTCGTGGCTGGCAGCCAGCCGGGCATGGACTTCACCCTTGTTCGAGACGAGCAACTGGCCTTCGACTTCGATCCAGTACGGGGCCAGCCCCTCCAGCCCCAGCACGGCATAAGTGCGCTGCGGGCCGGGATTGAAATCGTGGCGCACCCCTGCCTCAAGGTTGAACCACGGGCCGACGGTATGACGCCACAGGGCGGATACTTCGGCCCGTTCGGGAGATTCGCCAAATGCGCCCTCGCCCTCGGTGGTCAAGGCGGCGCGGTCTATGTCACCGCCGTACCAGGCCTGCGCCTTCCAGGCATAACCGTCCCCGCCTTTGACCGCGCGGTATTCCAGCTGATCGATGAAAACACCGCCCACATTGACCCTGCCTTCGTGCGACAAGTCGGCCACTGCGCGGTCCATGCGCTCGGCGGGGTAGAATTTGCTGGCCGCGTGATCGCTGGGCACCGGCGGCGGCGCGTCGTTGCCGACTTCGGCTTGCGCGGCGGGGTCTGCGGGCGCGGAATGGTCCATGCCTGCCATATCGTGCCCGGCCATGTTGTGTTGCGAATGGTCCATTTCCTGCGCCGCCGCAGGAGTCGATACCAGCGCGGCGGTCAGCGCAATCGCCGCGCCCCTCATGCCGATGCTCCTTCGCGGCGCACGGTGACAACGCGCATCATGCCCGCATGCATGTGCAGCAGCATGTGGCAGTGGAATGCCCAATCCCCTTCTGCGTCGGCGGTGAGGTCAAACGAAGCCTTGCCCCCCGGCAGGACATTGACCGTATGCTTGCGCACCCGGCCCGCCGGATCGCCGCTGACGAGATCAAAGAAATGGCCGTGCAAGTGGATCGGATGCGGCATCATGGTGTCGTTGATCAGGTTCACCCTCACCCGCTCGCCCAGCCGGAAGGGGATCGGCTGCACGCCATCCGAAATGCTCTGCCCGTCCATCGACCACATGTATCGTTCCATGTTCGCGGTCAGGTGAACGTCGATCTGGCGGCTTGGTTTTCGTAAGTCGGGACTGGGGGTCAGGGAACGCAGTTGCGCATAAGTGAGCACGCGGTGGTCAACGTTTTCAAGCCCCGTTGGCCGGTCCGCCAGCCGGTCGGTGGGCATGGGAGAGATCGTCGCCACCCCCGGACCCATCTTTACACCGGGCGCATTAGCCGGGTCGCGCATCTTCATTGACATGCCAGCGCCGCTGTCATTGGCGGGCTTCGACAAATCGATCACGCCGTCCTGCCCCATGTCCATCGTCGCCATGTCCATGCCCATGTCGCGCATCGTCAGCAGCGGGCGCTCGCGCAGCGCAGGCACCGGCGCGGCGACGCCCAGCTGCGGCGCAAGCGTCGCGCGGACCAGCCCTGATCGATCGAGCGCCTCGGCAATCACGCCGTAAGCCTTACCCTCGCCCGGCGTTACGATCACATCGTAACATTCAGCGATAGCGATCTGGAATTCATCGGTTTCCACCGGCTGCACGTCCAGCCCGTCGGCGGCCACCACGGTCATCGCCAGTCCGGGAATGCGGAAGTTGAAGTTGGTCATGGACGAGGCATTGATGATCCGCAGCCGCACCCGCTCACCCGGCGTGAACAGCCCGGTCCAGTTCTCTGCCGTGCCGTGGCCGTTGATCAGGAAGCTGTATGTCGCACCGGTCACGTCCGAGATGTCGGTCGCGTCCATACGCATTTTCGCCCATTCCAGCCGGTCTTTCAGCGGCTGGTCCTTATGCGCCAACAGGCCCGCAATCGTCTGCTTCTGGCGGTTGAAATAGCCGCTCGCCAGCTTGAGCTTGCGCAACTGCTGGTGGGGATGCATCGCGCTCCAGTCAGCCAGCACCAGCACATGTTCGCGGTCATAAGGCGCAGGTTCCGCGCCCGCCGGATCGATCACGATTGGCCCGTAAAGCCCCATCGCCTCCTGCATGCCGGAATGGCTGTGATACCAGTACGTGCCCGCTTGAATGACGGGGAACTCGTAAGTGAACGTCTCGCCCGGATCGATGCCGGGGAAGCTGACGCCCGGAACGCCATCCATCTGAAACGGCACCAGCAAACCGTGCCAGTGGATGGATGTCTGTTCCTTCAGCCGGTTGGTCACCGCAATCCGCGCGCTCTGGCCCTGCTTAAGGCGCAGCAGCGGGGCCGGGACCGAGCCGTTGACCGCAACCCCGTGGGCAGAACGCCCGCCGGTGCCAAAGTGATGATCATCAATGGTCAGCGCGATGTTCTCACCGGACAGCACCGGCAAGACTGGCAGACCCGCGCTGCCGCTCTGCGCCCAGGCGGGAAACAGCGGCGACAATCCAAGGCTGGCGGCAATAGCCCCGCCTCCGCCAAGCAGGGAACGGCGATCAAGCTGGGTCATCGGGCGAGCAGGGTCATGTGGTCCATGCCCCCTATTACGCGCGGATCACGCCAGCCCCTCAAGCATTTGCGTCAATTTCTGCCGGGCGCGGTAAATTCGCGTTTCTACCGTCTTGCGGCTGACGCCCAGCACCGCCGCGGCCTCATCCTGGCTCAGCCCTTCCAGCGCGCAGAGGATCAGCGGGTCTTTCAGCTTACCCGGCAGTGCGGCCATTGCCGTGCGCAGGCGGGTGACTTCCTGCGCAGAGGCCAGCGCCACCTCTGGATCGGGCGCGCTGTCTGCCACGCCAAGCGCATCGTCCAGCGGGCGGGCAAAGGTGAACAGCCGCCGCACCATGCGCCGCCGCTGCCAGTCGCGGCACTTGTTCAGCGCGACACGCAGCACCCACGCCTTGAACGGGCGGGCGGGATCATAGCGATCAAGCGCGGCGAAGGCGGCGATGAAGCTTTCTTGAGTCACGTCCAGCGCCTCACCATGATCGCCCAGATGGCTGTGGACCAGCCGGTAGACGGCATCACGATAGCGCCCCAGCAGCGCGGCGAACCCGGCCTGATTGCCCGACAAGGCGAGCGCCACCAGTTCCGCGTCGGCAGCCCCGCCCGCCGCAGGCCCTACCCCGGCCACGCCCGCCTAACGCTGGCCGGGGCGGGTCAGCGCCTTGCCGACGGCAGCATCGAAGCGCGCCGCCTGATCGGGCCGCAGCACGGCGCGCATGGCGAAGACGTGGGCAAGCGTCGCCTTCTGCAAATCGCCCATCGCCATGTGCGAGGCGTCAACCGCCTCGGCCACGCGCGGGCCGTATTCGTGCTCGCTGGCCATCGCGGCGGCAAGCTGGGCGTTGGCGGCCTGTAACCGGGCATCAAGCCCCTGTCGGCGCTGGGCGAACTGCGCCTCCAGCGCTTTCACTTTGGCCTTTTGATCGGCATCAAGGTCCATTTCCTCATGCATCAGCCCGTGCAGCTCGCCGCCTTCGCGGGCGTGGCTTGCGGCCATGCTGCGCGCAATCCAAGTCGCCGCCAGCGCCGCGCTGAATGCGATCAGGGCGACCAGCAGATAGCGCGGCAGGTTCCGCATCAGTCTGCCAGCAAGTGCGAAGGGGCCGAAGCGGGCACACCCAGAAGCGGCTCGGCATAGGCCGTGGAGCCGGGAGTCCCCGCCGCCATGACGCCAACGACCACGGCCACCAGACCGGCCAGCGCCATGCCCCGCCGCGCCACACCGGCCTCCGCCACCCGTGCGCGGGCAAGACCGGCCATGACCGCGCCGTCAATCGCGCCCAGCCCCGCCGGGGCAGGCTCTGCCCGCAAGGCCGTGAACAGTTCGTCAAGCTCGCTCATCATCAGCCTTTCGCGGGCGCCCCTGCACGGGTTGCAAGGACGCAGGGTCTATCATGGCGATACGCAGGGGCCATGCCTATCCCTCATCCTGCGCGGCCCGTGTGGCAAGGCAAAATCGCTGGCTCATGGCGCGAACAAATCGCATTAGCGGGTTGAGGGATGGCCAGCCGCACCGCGTATTGGTTACAAGACCGGCAAACGACCGGCAATTCGCCCCTTCCATACACGGAGTTTCCCATGCGCCGCTTTGCCCTGTTCGCCCTTGCCCCCCTCGCCGCCATGATCGCCCTGCCCGCCGCCGCGCTGGCCCATCCGCGCCTGACTGCGGCGACTCCGCTCGCCAATTCCACAGTAACGAAACCGACCAAGCTGACGCTGGCATTCTCGGAAAAGCTGGTCGCGCCGCTTTCGGGGATTGAACTGGTGATGACTTCGATGCCGGGCATGAGCGGTCACCAGCCGATGCCGATCCGCGGCTTTACTACCGTTGTCGCCGACAAGACGATGACCGTGACATTTCCGCGCGCGCTGCCTGCGGGCACTTACCTGCTGACGTGGCACGCGGTCGCCGCTGATCAGCACCGGATCGAAAACAGCTACACCTTCACCGTGCGCTGATGGATCCGGCCAGCGCCTTCGACTGGAGCCTCACCGCCGCCAGGGCGCTGGTCTATCTGGCGCTGCTGCCGACGGCGGGGCTGCCGCTTTACCTGCTGAGCACCGGGCGCGGCGCGGTTTTGAGTGGCCGGCTTCGCGCGGTGCTGGTCGTGCTGGCCGTGACTGGAGCGGCAGCTTCGGCGTGGTGGACGCTGGCAAGCGTCGCGGCGATGGCGGCCCAGCCGATCACTGCGCTGGATGCAGCGACTGTCAGCGCGGTGCTTGATGCCACCCCGCTGGGGCTGGTGATGAAGGTGCGTCTCGCGGCGCTGATTGCGTTGGCGGCATTCGCGCTTTTGCCCTTGGCGCGCTGGCGTTTGCCGCTTTTGGCGCTGGCGGGGGCGACGGCACTGTTTACTTGCGCTTACACCGGGCACGCCGGGGCCAGCGAAGGCGCAATGGGCCACCTGCACCGTCTGGCTGACGAGATTCACCTGCTGGCCGCCGGAACCTGGCTGGCCGCGCTAGGCGTGTTTCTGGCCAGCGCATTCGGCACGTCACAGGATCAGCCGTTCGAGGTTCGACTGGCCGCTTTCGCGCGGACCGGCACGGTGATCGTTGCGGCGCTGATGCTGACCGGCGTGGTGAACGCGCTGGCGATCCTCGGCTGGCCGCTGCCGCCCACGTTTCCGTCAGGGCTGTGGGCCGGAGTGCTGGCAGCCAAGCTGGCGCTGTTTGGCGCCATGCTGGGGCTGGCCGCGCTCAATCGCTGGCGGCTGACTCCGGCGCTGGCATCGGGTGATCCCGGCGCTCGGACCCGCCTTCGCCGGTCACTGATGCTGGAAACGGCGCTGGCGCTGGGCGTGGTGGCGCTGGTTGCGCTGCTTGGCCTGCTCGATCCGCAGCCCGCGCTGACGTAATTTGACGCTCAGGATAATTGACTCAATTCCGTCATACGGTTGTAACATTCCGGTCCGAAGGGATCAGTGATGAGCGATGGCGGGGTGCAGACAAGTTCGGTAGCGTCAGTCACGGCTGACAGCCGGTACATCAACCGTGAGCTGAGCTGGCTGACCTTCAACCAGCGCGTGCTAGCAGAAGCGCAGAACCCCGATTACCCGCTGCTGGAGCGGCTGCGGTTCCTGTCGATATCCGGCAGCAACCTCGATGAATTCCTGATGGTGCGCGTGGCCGGGCTGGCCGGACAAGTGCGCCGCAGTATCGAGGAAGTGTCGATTGACGGGCTGACCCCGTCGCAGCAGCTTGCCGCGATCCGCGATGCCGTCGTTGAACTGGAAGCTGCCCAGCAGGGAGTCTGGCAAGACCTGCAAGGCCAGTTGCACACCGCCGGGATCACCATTGCCGGCGACCAGCGGCTGAACGCCATCCAGTCCGGGTGGCTGCGTGCCTGGTTCGGGGAACATATTCTGCCGGTGATCACCCCGCAGGCGATAGACCCGGCGCACCCCTTTCCCTTTGTGTTCAGCCAGGGCATCGGCGTGCTTTTCGCGCTGACCCGGATCAGCGACGGGGCATCGCTGATGGAGATGATCCTCATCCCGTCTGCCCTGCCGCGCTTCATCCGGCTGCCGGGCGAGCGGGCGGTCTATATCAGCATCGAAGACCTGATCCGCCGCCACGCGCATCTGATATTCCCCGGCTTTCGCATTCAGGGCAACGGCGTGTTCCGCGTGCTGCGCGACAGCGACATCGAGATCGAGGAGGACGCCGAAGACCTCGTTCGCTATTACCGTACCGCGATCCAGCGGCGGCGGCGCGGCATGGTCATCGTCTTGCAACTGCACGGCGATTTCAACCCGGCGGCGGAGCAATTGCTGCGCGAAAAGCTGGGGCTGGATCAGGCGATGGTGATCAAGACCGGCGGCTTCGTCGGCATGACCGGGCTTTCCGCGATTGTAGAGGAAGACCGGCCAGACCTGAAGTTCGAAGTCTATTCGCCGCGCTATCCAGAGCGCATCCGCGAGCATGACGGCGATTGCTTTGCCGCCATCCGCGAAAAGGATATCGTCATCCACCACCCTTACGAAAGTTTTGAGGTGGTCGTCGATTTCCTGCGTCAGGCGGCGGCTGACCCCGATGTGGTGGCGATCAAGCAGACGCTTTACCGCGCGGGTAAACAATCCGCCGTCATCGCCGCGCTGATCGCAGCGGCAGAGGCGGGCAAGTCGGTGACGGCAGTGGTCGAACTGAAAGCCCGCTTTGACGAGGAGCAGAACCTGCTCTGGGCTTCCCAGCTTGAACGCGCCGGGGTACAGGTGATCTATGGCTTCGTCGATTGGAAGACTCACGCCAAAGTCTCGATGGTCGTCCGGCGCGAAGGTGAAGGCTATCGCACGTACTGCCATTTCGGCACCGGCAATTATCACCCGGTCACGGCGCGAATTTATACCGACCTCAGCTTTTTCACCGCCGACCCCAAGGCCAGCCGCGATGCGGGGCGGCTGTTCAATTTCATTACCGGCTATGTCGAGCCGAAGCGCATGGAATTGCTCAGCATTTCACCCATCGGTATGCGCCAGAAGCTGTACGATTGCATCGACCGCGAGATTGCCAACGCGCGAGATGGCAAAGTCGCGGCGATCTGGGCCAAGCTGAATGCGCTGACCGACCCGGGCCTGATCGAGCACCTCTATGCCGCCAGCGCGGCGGGGGTGGAGATCAGCCTGGTAATCCGGGGCATCTGCTGCCTGCGACCCGGCGTGCCCGGCCTTTCGGACAACATCGTCGTCAAATCGATCATCGGGCGTTTTCTTGAGCACAGCCGCATCTGGGCGTTTGCGTCTGGCGCACCGCTGCCCAATCGGCGGGCGCTGGTGTTCATTTCCTCGGCTGACGGGATGACCCGCAATTACGACCGGCGGGTTGAGCTGCTGGTGCCGATCATGAACCGCACGGTCCATGACCAGATCCTCGACCAGGTGATGCTGGCCAACCTGCTGGATACCGAACAGAGCTGGATTCTGGCCCCTGATGGCAGTTACCGGCGGATGGAAAAGGGCGACAAGCCGTTTAATCTCCACCGCTATTTCATGACCAACCCGTCCCTTTCCGGGCGCGGCGCGGCGCTGACCAAGGGGCGTGAAGTGCCCAAGCTGGCGTTGCAGCGGGGGACGGTCTGAGGTTTGTTTTTGCGAGGGTGGTAGAGTGTTTCTCACCCCCAAACAAACCGCCCCGCCCATTGCCTCACCCCCCCGCGCTCTGTATCGCCCTTCCCCTATGACTGAACGGCGCGCGATAATCGACATCGGCTCGAACACGGTGCGCCTGGTCATCTATGGCGGGCCGGCGCGCGCGCCTGATGTTCTGCACAACGAGAAAGTCACCGCCCGGCTGGGGCGCGGGGTGGCCGATACCGGCTCGCTGGGGGCCAAGGCTTCGAAGACGGCGCTGGCGGCCTTGCGGCGCTATGCCGAAATCCTGCGGCTGCAAGGGGTTGAGCGGGTGGAAACGGTCGCCACGGCGGCGGTACGCGATGCGAAAAACGGCGCAGGCTTTATCGCCGCGACACAGGCACTGGGGCTGAACCCGCGCCTGCTGAGCGGAGAGGAAGAGGCGATTACCGCCGCTTACGGGGTGATGGCCGCGTTTCCCGGCGCGAAAGGGCTGATCGGCGATCTGGGCGGCGGCAGTCTGGAACTGACGCATATCGACGGCGATTCCTGCACCCACGGATCGACCATGCCGCTGGGCACGTTGCGCCTGGCGAAACTGCGCGTAGACGGGGCTGATTCGTTCGCCAACAGCATCGCTGCGCATCTGAAAGCGACCGACTGGCAAGGCAAACAGGCGCAGCCGTTTTATCTGGTCGGCGGATCGTGGCGCGCGCTGGCGCGCTATGCCGGATACCGCAAGGGCTGGCCGGTCGACGATCCGCACGGCTACCGGATGACCCCCGCCGAAGTGCTCGAAATTGCCGAGATTCTGAATCAGCCCAAGTTCCGGATCGCCTGCCCCGGCCTCTCCTCCTCGCGCGCGGCGAGCCTGCCTGATGCTTCGGCCCTGCTGGCGGTGCTGGTGCGCAAGCTGTCACCCAGCGATCTGGTGTTCTCCTCATGGGGTCTGCGCGAAGGGCTGCTCTATCGCCAGCTTGATCCCGCCGCGCGGGCCGAGCATCCGATGCTGGCGGGCGTGCTCGCCTTTGCCGCGCAGCACGGCGTGCTGCCCGATCTGGCGGCGCTGGTCGCCCGGTGGACTGGCGTGCTGGCCGATCCTCAGCAAGAACCACTGCGGCTGGCGGCAACGGCGCTGGCGCTGGCATCGATGCGGACCGAGCCGAACTTGCGCCCCAGTCTGGCGCTCGACTGGGGCCTGCGCAAACGCTGGGTCGGGCTGGACGACGCAGGCCGCGCGATGCTGGCAATGGCCGTGCTGGCCAACAGCGGCCGCACCGCCGCGCCTGAGGAACTCACCCGCCTGGCCCCGCCGGAACTGCTACACGAGGCGGCAGGCTGGGGGCTGGCGGTGCGCCTGTGCCGCCGGTTCAGCGGCGTGACGGCAGAGGCGCTGGCGCTCAGCAGTCTGACAATCGAGGACGGCAAGCTGGTGTTCGCCGTCGCCCCGGCCATCAGTGCGCTTTGCAACGAAGCGGCGGAAAAGGATCTGCGCGCGCTGGCCACATGGCTTGGCCTGACGGCGGAACTGCGCGCACTGTAACCAAACTGACCCGCATCTGTCACTTGCCCGAAACAGGGCGGCGCTATTCCGGCCCCTGAAACAAGCCGGGAATGACGTGCCATGCCATCTGCCGAAAATGCGCTGCTGAGCAGAAGTCCGGCGGCCAGCCGACCATCCTCGAAAATACCCGAATGGCTTGGCCTGCCCGATCCCAAAGGCTTCCGGCCCAAACGGCGCTATCGCACGGTGTGGATTTCCGACGTCCACCTTGGCACCCGGGGCTGCAACGCCGCGATGCTGGTCGATTTCCTGCGCTCCATCGAGTGTGAGACACTTTATCTGGTTGGTGACATCGTTGACGGCTGGCGGCTGCGCAAGGGCTGGTACTGGCCCGATGCCCACAACGAAGTCGTCCGCCGCATCCTGAAACTGGCGCATCGCGGCACCCGCGTGGTGTTCGTTGCGGGCAACCATGACGAGATGCTGCGCGACTATGCGGGCCTCAGCTTTGGCGGGGTGGAACTGGTGTTGGAAGCCGTCCACGTCACCGCCGATGGCAGGCGCTTGCTGGTTACGCATGGCGACAGTTTTGACCAGATCGTGCTCTATGCCCGCTGGCTGGCGTTTCTGGGGGACAAGGCATACGGCGTTCTGCTGCGCGCCAACATCCTGATCAACGCGGTGCGGCGGCGGTTGAAGCTGCCCTACT
This sequence comes from Novosphingobium sp., assembly GCA_040007615.1. Taxonomy (GTDB): domain Bacteria; phylum Pseudomonadota; class Alphaproteobacteria; order Sphingomonadales; family Sphingomonadaceae; genus Novosphingobium. The sequence goes on from JBDTUQ010000009.1 coordinate 28,405, forward strand.
GGTCGCTATCCGCGCATATCAAGCGGCGGGTGAAGAACGCGGTGCAATACGTTGGCAACTATGAGGAAGCCGTCGCTCATGAGGCCATCGTACGCGGGCTGGACGGTATCGTCTGCGGCCATATCCACTGCGCCGAGATCCGCCAGATTGGCGAGATCACGTACTACAACGATGGCGACTGGGTCGAAAGCTGCACTGCTCTGGGCGAGGATGCCCACGGCGCAATCGCCATCATCGACTGGGGCAAGGAGATGCAAGGCGCCGACCGGCAGGCCCGGCTTGCGGAGGCCGCGCTGTGAAAATCGCCCTCGCCACCGATGCCTGGTATCCGCAAGTCAACGGCGTCGTCCGCACGCTTGCCGCCACCGTGGCCGAACTTGACCGGCGCGGGTATGAGGTGGAACTGATCACCCCGGAACGCTTTGCCACCTTTCCCCTGCCCGGCGACGGCACAATCCGGCTGGCGATGGCCCCGCGTTTCAGCGCGCGCCGGATGCTCGACAGTTTCGCGCCAGATGTGGTCCACATCGCCACCGAAGGCCCGATCGGCTGGAGCGCGCGCGGCTGGTGCATGGCGCGGGGCGTGCCCTTCACCAGCGCCTTTCACACCCGGTTTCCCGAATACGCCGCCGTCCGCACCGGCATCAGCGCCGAACGGTTCTGGCCAATCCTCCAGCGTTTTCACGCCCCCAGCCGCGCTGTGCTGGCCGCGACTGACAGTCTGGCAAGCGAACTGGCAAGCCGGGGCATCGCGCATACCCGCCGCTGGGGCCGGGGGATCGATCACTGGCTGTTCCGCCCCGATGGCGACGCTCACCCGATGATGGAAAATCTGCCGCGCCCGATCATGCTGAGCGTTGGCCGGGTTGCACCGGAAAAGAACCTTGCTGCGTTTCTTGATGCCGATGTGCCGGGAACCAAGGTCGTCGTCGGCGATGGTCCGGCGCTGGCCGCCCTGAAGGCGCGCTATCCGCAGGTCGTTTTCCTTGGCGCGCTGGCAGGTGAGAACCTTGCCGCCGCCTATCGCACGGCGGATTGCTTCGTGTTCCCCAGCCGCACCGACACTTTCGGGCTGGTGCTGATAGAGGCGCTGGCCTGCGGACTTCCCGTGGCCGCACTGCCGGTTGCCGGACCGCTCGACATCCTGGGGCCTGACTGCCGGGGGATCGAGGGCGACATGCCCGCCACCATCGGCGCGCTGGAAGACGATCTGGCGCTCGCCATTGCCAAGGCGCTGCGACTCGACCGCAAGGCCGCCGCCGTGTTCGGCGCACGCTTTTCGTGGGAGAAGGCGACCGACCAGTTCCTGCAAGCAGTCCACGGCGCACGGGTCCTGCCTGCGGAACGTCCTCGCGATCTGGCTCCGGCATAACTTTGCATTTTCCTACTTGAACCTATTTGGTTATTCCAGTTCAATATCTGAACCGGAGAATCACCCATGCCCCTGCTCGATACCCTGCTCGGCCCGCTCACTTCGATCATCGACAAGATCATTCCTGACAAGGAAGCGCGCGACCGCGCCAAGCTGGAACTGATCAAGCTGCAAGGCAGCCAGGAAATGTCGCTGCTGCAAACCCAGCTTTCGGCAATCGTGGCAGAGGCCAATTCGCAAGACCCGTGGACCAGCCGCGCCCGGCCCAGCTTCCTTTACGTGATGTATGCGATGATCTTGTGGGCGGTGCCGATGGGCCTGATTGCCGCCTTTCGCCCGCAGGCTGCATTGTCCATCGCTCAGGGCATGAACGCCTATCTGAACGGCTTGCCCGAACCGCTCTATGCCCTGTTCGGCACCGGCTACCTTGGCTATACTGCCGCCCGCCAGTGGGGCAAAATCGCGGGAAGTGACAAGTAACGTGCGTTAGGGTCAGGATTCGGTAACGGCTTTAGGTTAAGCAGGGCATTACGCCGCCCCATCCCCCCGGAAAGGGCCGGTCCGAAACCTGACAGGTGCACAATTTCGATGCTTGCCAACATGATCTTCAAGTCAGCGCGAACCCTGGCCTTTTCCGCCCCGCTGTGCCTGGCCCTGACCGCTTGCGGCAACCCGCAGGACAGCGCCTATGACGCCAAGCTGGCCCAGGCGACCCAAGCCGCAGATCGCGCGCTGGCGGCGCAAGTGGCGGCGGAAAAATCTGCCCAGCGCGCCGAGGCGGCAGCAAACGCCCATGCAGGCGTGCCGCAAGGCCCGGGCGAGCTTAATCCCGATAACGATCCGGCACCGCCCGAACCCGCGCCAGACGTCAACACCGACCAGCATTAACCGATTTTTTGCCCTTAACCTCAAGGCAAACCGGAACCACCTGCGCAAAACCTCTCGCATAACGCTTGCCAGTCCTATCGCCACGGCGATAGGGCGGAACCAGAAGCACAATAGCAAGAGGTCCGCATGGGCGACGATAAAGGCGCGGTAACGCGCGCACACGGCATGAACATCGATTCCGCTCTGGTGCGCGAGCTGGCCGAACTGCTGAATGAAACCGGCCTGACTGAAATCGAGGTCGAGGACGGGGACCGCAAGATCAAGGTCGCCCGGCAGATGACCGCCGCCCCGGTTGGCTATGCCGCCGCGCCTGCGCCTGCGGCTGCGCCCGCACCTGCTGCACCGGCCGCCGCTGCCGCGCCCGCAGCGCCAGCCCCGGTCTCCGCCGACACGGTAAAATCACCGATGGTCGGCACCGTCTATCTCGGCCCCGAACCCGGCGCGCCGAACTTCATCAGCGTTGGCCAGCAGGTAAAGGCCGGCGATACGCTGGTCATTATCGAGGCGATGAAGGTGATGAACCCGATCACCGCGCCAAAGGGTGGCACTGTTTCGGCCATCCTCGTCGATTCCGCGCAGCCGGTCGAGTTTGACCAGCCGCTCGTCGTCGTCGCCTGAGCGCGGCACGCCGATGGCCATCACCCGCCTGCTGATCGCCAATCGCGGCGAGATTGCGCTTCGCATCCACCGCGCTGCGCATGAAATGGGGATCGAGACGGTGGCGGTACACTCCACCGCCGATGCCGACGCGATGCACGTGCGCCTTGCCGACCATGCGGTGTGCATCGGTCCGCCCGCCGCGCGCGACAGCTACCTCAATGTCGCGGCGATCATCTCGGCGGCGGAAGTAACCCATGCCGATGCCATCCATCCGGGCTATGGCTTTCTTTCGGAAAACGCCCAGTTCGCTGAAATTGTCGAGGCGCACGGCATTACCTGGGTCGGCCCGAAGCCTGAACACATCCGCACAATGGGCGACAAGGTAGAGGCCAAGCGCACTGCCGGGGCGCTGGGCCTGCCGCTGGTCCCCGGATCGGACGGCGCGGTTTCAGACGTTGTCGAGGCCGCAAAGATCGCCGCCGAAATCGGCTATCCGGTCATCATCAAGGCCGCATCGGGCGGCGGCGGGCGCGGCATGAAGGTCTGCACCGGGCCGGAACAGCTGGAAACGCTGATCCAGCAGGCAGGCAGCGAAGCCAAGGCCGCTTTCGGCGATGCCACGGTCTATCTCGAAAAATACCTCGGCAACCCGCGCCACATCGAATTCCAGGTTTTTGGCGACGGCAACGGCAACGCCATCCACTTGGGCGAGCGTGACTGTTCGCTGCAACGCCGCCATCAAAAGGTGCTGGAAGAAGCCCCCTCGCCCGTCATTTCGGCGGAAGAGCGCGACCGGATGGGCGGCATCGTTGCCAAGGCGATGGCCGGAATGGGCTATCGCGGCGCGGGCACGATCGAGTTTCTGTGGGAAGACGGCGAGTTCTATTTCATCGAAATGAACACCCGCCTGCAAGTCGAACATCCAGTGACCGAGGCGATCACCGGGGTCGATCTGGTGCGCGAACAGATCCGCATTGCCGAGGGCAAGCCGCTGTCGGTCAAACAGGAAGAGATCGAGTTCAAAGGCCACGCCATCGAATGCCGGATCAACGCCGAAGACCCGTGGACTTTCGCGCCTTCGCCCGGTCTGGTCGATAGCTATCACGCGGCGGGCGGCATGCATGTGCGCGTCGATTCAGGGCTTTACGCCGGATACCGCGTCCCGCCATATTACGATTCGATGATCGCCAAACTGATCGTCTATGGCCGAACCCGCGAAGGCTGCATCATGCGCCTGAAGCGCGCGCTGGAAGAAATGGTCATCGGCGGGGTGAAGACCAGCATCCCGCTGCATCAGGCGCTGATGAACGAGCCGGACTTCATCCACGGCGACTATACGATCAAGTGGCTGGAGGAATGGCTGGCCAAGCGGGCGGGGTAACAACTTGCCCGTCAGGCGGCGGCTGACTTTCCTCTGACCGCATTCCGCCAGAGCACAACCGCAAACACAATCGCCAGCACATGCAGCGCCGGAAATGCGAATAGCCCGGCGTGATAGCTATGGGTCGCATCCTTGGCTGCGCCGAACGCGAACGGCAGCATGAACGTGCCGAGGTTGGCGACGGTGGAGATCGCCGCCGCGCCAATCGCAAGGCGGCGGTCTTTCAGAATATCGGTCCATAGCGATGCCTGTGCGGTTGACTGCATCCCGCGCCCGATCTGCACCACGACAAACGCCGCACCAACCACCGCTGACGATGGGGCCAGCGCGATCACCAGATAGCCTGTCGTGTCGATCAACAGCGCGATAATCAGCGCAGAATAGCGTTCGCCGCGATGATCCGTCACCCAGCCGGTCAGGAACATCGTCAGCGCGCCGAGCATTCCCCCGGCGAAGATCAGGCTGCTGACGGTCGGCAGCTTCCACGCGGTCACTTCCATCAGGATCGCCGGGGCTGACAGCAGAAAGGTGGTGCTGGTGGACAGCGTAACCAGATAGATCAGCGTCAGCAGTTGCACCCGCCGGTCAGCCATCACGGACTTCAGCCCATGCGCGCCGTGGTCTTCATGAACGGCTGGATGATCGTTGATCGCCGCGACAAGGCCTTGCCGTTCATCCTCTGTCAGCCATTTCGCGTTGGCCGGGGCGTCAGGCAGCCACGCCAGCAGGGCAAGGCCAATCACCAGCGGCGGCGCGCCTTCCAGAAGGAATAGCCATTGCCAGCCGCGCAGGCCGAAATGCCCGTCAAGCGACAGCAACGCTACCGATACGGCCCCCATCACCGCCACCGCCAGCGGATTGGCCAGATAGAACATGCCAACCGCGCGGCCCCGCTGGCGCGTGGGGAACCACGTGGAGATGAAATAGACCACGCCGGGAAAGAACCCCGCTTCGGACAGGCCGAGCATGAAGCGCAAGGCATAGAACTGCATCGGCGTCTGCACAAAAACCATGCACATGGCGATCAGGCCCCACATGATCATGATCCGCGCCAGCCACGTCCGCGCGCCAAAGCGCATCAGCAGGATGTTCGACGGAATCTCGATCAGCGAATAAGCCAGATAGAACAGTCCGGCGCCAAAGCCATAGATCGTGGCGGTAAAGCCAAGGTCAGCGTTCATTTGCGTAGAGGCGAAACTGACGTTTACCCGGTCAATATAGGCAAACAGATAGCCCAAAGTGAGCAGCGGCAGTATCCGCCAGCCAGCCTTGGATATAGCCCGCGAAGTGGCTTCGTTGGCCTGCATCATCCCCCCCTATGTTCAGTTACGCCAGATCAGTCCAGCGGTACGCCGGGTAACTGTTTCGCGGTGCGAATCGTCAGCGAAGTTTTTACGCTCGCCACATTGGGCGCGGGGGTGAGCTTGCTCGTCAAAAATTCCTGAAAGCTCTGCAAATCCTTGCTGACGATCTTCAGGATAAAGTCGATTTCGCCGTTCAGCATGTGGCACTCGCGCACTTCTGGCAGGCCTTTCATGTGGTCCTCAAACTGGCGCAGCGCGTCCTCGGCCTGGCTTTTCAGGCTGACCATCGCGAAAACCGTGATGGCAAAGCCGAGCCGCGAGGGGTCGAGTTCGGCGTGATAGCCCTTGATCACGCCTGAATCCTCCAGCCCGCGCACCCGGCGCAGACAAGGCGGCGCAGTAAGGCCAACACGCGCAGCGAGTTCGACGTTGGTGATGCGCCCATCGTCCTGAAGCTCGGCCAGCAGGCGCCGGTCTATCGAATCCAGATTTGCCATCTACAACGCCTTTTGTCACATTGGCGCAACGGAGCGGCAATTAACCATCCGATTGGTGCCAAGTCTGATAATATTATTGTTTCTTACCGCAATTGTCCCACTTTGCAACGCACCTGTTCATAGTCTGCCGGGCACCCTGCCGCAGGCTGCGGGAAGCTGCTAGTGCCTCCAATTGTCACTCGCCACGGGACTGCCCATGCACTTCGATGACCGCCTCGCCACCGTTCTGCGCGTCCGCGCAGGCGGGACGAATGCGGCCCGCATCCAGTACCGGCAACTGATCGACCTGCTGGGCACAATGCCAAGCGAGGCGCGCGGCGAGGTGATCGATTCGGCGTTTGTCAGGCTGAGCGAACTTGGCGCGGCACTCCCCGCTGCCGACCGTGCCGCCGTGCTTGCCCAGCCCGGAATGCGCCTGCGCAGCCCGCGCCTGCTGGCCCAGCTTGCGCGCGGAGAAGCGCCCGTGGCCATTGCGGCGATGCAGACGGCCCGGCTTTCGGAAACGGAGTGGCTCGACCTTATCCCCGTGCTGCCGATCACCGCGCGCGGCCATGTGCGCCAGCGGCGTGATCTGGGGCCGGTGGTGGAAGCGCAGCTGGCGCGGCTGGGTATAAATGACCGGGCCTTGCCGCCAATGGCCGCATCAAACGATGACAGTGTAGAGGCCACCGCGCAGCCTGCCCAGCAGCCAGTCGCGCGGCCTCGCGAAGGCATCGGCGCGATTGTTGAGCGGATCGAGGCATTCCGCCGCCGCCGCGCAGAGGCTCAGGCCGCACAGGCCGGGCAAGAGGCGATCGGACAAGTTGGCCTTGCGGCGGACACGCATGTCCCCGTGCTGGCCGCGTTTGATTTCACTTGCGACGCCGCCGGGCGGCTCGATTGGGCAGAGGGCAGCGCCGCGCCGATGGTTTCGGGAATGCGCCTGGCTGCACGCGATGCGGCTTCGCCCGCGCATTCTTCCGCCGAACTGGGCCTGGCCTTCCGCCGCTGCCAGCCGATCCGCGCCGCCACGGTCACGTTGATCGGTGCATCGGCCATTGCCGGTGAGTGGCAAGTGGACGCCGCCCCCCGGTTTGATGATCTGGGGCACTTCACCGGCTATCGCGGCCGTTTCCGCCGCCCCGCACCTGCCGCAGCGCCGCTTGGCGTGCCCGACAGTGAGGCGGACCGCGTGCGCCAGTTGCTGCACGAACTGCGCACGCCGGTAAACGCGATCCAGGGCTTTGCCGAGGTGATCCAGCAGCAGTTGTTCGGCCCCACTCCGCACGAATACCGCGCCCACGCCGCAACCATCGCCGGTGACGCCGCGCGGATGCTGGCCGGGTTTGACGAACTGGAACGACTGGCGCGCCTCGATTCGGGCGCAATGAAGCTGGACGGCGGCTCTGGCGATCTGGCGGCCATTATCAGCGAGACTGTCCGCCAACTGGAAGCCCATACCGCCCAGCGCGAAAGCGGCTTCGATCTGGACTGTGACGGTGTCGCCGCCTGCGTTCCGCTGGCCCGTGAAGAAGCGGAGCGGCTGGTCTGGCGCCTGCTCGCCACGCTGGCCAGCGCCGCTGCCCCCGGCGAACGCCTGCGCCTGCGTCTGCGCCGCAAACGGCAGGTCGTGAGGCTGACCGCAGACCTCCCCGCCAGCCTTCTGGCCCTGCCCGACATATTCCGCGCCGAACCTTCCGCCGCGCCCGGCCCGCTCAGCGCCGGGATGTTCGGCACCGGCTTCGCGCTCCGCCTCGCCCGCGCAGAAGCCCGCGCGGCTGGCGGCATGCTGGAACAGCGCGGGGAAATGATTCGCCTGGAATTGCCACTTGCCGCCAAAGCCCTGATCAGCGAGACTGGCTTGATCAACGAGACTGGCTTACTCACGGAAAATAAAGGAAACGCAGCGTAAGGCTGCGCGTGAGAAGCAAGTTTGCAAAGGCTCTGGCGGTCGTCAGGCGGTAAGGAACCGGGTTGTCGGAAAGGCGCATCTTTGATCAGCCCGCAGCGGCTGACCTTGTCCGCTTTCGGGCCGGGTTTGGCCAGCGTTTCATCCTGACAGTCGATACCGAAGAGGAATTTGACTGGACCCGCCCGCTGGCAAGCACCGGCTTCAGCGTAGACAGCGTGCCGCGCCTGGCCAAATTCCAGCAGTTCTGCGAAAGTCTGGGGATCATCCCGCTCTATCTGGTCGACTATCCATTGGCCACTTCGGAACTGGCGGCGGAGATCCTGCGCGCGCCTCTGGCTGACGGCAGGGCCGAGATTGGCGTTCAGCTGCACCCTTGGGTCAATCCGCCGTTTGATGAGGCGATCAACGAATTCAACAGCTTTGCCGGCAACCTTCCGCCCGAACTTGAACGCGCCAAGTTCATGCAATTGCGCGATGCGATCGAGGCGAATTTCGGCCAGTCGCCGCTCTCTTACCGCGCCGGGCGCTATGGCGTGGGGCCAAACACGGTGCCGATCCTGCGCGACGCGGGGATTGCGGTCGATACCTCGGTACGCAGCCGGTTCGATTACAGTTCCACCGGCGGGCCAAATTTCCGCGACTTGCCGGTGGTGCCGTGGTGGATCGACAAGCAGCGCCGCCTGATGGAAATGCCGCTGACCACGGTTTTCTGGGGACTGCTGCGCCGACAGGGCCACTGGCTATATCCCAAGATGTGGCGCATTCCCCGGATGCGCGGCGCGCTGGCGCGGATTGGCCTGCTCGAACGCATTCCCCTCACCCCGGAAGGCGTCAGCGTGACCGAGGCGATTCGCGGCATCGACATGGCCGTTGATGATGGCCTGCCCCTGCTGGTGTTTTCTTTCCACAGCCCATCGCTGCAGCCCGGCCACACGCCCTATGTCCGCACGGCCGAGGATCTGGACGCCTTTTATGACTGGTGGCGGCAGGTTTTTGCCTATCTTGCGCGCAGAAACGTGCAATCGACCAGTATTGGTGAATTGATGCAGTCAGTGGAGCTTGCCTAACGCGCGCGGTGCGGCTACCGGGCTTTCGTCCGCTGCGAGGGAAACCGCGCATCGGACAGGAAATGGTGACGTAACGGCGGAGACGCCGGGTGACTTTGGGCCTGTAGCTCAGTTGGTTAGAGCTGGCCGCTCATAACGGCTAGGTCGCGGGTTCGAGTCCTGCCGGGCCCACCATTGCCCTTCGAAAGGCTTTCCCAGCCTTACGAAACGAAATACCCCGGGTCGGGGAGTAGCGCAGCCTGGTAGCGCATCTGGTTTGGGACCAGAGGGTCGTAGGTTCGAATCCTATCTCCCCGACCATTTTCCTCATGAAATTCAAAAGCCTAGCTTGTAGCGGCCGTGCCACTCAGTCTGTCAAATTGCGGCGAAGGTGCTCGATAAGCGCCTGCACGCGGGCGGGCACGTTGGGCGTCGCGGGGTGGACGGCGTAGATGCCCACGTTCTGCGAACCCTGGAATTGTGGCAAGACACGGCGCAGCGAACCATTGGCGAGTTCTCCGTCAACATCCCACAGCGAGCGCAGCGCGATGCCGCAGCCGCCGATGGCCAGTTCGCGCACAACCTCGCTGGAATTGGTCCGGACGTGGCTGGTGCCCTGGCAAACAATCTGACCGTCAGGCCCGTCCAGATGCCACGGCAACTGCCCTTCCGCCGCCAGCAGCCTGTGACGGGCAAGGTCGCCCAGGCTTTCAGGCGCGCCGAACGTATCGATGTAGGACGACGCGGCGCACAGCACGCGGCTGCTGGTGGCAAGGCGGTGACCGGTAAGGCCCGGACCGATCTGCGCCGCGATGCGGATGGCCAGATCGTATGTTCCGGAAAGCAGGTCGAGGTATTGATCGGAAAGGTCGACCTTCAGTTCAACTTCCGGATAATCCGCGAGAAATCCCGGCAGGCATGGCAGAACGTGCATCCGTCCATACGAGGTGGGCGCGGTCAGGCTTAGCGGACCGGACAGATCAGATCCCCGCCCTGCCAGCCGTTCCTCAACCGCACCCAGCGTCGCGCGCATCGGCAGCAGGGTATCGGCTAGTTCACTGCCTGCCGCAGTCAACGACAGCCGCCGGGTCGTGCGATGCGCAAGCCGCACGCCAAGGCGTTGTTCAAGCCGGGACAGGCGCTTGGATATGCTCGCCACCGATGCACCGCGCGCGCGCGCCGCTGCGGATATGCTGCCGGCGGCGACCACTTCCAGAAACATGTCATAGTCCGGATCAAACATTGTTAACTCTGGAGATAAAGACTCTTGAATTATTGCCGTCTACCGCAAGAGTGCCTGCCGCACTAGCAGTCTGTGTCAAAGGAGCAGATTCGCATGTCCAGTTATGTCGAAAAGGCGGGATTGAAGGTCGCGGGTGAGCTTGCGCAATTTGTCGAAGACCAGGTTCTGCCCGGCACCGGCATCACGGCTGGCGCGTTCTGGGACGGTGCGGCGGCGCTCTTCGCCCGCTTTGTGCCCCGCAACCGCGAACTTCTGGCGCGGCGCGATGCGATGCAGGCCGCGATTGACGGCTGGCACCAGGACCGCGCTGGCCAAGCAATGGACTTGGCAGCGTACAAGGCGTTTCTGGGCGAACTGGGCTATCTGGTGCCCGAACCCGCGCCGTTCGCGGTAAATCCGGTCAATGTTGACCGTGAGCTGGCCGGTGTCGCCGGGCCGCAACTGGTCGTGCCCGTGCTGAACGCGCGCTTCCTGCTCAACGCCGCGAACGCGCGCTGGGGCAGCCTGTACGATGCGCTTTATGGCACGGATGCAATCCCCGGCGCGGCGCAGGGCAAAGGCTATGACGCAGAGCGCGGGGCGCAAGTCATCGCCTGGGCCAAGCGTTTTCTGGACGAAGCCGCACCGCTGGCCTCCGGCTCGTGGGCGCAGTGGTCCGGCGGCACGCCCGCGCTGGCCGATCCGGCGCAGCTTATCGGCCATAACGGTGATAACCTGCTGCTGGCGCATAACGGCCTCCACATGGAAGTGGTGATCGACCGCGCCCACCCCATCGGCAAGGACGATCCGGCAGGCATTGCTGACGTCATCATGGAATCGGCACTGACCGCGATCTGCGACTTCGAAGACTCGATCGCCGCCGTCGATGCCGAGGACAAGGTGCTTGCCTATTCGAACTGGCTCGGCCTGATGAAGGGCGATCTTGAGGATACCTTCGAAAAGGGCGGGGCCACGATGACCCGCCGCCTGAACCCCGACCGCGCCTATACCGCGCCCGATGGCACCACCTTCACCCTGCCCGGCCGCTCGCTGTTGCTGGTGCGCAATGTCGGCCACCTGATGACCAATCCGGCGATCCTGCTGCCAGACGGCGGCGAGGCGCCAGAGGGCATTCTTGACGGCATCGTTTCCACCACGATCGCGCTGCATGACCTGAAGGCCTCTGGCGGCTTGCGCAACAGCCGCGCAGGCTCGGTCTATATCGTCAAGCCCAAGATGCACGGGCCGAAAGAGGCAGCCTTTGCCAACGACCTGTTCGACGCCATCGAGGACATGCTGGGCCTCGCCCGCCACACCCTCAAGATCGGCGTCATGGACGAGGAACGCCGCACCAGCGCCAATCTGGCCGCCTGCATCCATGCGGTGAAGGACCGCATCATGTTCATCAACACCGGCTTCCTTGATCGCACCGGAGACGAGATGCACACCTCGATGCATGCCGGCGCGATGCTGCGCAAGGGCGACATGAAGACTACGCCGTGGATCACCGCGTATGAGGATCGCAACGTCCAGATCGGTCTGGCCTGCGGGATGTCGGGCAAGGCGCAGATCGGCAAGGGCATGTGGGCGATGCCTGATCGCATGGCCGACATGCTGGTGCAGAAGATCGGCCACCCCAAAACAGGCGCGAACACGGCCTGGGTGCCCTCTCCCACGGCGGCGACGCTCCATGCCACGCATTACCACCAGATCGACGTGTTCGCCCGCCAGACCGAGCGCAAGGGAGAAGGCATTGCCAGCCTTGATGCCTTGCTGACCGTGCCCGTCGCGGCTGGCCGGAACTGGTCCGCAGAGGATATCCGCGACGAGATCGACAATAACGCGCAAGGCATCCTTGGCTATGTCGTGCGCTGGGTCGATCAGGGAGTCGGCTGCTCAAAGGTGCCGGACATCAACGACGTGGGCCTGATGGAAGACCGCGCGACCTTGCGGATATCAAGCCAGCACATCGCCAACTGGCTGCGTCACGGCGTTGTCACTGCCGAGCAGGTTGAGGAAGCACTGCTGCGCATGGCGGCAAAGGTTGACGGTCAGAACGCCACCGATACGCTTTACCGGCCAATGGCGAGCAATCCGCAAGGCAGCCTTGCTTTTCAGGCGGCTCGGGCGCTGGTGTTCGAAGGCGAGGCACAGCCCAGCGGCTATACCGAACCACTGCTGCATAAGTTCCGTCAACGGGTCAAAGCCGAAGCTGCGGCTTAAAGCGTGGTGAACATTCAACCGCTAATGTAATTGGCAGGCAAAAGTCGATCAATGCAGCTTCTGTGCTGGTCTATCCGCCGTCTGGCAATGGCGGCGGCGGACCGCCCGCGCCCGGCCAATCCGGCGAAGCGCCGATGAACTCAGCCGCCAGCGCGGCGAGGAAGCCATGCGGCTGATCGCGCAAATGCTCGCTTTCGTGGCCGAACAGGAAGCCCACCCTCCGGCTCAGCCCGAACCCGGCGAGGCGAGGCCGGGAGACGCCCGGCCAGCCATAACTGGCGGGCATGACCGTAATTCCCAGCCCGGCGGCGACCATCTGCAGCACGCGCTCTTCATTGGTTGATCGCAGCGCAAAGCGGGGGCGCACACCGCGTTCGGTGAAGAAGCGGCTGGTGTCGGCCAAGACCTCGCAATGCCGCCGCACGATCATCACATCATCGCGCAGTTCCTCGGCCGCAATTTCTTCGCGCGGGGCAAGCGGGTGACTGTCCGCCACGGCCAGCGCATAATCTTCGCGCAGCAGCGCCTGCTCAAGAAAACGGTCGCTGCCGCGCTCAACCACGGTCAGCGCCACATCGATCCGCCCACGCGCCAGCCGCGCGATCAGTTCTCGCTCAGTGGCATAGACCACTTCGACAGGCGATGCGGGCTGCTCTGCCAGTGCCGCCCTGACAGCATTTGCGACACGCGCGCCCGGTATGCTGTGCATCACCCCAACACGCAGCACGGGCACCGCAGACCGCTCTGCCATAGCGTGCAGCGCGGCGTTGAATTCCAGCTCGATCCGCCGCGCGTGGGCAAGAAAGCGCACCCCCGCCTCGGTCAGGTTGACACGTTGGCTTGAGCGTAAAAACAACGCCACGCCCACTTCGCGTTCCAGCTTGGCAATGCCGACGGATAACGTGGGCTGCGATACGTTGCACTGCGCGGCGGCGCGCGAGAAATTGCCATGATCCACGATGGCCAGAAAATACCGCAGCAGGTAGCGATCAATCATAGATAGTATCTATACTGTAGGTGCGACGATTTCAATTTTTCTTGATGATGCGACTGTCGTAGAATGAGTCTGGGTTAGCTGAGCCATAAGCCGACAGGGGAGAGCGACAATGTCCGACTTCGATTTCGCGCTGGGTGAAACCGCAGACATGATCCGCGACACCACCGCGCGGTTCGCCGCCGACCGGATCGCCCCGCTGGCAGCAGAGATTGACGCCAAGGACTGTTTCCCGCGCGAGCTATGGCCCGAAATGGGCGCGCTGGGCCTGCACGGCATCACCGTGGAAGAGGAATACGGCGGGCTGGGCCTGGGCTATCTGGAACACGTGATCGCGCAGGAAGAAGTGGCGCGCGCATCGGCCTCAATCGGGCTTAGTTACGGCGCGCATTCTAACCTGTGCGTCAATCAGCTGCGCCGCTGGGGGAACGACGCGCAAAAGGCAAAATACCTGCCCAAGCTGATTTCCGGCGAACACCTGGGCAGCCTCGCCATGTCAGAGGCCGGGGCCGGATCAGACGTCATGTCAATGAAGCTGAAAGCCGAAAAGCGCGGCGACCGTTTCGTGCTGAATGGCACAAAGTTCTGGATCACCAACGCGACTTACGCCGATACGCTGGTGGTTTACGCACGCACGGGCGATGGATCGAAGGGACTGACCACTTTCATCATCGAAAAGGGCATGGCCGGGTTTTCCATCGGCCAGAAGATTGACAAGATGGGTATGCGCGGATCGCCAACCGCTGAACTGGTGTTCGAGGATTGCGAAGTGCCGGAAGAAAACGTCATGGGCGCACTGGGCGGCGGCGCGGGGGTGCTGATGTCGGGGCTGGATTATGAACGCACGGTGCTATCGGGCATCCAGCTGGGGATCATGCAGGCCTGCCTTGACGTGGTCCTGCCCTTCGTTCGCGAACGCAAGCAGTTCGGCAAGCCGATCGGCGCGTTCCAGCTGATGCAGGCCAAGATTGCCGACATGTACGTCGCGCTGAACTCTGCGCGGGCCTATGTCTATGCCGTGGCGCGCGCCTGCGATGCGGGGCGGACGACGCGGTTCGATGCGGCAGGGGCGATCCTGCTGGCCAGTGAGAACGCGATGAAAGTTTCGCTCGAAGCGGTGCAGGCGCTGGGCGGCGCGGGCTATACCAAGGACTGGCCGGTCGAACGCTATATGCGCGACGCCAAGTTGCTCGATATCGGCGCGGGCACCAATGAAATCAGGCGGATGCTGATCGGGCGGGAGTTGATCGGGGCATGAGCGGACCGGTACTGACAAGCAACGTGGCCACTGCCAGCGAAGGCTTCCTAGCCAACGCCGCACACAACCGCGCGCTGGTGGAAGAACTGCGCGCGCGGGTGGCCGTGGCGGCACTGGGCGGCAACGCCAAGTCGCGCGAACGCCACACCGCGCGCGGAAAACTGCTGCCGCGCGAACGGGTGGAGCGCCTGCTTGATCCCGGCTCGCCATTTCTGGAAGTGGGGCAACTTGCCGCCAATGGCCTCTATGACGATGAAGTGCCCGGTGCGGGGCTGATTACCGGCGTGGGCCGGGTGTCTGGCCGCCAGTGCATGATCTTTGCCAACGACGCCACGGTCAAGGGCGGCACCTATTATCCGATGACCGTGAAGAAGCATCTGCGGGCGCAGGAAATTGCCGAGCAGAACGCATTGCCGTGCATCTACCTCGTCGATTCAGGCGGCGCGAACCTGCCCAACCAGGCGGAAGTGTTTCCCGACCGCGAACACTTCGGGCGCTTTTTCTACAATCAGGCGATGATGTCCTCAAAAGGCATCCCGCAGGTTGCCTGCGTCATGGGCAGTTGCACAGCGGGCGGGGCCTATGTTCCGGCGATGTCTGACGAAAGCGTGATCGTGCGCGGGCAAGGGACCATCTTCCTCGCCGGGCCGCCGCTGGTGCAGGCCGCAACCGGCGAAGTCATCAGCGCCGAAGACCTTGGCGGCGGCGACCTGCACGGCCGCAAGTCTGGCGTGGTCGATCATGTCGCTGATAACGACGAACACGCGCTAACCATCGTGCGCGATATCGTCAGCCATTTGGGGCCGATCCCCCAGCCGAACATCGACCTTGCCGCGCCGCGCCCGCCAAAGTTCGAGGCCGAAGAGCTTTATGGCATCGTACCGCAAGACGTACGCGCGCCTTACGATGTCCACGAAGTCATCGCGCGGCTGGTGGACGGCAGCGAATTTCATGAATTCAAGGCGCTTTACGGCTCCACGCTGGTTTGCGGCTTTGCCCATATCTGGGGCATTCCGGTGGCGATTCTGGCCAACAACGGCGTGCTCTTCAGCGAAAGCGCGGTCAAAGGCGCGCACTTCATCGAACTGGCCTGCCAGCGCCGGATTCCGCTGCTGTTCCTGCAAAACATCAGCGGCTTCATGGTCGGCGGCAAGTACGAGGCCGAGGGCATCGCCAAGCACGGGGCCAAGCTGGTCACCGCAGTGGCCACCGCCAGTGTGCCCAAGATCACCGTGCTGATCGGCGGCAGCTTTGGCGCGGGCAACTATGGCATGTGCGGGCGGGCATACTCCCCGCGCTTCCTGTTCACCTGGCCCAACGCCCGGATCAGCGTGATGGGCGGCGAGCAGGCGGCATCCGTGCTCGCCACCGTCCACCGTGACGCCGCGAGCTGGACGCCGGAAGAGGCCGAGGCATTCAAGGCCCCGGTCCGCCAGATGTACGAAGACGAAGGCAACCCCTACTTCGCCACCGCGCGCGGCTGGGACGACGGGATCATTGACCCGGCGCAGACAAGGGATGTGCTAGGTCTGGCGCTGGGCGCGGCGCTGAATGCTCCGGTCGAGGACAAGACCCGCTTTGGCGTGTTCAGGATGTGATTGTGGACAAGCACCTTTTCTCAATCCTCCCCGGCACGGGGAGGTGGTGCGCCGAAGGCGTGACGGAGGGGTCCCGCCTCTCAGCAAACGCAGCCCCCTTGGCAAGGTGGGACCCCTCCGCCCTTTCAGGGCACCTCCCCGTGCCGGGGAGGATTTAGTCGTGGCGCAAATGCCTGATATCCTCGTCCAGCCAATCAAACAGGTGAAGCGCGCGCGCAAGCTGCGTCAGGAAATGAGTCTGCCCGAAGTGTTGTTGTGGGTTGAACTTCAGAAACGCCCCGCTGGTTACAAATTCCGCAAGCAAGTACCGCAAACACCCTACACGCTGGACTTCGCCTGCCTTTCCGCGCGCCTTGCCATCGAAGTAGATGGCGAAGCGCACAATCGCGGCGATCAGCCACAAAAGGATGAAGTGCGGGACCGGATACTGTCCGAACGCGGGTTCAGAACGCTTCGGATTCCCGCCTATGAGGTATTAAGAAACATGGAAGGATGCATCTTGGGCATTGTCGAAGCTTGCCGAGAGGCGGGACCCCTCCGCCCCGTTGGGGCACCTCCCCGTTCCGGGGAGGATTTCCTGTGATCCAATCCCTCCTCATCGCCAATCGCGGCGAAATTGCTTGCCGGATCATCCGCACTGCGCGCCGCATGGGAATACGCACGGTCGCGGTCTATTCCGATGCTGATGCCAAGGCGCTGCATGTGCGCATGGCTGACGAGGCGGTGCATATCGGGCCGTCGCCCGCGCGCGAAAGCTATCTGATCGGCGACAAGATCATCGCCGCCGCCAAGGCTACGGGCGCGGAGGCGATACATCCGGGTTACGGCTTCCTGTCTGAAAACGCCGAATTTGCGCAGGCAGTGATCGATGCCGGGCTGGTCTGGGTCGGCCCCCGGCCCGCCAGCATCACCGCAATGGGCCTGAAGGATGCAGCCAAAAAGCTGATGACAGAGGCAGGCGTTGCCGTCACGCCGGGCTATATGGGCGAGGATCAGGAACCAGCCTTCCTTGCCGAACAGGCCGCAAAGATCGGCTATCCGGTGCTGATCAAGGCGGTCGCGGGCGGCGGCGGCAAGGGGATGCGGCTGGTGGATAGCGCCGGAGAGTTTGCCGATGCGCTGATCGGTTGCCAGCGCGAGGCGGCCTCATCGTTCGGCAACGCGCACGTCCTGATCGAGAAATACATCCAGCGCCCGCGCCATATCGAAGTGCAGGTGTTTGGCGACACCCACGGCGAGGTCGTCCACTTGTTCGAGCGTGATTGCTCGCTCCAGCGGCGGCACCAGAAGGTGATCGAGGAAGCCCCCGCCCCCGGCATGGACCCGGCCACCCGCGCAGCCCTGTGCGCGGCGGCGGTCAAGGCGGCCAAGGCGGTTGAATACGTCGGCGCGGGGACTATCGAGTTCATCGCCGACGCTAGTGAAGGCCTGCGCGCCGACCGCATCTGGTTCATGGAAATGAACACCCGGTTGCAGGTGGAACACCCGGTTACCGAGGAGATTACCGGCGTCGATCTGGTCGAATGGCAATTGCGCGTTGCATCAGGCGAACCGCTGCCCAAACGGCAAGACGAACTGGCCATCAACGGCTGCGCGATGGAAGCGCGGCTCTATGCCGAAAATCCGGCGACCGGCTTCCTGCCCAGCGTCGGCCCGCTCGATCATCTGGTATTCCCTGAGGGCGCGCGGATCGAAACCGGCGTTGAGCAAGGCGGCGAAGTGTCACCCTTTTACGATCCGATGATCGCCAAGCTGGTCGTCCATGCGGCCACTCGCGAGGGCGCTCTGGCCGCGCTGGACGAGGCGATTTGCGGCACCGAAGTCTGGCCGGTCAAAACCAACGCCGGCTTCCTCGGCCTGCTGAACGCCCACCCGGACTTTGCCAGTGGCGATGTCGATACCGGCCTGATCGCCCGCGCGGGTGACAGCCTGACCATGCCGCCGCCGCAGGACGCAGAAGAACTGCACGAGGCTGCGGCTCATTTGTGCGCGGTCGAAGGGCAAGGCCCGTGGAGCGCCGCGCTGGGCCTGCGGCTCAATGCCCCGCCCCGCGCCGAGGCCCGGCTGATCGACGACGGCGGCCATGTTCATGTCGTCACGATGTCGGAGGTGGAGAACGATGCAGCTCCGGCCGAAGTCCTGTCATTCAGCAACGGCTTTGCCCGCAGTTTCCGCCTTGAGGCGGTGCGCGGCAGCGGCGACGGGTCAGCGGCGGACGGTACGATCCTTTCCCCGATGCCCGGCAAGATCATCGCCGTGGCCGTCGCGCAAGGTCAGGTGGTGGCCAAAGGTCATAAGCTGCTGACGCTGGAAGCGATGAAGATGGAGCACACGATGACCGCGCCGTTTGATGGCACGGTCGCCGAACTGAACGCCAGCGAGGGCGGGCAGGTTAGCGAGGGTTCAGTGCTGGTGCGGATCGAGCGGGCCGAGTGATCCCCTCAAATCCTCCCCTTGTGGGGGAGGTGGCAGCCCGCAGGGCTGACGGTGGGGGCTGGTTAAGCGCCGCGACAGCCCCCTCCGCCTCCTCTTCGTTTCGGCACCTCCCCCACAAGGGGAGGATTTATGTTCAGCCCCGCCCGCGATAGGATTGGACGCCCTGATCGGGCACCCACAGCCCTTCGGGAGGCGAGCCGGATTGCCAGAATACGTCAATCGGAATCCCGCCGCGCGGATACCAGTAGCCGCCGATCCGCAGCCAGCGCGGCTGCATTTCGGCGAACAGGCGCTGGCCGATGCCGACGGTCACATCCTCATGAAATCCGGCATGATTGCGGAACGAGCCAAGGAACAGTTTGAGGCTTTTCGATTCGACGATCGTACTGCCCGGCGCATAATCGATCACCAGATGGGCGAAATCGGGCTGGCCGGTAACAGGACACAGCGATGTAAACTCCGGCGCGGCAAAGCGCACCAGATACAGCGAACCGGCGCGCGGATTGGGCACGTAATCCAGCGCCGCTTCCTCTGGAGAGGCAGGTAAAGCGCTGTTCTGCCCAAGAAAGCGCGGGTTCAGGTTTGGGGGTGTATCGCTCATGTAGCCCGCAATGCCGGGACTTTGCCCCGCTTACAAGCCGAACGTCATGCCCTTAAATTCAGCAAACTGTCATATCCCCCCTCGACGGGGCCAAGGTCACTGGTCTAAGCTGTTCGCAGTCGCAGCGTAGAGGAGGACGCGGTGCCTATGGACAGTCTTGTGACCACCCAGTGGCTCGCCAACGAAATTGGCGCCAGCGACTTGCGCATTGTCGACGCATCGCGGCACTTGCCCGATGCGCGGCGCGATGCCCATGCAGAATACGCACTCGGCCATATTCCGGGCGCGGTGTTCATGGATCTGGAAGAGCTGGTCGATATCCAGGCGCCGATTGAAAACACCCTGCCCTCCGCGTCCAAATTCGCCAGCCGGATGCAGGCGCTTGGCCTGGGGGATGGCAGCCGGATTGTGCTTTATGATGACAGCGCGTTAAAATCTTCGGCGCGCGCGTGGTTCATGTTCAAGCTGTTCGGCGCGGAAAACGTCGCGATTCTGGACGGCGGCATCGCCAAGTGGAAAGCAGAAGACCGTCCGCTGTCATCGGGCGTAGAAAAGCTTCGCCACCGGCATTTCACCGTCTGGTCCGATGCGGCCAGGCTGCGGGCCAAGGATCATGTCTTCGCCAACATTTCCAGCGGCGACGAACAACTGGTCGACGCGCGCGGGCCGGGCCGTTTTACAGGCGCGGAGCCGGAATCCCGCCCCGGCATCGCCAGTGGTCATGTGCCTTGCGCTATGAACGTGCCGTACTCAACCCTGTTCAATCCGGACGGCACGTGGAAGGAGAAGGACGGCATCCGCGCAGCCTTCACCCGCGCGGGTGTGGACCTGACGCGGCCTCTGATCACCACCTGCGGCAGCGGCATGACGGCCTGCGCGCTGGCCTTTGCCTTGCATCTGATCGGCAAGGACGATGTCTCGCTTTATGATGGCAGCTGGACCGAATGGGGCGCGGACCCCGACATGCCAAAGGAACTGGGTGCCGCCATGCCTGCGCATTCGTGAGCGATATTTCCGATACCGGCGACCACCCCCTCGCCCCTGCCACCAGACTGACCCACGCAGGCCGCCGCAAGGAATGGACCGGCACTCCCGGCCAGCCCGGCGCTGTCGTCAGCCCCCCGGTCTGGCGGGCCAGCACGCACCTTTACGCCAATACCGCCGCGCTGGCCGAAGGGCCAAAGCGCAATGCGGACGGGCGGTTCTATTACGGGCGGCGCGGCGCACCGACCCAGTGGGCGCTGGCCGAGGCACTGACCCAGATCGAACCGGGCGCGGCAGGAACCATGCTCTACCCATCCGGCGTCGCGGCGATTGCCGGGGCGCTGCTGGCGGCGCTGAGGCCCGGCGACGTGCTGCTGATGACTGACAACGCATATGAACCCAGCCGGGTCATGGCCAATGGCCTGCTCAAGCAGTTCGGCATCGAAACCCGCTGGTTCGATCCGATGGACCCCGCCGCTTTTGCCGCCGCCATTTGCGAGCGGACGCGGGCGGTGCTGCTCGAATCGCCGGGCAGCCTGACAATGGAAGTCTGCGACGTGCCTGCGCTGTGCGCGGTAGCAAAGGCGCGCAGCGTGACCACGATCCTGGATAACACCTGGGCCAGCCCGCTGGGCTTTGCCGCGCTGTCGCACGGGGCCGATATCTCGGTCATGTCGCTGACCAAGCACGTTGGCGGCCATTCCGACCTGATGATGGGCAGCGCCTCTGCCGGGGCCACATGGTACGCCAAGTTGCGCCGCACGGCTCAGCTTCTGGGGCAAGTTGTTGCGCCAGACGACGCCGCCCTCGCCTTGCGCGGCCTGCGGACAATGGGCGTGCGGCTTGATCGCGAGACTGCCAGCGCGCTGGCAATCGCCCGCTGGCTCGCCGCCCGGCCAGAAGTGGCGACAGTGTTGTGCCCGATGCTGCCCGGATCGCCGGGGCATGATCTGTGGGCGCGCGATTTCACCGGTGGATGCGGGCTGTTCAGCTTTGTATTGCGGGGCAAGACGGCGGCGGCGCGCAATGCATTTATCGACGCGCTGGGTCTATTCGGCATCGGTTATAGCTGGGGCGGCTTTGAAAGTCTGGTCACGCCGCTGGAGCCTGCCAGCACCCGCAGCGCAACCGGCTGGCCCCTGCCGGGCATGGACAGCACCGACCAGTTCGGCGCGCGGCTATCCATCGGGCTGGAGGAACCCGGCGACCTGATCGCCGATCTGGAACGCGGCCTGGCCGCCTGGAACGCGGCATGACGGTGAGAGACACGATTGCCGATACCGTCCGGCTGCTCGACGGGTTCGGCTTTGACATCGGCAATTACCGGGTGTCGGTCTATCATGCGCTGGTCGTACTGACAGTGGCGGTGGCGGTTACCGTCACGGGCAGGCTGTCAGGAATCGCCATCCGCCGCAGTTTTCGCCGCATGCACCGGCTGGATGCAACGCAGCAAGTCCTTGGCGAAAAGCTGGTCAGTCTGGCCGTCTGGCTGCTGCTGGTGTTCATGGCGGTGGACGTGCTGGGTATCAGCATGAGCGCGCTGGCGGTGTTTTCCGGCGCATTCGGGCTTGCAGTGGGCTTTGGCCTGCAAAAGACGTTCGGCAACCTGATCTCGGGCATCATCCTGCTGATGGACCGATCGATCAAACCGGGCGACGTGATCTCGGTTGGCGATGGCCCCGCCCGCACTGTCGGCCAGGTCAACCGCATCGGCATCCGCGCGGTATCTGTCATCACTCGTGACAAGATCGAATACCTGATCCCCAACGAACACCTGATGACCAGCCAGGTGGAAAACTGGTCGTTCAGCTCGCGCGATGTGCGGGTGAAAGTGCCGATCAGCGTCGCTTATGGCAGCGACCTTGACCTTGTGGAGCGCCTGCTGCTGACCGAGGCACGCAAGCTGCCCCGGATGCTCAGCAACCACGAACCGGCAGTGTGGCTGCTGGCGTTTGGCGAAAATGCCGTGCAGTTCGAAATCCAGTTGTGGATCGCCGACCCGGAAGAAGGCCTGGGCAACTTGCGCTCCGACTTGCTCAAGGCCGTCTGGGCGAGTTTCCAGGCGAATGGCATCGCGATCCCGTTCCCCCAGCGCGAACTGCACATCAGGGAGTGGCCGAGGGCGTTGCCGACGGGGGATGCCCTAAATCCTCCCTGAGCTTGCTCGGGGAGGTGGCAGTCGCGTAGCGACTGACGGAGGGGTATCTTTTCTGCCCCTACCCCCTCCACCACGCCCTGCGGGCGCGGTCCCCCTCCCCGAGCAAGCTCAGGGAGGATCGAAGCGGTCCCGTTCATATTTTTCCTTACCAACGCTAAAGCCATTCTGACTCGCACCTTGCGCCGGGATTTGCCAAAGGGGCGCAATGAACGCAATTTCACCTTCTGCGGGCAAGGTCTGGCTGGTTGGCGCAGGCCCCGGCGATCCCGATCTGCTGACGCTGCGCGCGGCGCGGCTGATCGCGGCGGCGGAACTGATCGTGCATGACGGTCTGGTCGATCCTGCCGTACTGGCAATGGCCCGCCCCGGCGCGCTGTTGATTTCAGTCGCCAAAAGCCGTTCACGCCACACGATGGCGCAGGACCAGATCAACGCGCTGCTGGTGCGTGAGGCACTGGCCGGGCGCGATGTCGTGCGGCTGAAGGGCGGCGATCCGTTCATATTCGGGCGCGGCGGCGAAGAGGCTGAGGCTTGCCGCGCGGCGGGTGTTCGGGTTGAGGTCGTCCCCGGCGTCAGCGCGGCGCTGGGCGCGGCGGCAGCGGCGCAGATCCCGCTCACGCACCGTGACAGCGCCAGCATCGTCAGCTTTGTCGCCGGACAGTGCAAGGGTTTGACAGAACAGGACTGGTCGGGCCTTGCCGGGCGCGGGCGGACGCTGGTGATCTACATGGGCCTCGCCTCTGCTGATGCCATCGCGGAAAAGCTGATTGCGGACGGACTTTCTCCCGCCATGCCCATCGCGGTGATTGAAAAGGCCACCCGATCCGATATGCGCGTGCTGCGTAGCCCGCTGGCGGGACTCGCCGCCCTGGTGGCGGACAATTCAGTAAAAAGCCCTGCGCTCATCGTCGTTGGCGAAGTGGCAGCGCGGGGCGAAGTGGCGGCGCGCGGCGAAACGACATTGCGCGCTTTGGCGCTGGAGGTAACCAAGTGAAGATTCTTACCGGAAATGACCTGAAATCGGGGGCCGTCACCTGGTGGGATGGCACCGACTGGTCGCTGCATGTCGAACATGCGGTGGATGCAGGCGAACACGGCGAGGCAATCATTGCCCGCGAACAGGCCTTGCAGAACGTCACCGGCGCTTATGTCGTCGATGCTGAAAAGACTGCCACTGGTGTGCGCCCCGGCCACATCAAGGAACAGATCCGCGCCACCGGGCCGACCGTTCGCCTTGACCTTTCCCTCAAGCCTGCCGACCGCGATGCCGGCAACTGGGTGATCTGATGTACCAGTATGACACTTACGACCAGGCTATGGTCGATGCCCGCGTCGCCGATTTCCGCGACCAGGTCCGCCGCCGCCTTGATGGCAGCATGACCGAGGAACAGTTCCGCCCGCTGCGGCTGATGAACGGCCTCTATCTGCAACTCCACGCCTATATGCTGCGCGTGGCGATCCCTTATGGCACGCTCAATTCAGCGCAGATGCACGTGCTGGGCGACATCGCCGACAAGTATGATCGCGGCTATGGCCACTTCACCACCCGGCAGAACATCCAGTATAACTGGATCAAGCTGGAAGAGACGCCCGACATTCTGGCGGACCTCGCCAAGGTGGAAATGCACGCCATCCAGACCAGCGGCAACTGCATCCGCAACATCAGTTCGGATCAATACGCCGGGGCTGCGGCTGACGAGCTGGTCGATCCGCGCCCTTATGCGGAACTGCTGCGCCAGTGGTCCACCTTCCACCCGGAATTCAACTTCCTGCCGCGCAAGTTCAAGATCGCGGTGATCGCCAGCGATACCGATCGCGCGGCCATGCGCCTGCACGACATCGGCATCCAGATCGTGAAGAATGCTGCCGGAGAACTGGGCGCGGCGTTCTATGTCGGTGGCGGCATGGGCCGCACCCCGATGATCGCGCCACTGGTACGCGATTTCGTGCCGCTCGATCAGTTTGTCACGTATGCCGAAGCAGCCTTGCGCGTTTACAACCGCTATGGCCGCCGCGACAACAAGTATAAGGCGCGCATCAAGATCCTGGTCCACGAACTGGGCAAGGACGAATACACCCGTCAGGTCGAGGAAGAATTCGCCCACTTGCTGACCCAGAATATCGAGCCTCCTCTGGCCGAACTGGAACGGATCAAGGGCTTCTTCGCCGACCCCGCGTTCGATACCGCCGCGCCCGATGCGCTGGACCGGTCCGATCCCGACTTCGCGCTGTGGCTGGACAACAACGTCGCCGCGCACAAGCAGCCCGGCTATGCCATCGCCACGATCAGCCTCAAGCCGACCGGCGGCATCCCCGGCGATGCCAGCGCCGACCAGATTCGCCTGATGGCCGACCTCGCAGAGCGGTACAGCTTCGATGAGGCGCGGGTGACCCACGCACAGAACATCGTCCTCGCCCACGTCCGCAAGGCCGACCTTTACGCCATCTGGCAGGCGCTCGACGCGGCGGGGCTGGCAACGCCGAACCTCGATCTCGTGACAGACATCATCGCCTGCCCCGGCCTCGATTATTGCAGCCTCGCCAATGCCCGCTCGATCCCCGTCGCGCAGAAGATCGCGCAGCGGTTTTCCGATCTGGGGCGCCAGCGCGAACTCGGCGAGCTGAAACTGAAAATCTCCGGCTGCATCAACGCCTGCGGCCACCACCACGCCGGGCACATCGGCATCCTGGGTGTCGACCGCAAGGGCGTGGAAAACTACCAGCTTCTGCTGGGCGGCAGCGAAGGCGCCGATACCTCGCTGGGCCAGATCACCGGTCCCGGCTTTGACGAGGACGGCATCGTCGATGCAGTGGAAAAAGCCACCAACGTCTACCTTGGCGCCAAGCAGGGCGACGAACGCTTCCTCGATACCTATCGCCGCATCGGCATGGCCCCGTTCAAGGAGGCAATCTATGCCAAGGAGCCAGCACATGGTTGAAACCCAGTTCCGCTTTCGTGACGACGAGCCTGTGGGCGATCCAGCGGTTACCGTCGATTCGTTCGGCGACCAGACCAACGCCGCCGCCGTCCGGCTGGAACCGGGCGACGATGCGCGCGATCTGTTGCCCCACCTTGACCGGATCAGGCTTGTCGAAGTCAACTTCCCGGTATTTGGCGACGGACGCGGCTATTCCGCCGCCCGCATCCTGCGCGAGGCTGGCTATACCGGCGAACTGCGCGCCGTGGGCGACGTGCTGATTGATCAGATCGCCCTGATGCGCCGCTGCGGTTTTGACAGTTTCTCGCCCGAACGGGAACTCAACGCCGCTGACGCCGAAGCCGCCTTTGCGCGCTATGGAGAGGTCTATCAGCCGACCGTTGATGGTCGCAGCCCGATCTGGGCCTTGCGTCATGGCGGCTGAAGTGGCCACCGATCCGCGCCGCGCGATCGACCGGATCGACACCGGACCTCGCTTCTCCGAGGCCGATGCCATTCGCCTGAACCGCATGTTCCGGGGCACCGATACCGTTGATATGCTGTCGTCCGTCCTGCGTGACGGGCTGGCAGGCGATGTCGCGGTCGTGTCCAGCTTTGGTGCGGAAAGTGCGGTGCTGCTGCATCTGATCGCGCAAGTGGACCCGGCGCTGCCGGTGCTGTTTCTGGAAACAGGCAAGCACTTTCCCGAAACGCTGGCCTACCGCGACCTGCTGGTGGAGCGGCTGGGGCTGACCGGCGTGCGCAACCTGACGCCCGATGCCGAAGTGCTGGCTAAGCGCGACGGCAACGGCCTGCGCTGGTCATTCGATCCCGATGGCTGCTGCGAAATCCGCAAGGTCATCCCGCTGGCAGGCGCGCTGGCCGGGTTCGATGCCTCGATCACCGGGCGCAAGGGCTTCCAGTCCGCGACCCGCACCGGCCTGACCCGCTTTGAGGTCGACCGCAGCGACGCGCAGGGACGGCTCAAGATCAACCCGCTGGCAGATTGGTCTACCGATGTGCTGGCCGCCTATTTCGTCGAGCACGATCTGCCCGCGCACCCGCTGGTGGCCGAAGGCTATCCCTCAATCGGCTGCTCGCCCTGCACCAGCAAGGTTGCACCGGGTGAAGACGCCCGGTCAGGCCGCTGGAAGGGTTGGGACAAGGTCGAATGCGGCATCCACGTCCCCGGTCAGCCGGACGGGACAAGCGAACTGCCGCCGGGATTCGATCCGGTTTTCTAGAGTGGCCGGTTTTCTAAAGCGCGGCTGCGTTTGGCTGCCTTCGCCCCCCTCCTCTTCAGGGGAGGGGCTGGGGGTGGGGTCTCTCGTGCGGACGCGACGTTGGTTGGGGATGATAGACCCCACCCCAACCCCTCCCCTGAAGAGGAGGGGCTTTGAGCCTTCAATCAAAGCCAGCCGTTTCTACGATACCACTCCGCCGTGCTACGCAGACCTTCCAGTGTTGGCACTTGCGGCGTCCACAAATCCGCAGGCACCCGCCCAGTGGCGCTGACAACCCAGTCCGGGTGAGTCAGGTATCCAACCCGGTCCGCCGTGAGCCGCGCCTTGTCGCCGCGAAGCAATTTGTCGGCCAAGGCCCCCATGCGGAGCAGCGCAGGCGGCAAACCCGGTGCCCATATCCGCCGTCCCATCGCCGCACCGATCGCATGGGCCAGCTCCTTGTGACCCCAGCCGCCGGGCCTGCCATCATCGGGGTCGAAGCACTTCCCCGCCCCCGCACCGCCGGTCAGCGCCAGCAGCAGCCGCGCCAGATCGGCAACATGGATCAGCGACGCCCGCCCCTCAGCCGGGACCGGCACCACGCCCCATTTGGCCGAGCGGAACAGCTCGAACATATCCCGATCACGCGGGCCATAGATCGCGGGCGGGCGCACCATTGTCCAGTCAAGCCCGCTGTCCCTCACCAGCGCCTCGGCCCGCGCCTTGGATGCACCGTAAAGTGACAAGTGCGGTTCTCGCGCTGAAAGCGACGAGACATGGACCAGCCGCCGCACCCCAGCCCGCTCCATCGCAGCGATCACATTGGCGGTGCCCTGAACATTGCCGCTTTCGAACATCGCCGGATCGGGCGTATTGACCACTCCGGCGACGTGAATGACCACATCGGTCCCCGCGATCAGGGCGTCCAATGCAGCAGCGTTCGCCAGATCGCCCGCCACCCAGCTGACCCCGTCCCGCTGCGCCTGCGGCCCCCGCGCCAGCGCCCGCACGGGCAATCCGCTCTCACCCGCAGCGTCCAGCAGCGCCTGTCCGACAAAGCCGGTAGCGCCGGTAACCGCGATAGTCACAGCAGCACGAGCTGATCACGGTGGACCACGGCTGAGCGCGGTGCATAGCCCAGGATTTCGGCGTGATCGCGTGAATGGTGGCCCCGTAAAAGCGCGCACTCGGCAGCGCCGTATTCGGCCAGCCCATGTGCCAGCACCTGACCATGTGCGCCGCGAATGGCGACCGCATCGCCGCGCTGAAAATCGCCCTCAACGCCGGTAATCCCCGCCGCCAGCAGGCTGCTGCCGCTGGCCAGAGCGCCCGCCGCACCGGCATCGATCACCACCGCCCCGCGCAGCCGCAGCCGCCCGCCCAGCCACGCCTTGCGCGCCGCCGCCTTGTTGCCCTTGACCGGCTTGGGCAGGAACAGCGTGCCCACTCCCTGCCCGGTCACGCGCGCAATCGGCGCATCGTGCGTGCCATTGCCGATGACCATAGCGATCCCAGCCCGCTCAGCGATTTCGGCCGCCTGCAATTTGGAGGTCATGCCGCCAGAACCCAGTCCAGAGGCGGAACCCCCATCAGCCATCGCCCGCACTTGCGGCGTTATGCCGTTGATTACCGGCAGCAGCTTCGCCGCCGGATCAGCCGGATTGCGATCATACAGCCCATCGACATCTGACAGCAGCAGCACCGCGCTCGCCCGCGCCGCCTGCGCCACGCGCGCGGCCAGACGGTCATTGTCACCAAAGCGGATTTCCTGCGTGGCGACGCTGTCATTCTCGTTGACGACGGGCACCGCCCCGGCATCCAGCAAACGCCCCAGCGTGGCAGTGACATTCAGATATCGGCGGCGGTCTTCAAGGTCTTCCAGTGTCAGGAGCAATTGCGCCGCGACCAAGCCATGCTCACCCAGCAGTTCTGCCCACAGGCCTGACAGCGCGATCTGGCCAACGGCGGCGGCGGCCTGCGCATCGGCCAGACTGCCGCGCCCGCCCTTGTCCAGCCCCAGCTTCGCCGCACCCAGCGCGATTGCGCCGGAACTGACCACGATCACGTCTTGCCCGCGCGCTTTGGCTGCGGCCAGTTCGGTCACCAGCCCCTTGATCCATGCGCGGCGGGGGCCGTGTTTGCCGACCAGCAGCGCCGATCCCACTTTGACCACAATGCGCGGGCAGGCGGTCTTGTCGGCAAGGTCTGGTAGGCTGGTGATGGGCATCACCGTCGCTTAGCGGCAGTTGGCCGCGCGGCAAAGCCCCGTGCGCCAAATCTTCAGACGGTCAACCGGTCAAATTGGCGACCAGGGCGTTTCCTCGTGCTCTTCCTGTTCGCCCGCCGGACGTTCTGTAGCGGTGGCGGCGGGAAGTTCTTCGATTACCGCGTCGAGCAGCTTGTCCATGCCCTTGCCGGTGGCACCGGAAATCGCGAACACGCGGCCCGCGCCTGCTGCCTTCAGTTCTTTGGTAAAGGCCTTGACCAGTTCGGCGTCGACCGTGTCGATCTTGTTGAGCGCGATCAGGCGCGGCTTTTCGTCCAGCCCTTCGCCATAGATCTCCAGCTCCTCTTCGATGATTTCCAGCGCCTCTGCCGGATCGGTGCCGTTGATGTCGATCAGGTGGATCAGCACCCGGCACCGCTCGATATGGCCAAGGAAGCGGTCACCAATGCCCGCACCGTCCGCCGCGCCCGCGATAAGGCCGGGGATGTCGGCCAGCACGAATTCGCGTTCGCGGTGCCGCACCACGCCCAGTTGCGGGCGCAGGGTGGTGAACGGATAATCGCCGACTTTGGCCTTGGCATTGGTCAGCGCGTTCATGAAAGTGGATTTGCCCGCATTCGGCAGGCCAAGAAGGCCCACGTCGGCCAGCAGCTTGAGCCGCAGCCAGACGTACATTTCCTGGCCCGGCCAGCCCGGCCCGTGCTGACGCGGGGCGCGGTTGGTCGATGTCTTGTAGCTGGCGTTGCCGCGCCCGCCATCGCCGCCGCGCAGCAGCACGACCCGCTGGCCAACCTCGGTCATGTCGAGCAGGACCGTCTCACGGTCATCGTCCAGCACTTGCGTACCGACCGGAACCTTGATCACCAGATCCTTGCCGCCCGCGCCGGTGCGATTCTGGCCCATACCGCCAATGCCGCGTTGGGCCTTGAAGTGCTGGGCATAGCGAAAGTCGATCAGCGTATTAAGTCCGGGCACAGCTTCGAAAATGATGTCGCCACCCTTGCCGCCGTTGCCGCCGTCCGGCCCGCCGTATTCGACATACATCTCGCGCCGGAACGCCACCGCGCCCGGCCCGCCTGCGCCGGAGCGGATGAAAACTTTGGCCTGATCGAGAAAATGCATGAAAGGGAGCCTAAATCGCTAAAAACCGGGACCGGAGCCGCTTGCTGCCGCACTGGTGGAGCCGAGGGGGATCGAACCCCTGACCTCGTCATTGCGAACGACGCGCTCTCCCAGCTGAGCTACGGCCCCGTTCCTGTGCGAGTGCGAGCGGCAAGGCGAAGCCCATGCCCGCGAAGCCGCCGCTTTAGCGAAGCCGCGCCGCGCATGGAAGCACTATCTTGCCGCCCGCCGCACGGCCCGATTTCCCTGGCGTTTACTTGACGGTAGCGACCGGCTGGAGCGGCGCGGCTGGCGGCTGAACGGCCACCGGCGGCGCATATAGCGCATTCCAGGCCGCCAGATCGGCCTTGTATTGGTCATAACGGCGATAGAAATCGTCGAACACCACCTCGATATTGGGGAGGTTAAGCGCGGAAAATGCCTGCAGGTCCGCAGGCTTTACCGCGCTGGCATCGCGGCTGACCGCCATCGCGGCGTCGCAGAAGTTTTTCAACGTCGGCGGGGTGGCGAAGTGGTTGTACACTTCTGTCATGTACTTTTCCCGGGGCGGGATGAACTTGACTCCGTATTTGCCGCGAAACTCGGCATCGACCTGCTTGTTGGCAGCGGCCAGCCCCTTGGCATGGACTTTGAGGAACAGGCGGTAACCGGGCACGATCTCGGCATATTTCGGATCGTTGCAGTTGAGCGCGGCGACATTGTACGCGGCGCGCAAGTTCCACGTCATCTGCGAGGGCGAGATGTTGCGGTTGACGCTGTAGCGCAGTCCGTCAGCATTCACCGGCGGCGTGACCAGATTGGGCGAAGCGCGGTTAGGCGCGCGCGGGGCTGGCGGGAT
Source organism: Novosphingobium sp. (assembly GCA_040007615.1). Lineage (GTDB taxonomy): Bacteria > Pseudomonadota > Alphaproteobacteria > Sphingomonadales > Sphingomonadaceae > Novosphingobium. The sequence continues at coordinate 59,186 of JBDTUQ010000009.1, forward strand.
CACCAGCACGACTGGCGGAGGTGGGGGCGGTGGCAATGGCGCAGGTGGCGGCGCGGTGGGTCCGCAGGCCGACAGCACCGCGAGGCCGCCGAGCAAGGCTGCCCGCGTGACTTTGCGCATAGTAAACCGGATCATCGCGCAGTTTCCTCATCCAGGGGCCGTGCTTGCCCCGCCTCATCAAAGGCTTGAGCCCAGTCTAACCGGTTCTGCGGACAAAGAAAATGCCCGACACGCTTTTGAGCGCGCCGGGCATTCGATTTTACGCTGTTACCAGCTATTTAGCGGCGGTCGCCCATGAAGCTGAGCAGGAACTGGAACATGTTGATAAAGTCCAGGTACAGCTTCAGCGCGCCCATGATCACCACCTTGCCGGCCATGTCAGTGCCTGCAACTTGTGCGTACATGTTCTTGAGCTGCTGGGTGTCGTAAGCGGTCAGGCCTGCAAAGATCAGCACGCCCAGCATGCTGATCGCCAGACCAAGGCCCGGCATCGGCCAGATCATGTTGATCACCATCGCGATCAGCAGGCCGACAACGCCCATCGTCAGGAACGAGCCCATCGCGCTCAGATCCTTCTTGGTGGTGTAACCCACCAGGCTCAGACCGGCGAATGCACCGGCGGTCGCGAAGAAGGTCGCGGCAATCGACGGCCCGGTATAGACGAGAAAAATGGACGAAAGTGACAGGCCCATCGTCACGCTGAAACCCCAGAACAGGGCCTGCAGGGTGGAGGTTTTCATCCGGTTCATGCCAAAGCTCATCGCCATGACGAAACCGAGCGGCGCAAGGGCGATCAGCCAGCGCAGCGGGGTCTGCATCAGTTGCAACGCCATGCCAGAGCGGGCGAACAGCAGCGCAACCACGCCCGAAAGCATAACGCCGGATGCCATGTAGTTATAGATCGACAGCATGTGACGACGCAGGCCCTGATCGTAGGCCGCGGTCTGCCCGAGCGAACCGCTCAGGCCGCCGGGCGCGCCAAAGCTCGTCCGCGTAGTCTGGGGATCGTTCCAGTTTGCCATGATATTTCAAAGCTCCTTCGCGGTCCCGAAATAGGGTCCGCTGAGGCCAATATCGGGCTTTGTGTGGCGCGTTTCAAGTGAAACCGGACAAGCGACCTGTCGCAAAGTGTATCAGACGGTTACTTTGCTGCCTTGGCCTGCTGCGTCATCTCTGCGCTGCGGTCGCGCGCGCCGCGCAAGGTGTCTTCCATCAACCGGGAAAGGCGGTCATCCTTGTCCAGCACGTCGATCCCGACTTGCGTCGTTCCGCCGGGGCTGGCGACGCGGCGGGCGAGGTCGCCCGGTGTCGCGTCCGAAGCCGCCGCCAGCATCGCCGCGCCTTCGACCATCGCCAGTGCCAGCCGGTCTGCCTGCGCGCGCGGCAGGCCCAGCGCGGCGGCCCCCGATGCCAGCGCATCGATGAAGCGATAGACAAATGCTGGCCCCGATCCGGCGAGCGCGGTGACGATGTCCATCTGACTTTCGCTTGCCAGCCATTCGGCCTGCCCCAGCGGGGCCATCAGTTGTTCGGTCCGGGCGCGGTGTTCGGCCGAGACTTTGCCTGACAGCGCGATAGGTGACTTGCCCAGCGCGGCGGCAAGGTTCGGCATGACCCGCACGATCCCGCCTGCCGCCGTGAACCGGGCATTCAGCGTTTCCAGATCGACGCCCGCCAGTATCGACAGCAGCAATGTGTGCGGGCCGACCAGCGCGGCAATGCCTTCTGCCGCCTCTGCCAGTTGCTGCGGCTTGAAACCCAGCAGCACGACATCGAACGGCGCAGAAGCCGGATCGACCTCGCGAAGCAGGGTGACGCTGGCCGGAGCCTGCGCAAGGAACGGATCGGCCACGGTAAAGCTCGACGGATCGACGCCGCCCGCCAGCCAGCCCTGCAGCATCGCGCCGCCCATGTTGCCGCAGCCGATAATCAGGATTTTCACGTCAGTCTCCATCATCGCCGCGCCATACCGAACTGCTTACGCCTCGCCCGCCGCGTCGACCATCGCGCTGGCCAGCGCCTCAGCCGGGGTCTTGTCGCCCCACAGGATGAACTGGAACGCGGGATAAAAGCGGTCACACTCCTCGATTGCCGTCTCAACCGCCGCCTGCGCCTGACTGAGGCTGAGCAAGCCGTCGTCGCCCAGCATCAGCGCATGACGATAGAGCAGGACCATGCCGTTCGACCAGACATCAAAATGCCCCAGCCACATCTGTTCGTTGACCAGCGACAGCACTTCGAACATCGGCGCGCGTTTGTCGTCAGGGATGCGGATGTCGGGCAGGCACAGCAATTGCAGCACGCGGTCATCCGATCGCCAGATGCCGCGCAGCTGATAACTGGCCCAGCTGCCCTGCACTTCGGCGGTGATCTCGTCCTCGCCGGAAAAGTCGAACGCCCAGCCGTGCGCCTCGCACAGCGAGGCCAGCATTTCTACCGGAGCCGAATCCTCTTCGCGTTCCATACGGTGCTGCCCTGCTCTCAAGCGATCCACTCCTTGATCTGATGAAAGTGGATGCGGCGGCGCGTTGTTCCCGGCAATGCAGAGTACGCGCACGGCGGGGCAAAACTGCACAAGACTGTGAACACCTTGTGGAAAACCTGTGGCTGAAGATGTAACCCGCCGGTTACCAGCGCGATCACTTGACCTGTAGCGGATCAACGATCTGCCCCGCCGGGCTGGTCCAGAGGAAGGAATCGACCTTTGCCTTGCGCAGACGGGCATAAAAACTGTTCGCCGCAGCCTCGGATTCGAACGGGCCGACCAACAGTCGGTTAGTGCGGCCCCACTCGGAAATGGCCGGGGACTTGCCGCGAAACAGGTCCGGATCCTCGCGCAGGATGGCCTTCCAGCTGAACGCCAGCGCCGACTTGTCGCGCCCCGTGCCGACCTGAATCCAGATGCGGCTGGGATGGGCTGGTTTGACAGGTGCTTCGACCTTGGGCGCAGCGGGTTTGAGCTTGCGGATATCGACCGCGCCGGGGGCCGGGGCAGCGATACTGGCCGGGGCGAGAAGATCGCCGAACAGGTCAGCGAACTTGCGCGGAGGCGGAGCGGGCGGCGCGGCAGGGGGAGGGGCGGGCGTCGGGCTGCTGACGAGTGCGGGTGCGGGCTGAGGTGCTGGGGTGGGCTGCGGTACTACGGCAGGAATTGGCGGCGTTGCGGCGGGGGCAGGCGGCGCGATCGCCACCGTGGAAGCGCCCGGTGTTTGCGCCAGATCGAAACCGGGGCCGATCGGGCGCGGCGCTGGCCGTGCCGCCACGGCCACTGTCGGCGTGACCGGCCGGGGCACAGCCGCTTGCGGCACTTGCTGCGGGGTTGGCGCGGCAACAGCGACAGTAGGCGTAGTTACCCGCGAAGGCGCTTCGCTCTCGTCGCGGCGGGGCTGAAGTTCCGGCGGTGCGGTGCGCGGTGCCTGTGACGGGGCTGAAACAGTGGGCGGCGTGGCGACGGCCAGCGTGGGCGACTTGCCTCCCTGCTTGCCATCACGGCTGCGCGCATCGGCGGATGAGCGCCCCTTGCGGCCCAGCGGTTCACCCTTTGGCACCAGCCCTGCGTCAGCACTGGCAACCCGCACCGGCGGCGCGAATGGCAAGGCGCGGGGGTCGTCGTGGCCGATCTCTGCCGCGCGCGGGAAATGGCCAAACGTCGCCGCCGCCGCCTGCTGCGCCTTGGTCAGGCGCGGCATATAGCGCAGATAGGGCGCGATCCCGGCGGCAAGATCCTTGGGCATGGTCTGATATGCGATCTGCACCGCCTCGTCCGGCTGGTTCAGAACCGCGAGCGCAAAGGCCCGCGTACGCCATGCGGCCTTGTCCTGCTTTTGCAGCAGCGGCGCGAGCGCGGTTTCCATGCCAGCTTCATCGCCTGAAATCGCCAGGCTCAAGGCAAGACGCCGGGTCGCCTCGTCATTTTCCCCCGCACTCAGGGCCGCGCGGTAATAGCGTTGGGCTGTGGCATTGTCGCCGACCAGATCATAAGCCAGCCCGCGTTCGGTGCCCAGCGAAGCGTCCATGCCGCCCGCAGCCTCAGCCTCGGCAAACAGGGGGATGGCTTCATAGGGATTGCCGCTACGCACCAGCGCGCCGCCCAGCCCGGCGCGCACCCGTGGGTTATTGGGCGAAAGCTGGTCGGCCCGCGCGAAAAAGCCCAGCGCCGCGTCGACATCGCCCATGCCCAGCGCGGCGTTGCCCGCATCGATCAGGGCATTTACGTCCTTCGGATCGCGCCCCAACCGCGCCAGCGCATTGTTGAGCGACTGACTGCCCGCACCGGGCACCGCCTGCACCACCGGGCGCGACACTGCCACCTGAGGAGCGGCCATTTGCCTCTGCTGCGCCATTGCCGGGACCGCCGCCAGCGGCAACCCTGCGCAAAGCCCCAGCGCCAGCGCACGCCGCACCGTTTGCACGCTCATCGAAGGGTACGCCCTTTGGCGAACATGGCTGCGCTCATCCCGAATAACTGCCGCCCAAGGCAGCAACGCCGCCTTGGCCTGTGCCGTCTGAACGGCAGCGGAACGGATGCACCGCTGCCTTCCAGACTTGCTAGCGCCCTACTGGTTGTTCTGCCGCCCCAGAAAGCGGGGGATGCTGAACGACGGAGCATTGTCACCGCCATCGTCCTCATCCTCGGCTTCTTCCGAAGACGCCGCCCCTCCGCGTGAGAGGTTGGCCATGCGCTCAAACAGGGTGCTTCCGTTGCCGGTCAGGCGCGGCTGCCGCTCTTCAGCCAGCGATTCTGGCGAAACCAGCGGACGCTTGCGGGCGAGCAACGGCGATGCCGCTGCCCCTGACTCTTCTTCAGTCGGCGCATCGAGCAGAAGTTCGTCGGCATCAGCCTGTGCCTGTCCGTGATCTTCGGCGGCCACGTGCACGGCATCGTCTGCTTCGTCGACAGCCACTTCCGCAAGACCGAGTTCCAGCGGCTCATCAGTAGCCGGTTCCGGCTCGTAAGCTGACGGGATCGGAGCCGGTGCTTCGGCAGCAACCGGGGCGAGCGCGGGAGCAGCAGCAGCTTCAACCGGAGCAGCGCCCGGACGGGCAGGCCCGCGCGAGGTGCCCAGGTTGAACGGCCGCGAAGCCTCGATCGCCTGGTCGTGCGTCTGTTCGATGCCGGTGGCGACCACGGAAACGCGGATCTTGCCCTGCAGATCGGGATTGAATGCCGAACCCCAGATGATGTTGGCATTGGGATCGACCAATTCGCGGATGTGGTTGGCCGCTTCGTCGACTTCGAGCAGCCGCATATCGTCGCCGCCGATGATCGAGATAATCACCCCCTTGGCACCCTGCATCGACACGCCGTCGAGAAGCGGGTTGGAAATCGCCCGCTCGGCAGCTTCCAGCGCGCGGTTTTCGCCGCTGCCTTCGCCGGTGCCCATCATCGCCTTGCCCATCTCGCCCATCACCGAGCGGACGTCGGCAAAGTCGAGGTTGATCAGGCCCGGCATGACCATCAGATCGGTGATCGAGCGGACGCCCTGCTGCAGCACTTCGTCGGCAAGCTGGAACGCTTCCTTGAAAGTGGTGTCGGCCTTGGCGATCAGAAACAGGTTCTGGTTGGGAATGACGATCAGAGTGTCGACGTGCTTTTGCAGTTCCTCGATCCCCGCTTCGGCAGAACGCATCCGGCGCGTGCCTTCGAACAGGAACGGCTTGGTCACCACGCCAACCGTCAGCACGCCCTTGTCACGCGCGGCCTTGGCGATGACGGGGGCAGCGCCGGTGCCGGTGCCGCCGCCCATGCCCGCTGCGATGAAGCACATGTGCACGCCGTCAAGCGCGCGGTCGATCTCGGCTATGGTTTCTTCTGCCGCCGCACGGCCAACCTCGGGCCGTGATCCGGCACCCAGACCCTGGGTGATATCCGGGCCAAGCTGGATGCAATGCTCAGACACCGAATTGTTCAGCGCCTGCGCATCGGTGTTGGCGACAATGAAGTCCACGCCTTCGATCTGCGCATGGATCATGTTGGCAATGGCATTGCCGCCCGCGCCGCCGACGCCGATGACGGTGATGCGGGGGCGCAGTTCTTCAACAGCTGGGGGTCCGATATTGATGCTCATCTTGCTCTCCACAGAGGCTGGCGCCCACAGGACGCAGTGATCATGCCAACAATTGCATGCTTAGACTCGGCGAACCAAGCCATGAACGCGCGTTGTCCACAGCCCAGCCTTAAGTAAATTTGCCTAGAAATATTCACGCAGCGCCCTCCAGATGCGCACCGGCACGGCCATTTTGCCGAAACCTTGCGTCTGCTGGTACGTGGGACCGATGGCGCGGATGTCGACCGGATCGGCGGCGGCGTACAGGATCAGGCCTGCCAGCGTGGCGAATCCGGGCTTGGCATGGGCTTCGGCCAACCCGCGGATTTGCGGCGTTCTGCCGATGCGGACCGGCTTGCCAAGCGCCTGCTGCGCATAGTCGGCAAGCCCGGTCAACTCCGCACCGCCGCCCGTGAACACCACCTGCTGGCCTTTTGCACCAGTGAAACCCAGTGACTTCAGTGATTTGTTGATCTCATCCATCAACCGGCCAAGCTGCTGCGTGATGACCGAGACCAGCTCGGCGCGCGGGATGCGGTTGGCTTCGTCCGCGTGCCGCGCAATCGGCCCGCCGCCTTCCTCGCCCGGCGCATTGACCGGGATCATCTCACGGTGATCAGCCGGGCTGGCGATTGCGGACCCGTTGACGCATTTCAGCCGCTCGGCCTGAAAGCGCCGGATGCCGAATGCCGATGCCACCGCGTCAGTCACATCGCCAGAGCCGAGCGGGATGGATGCCAGCCCCAGCAACATGCCGCCCGCGTGGACCGAAACATTGGTCACTTCCGCGCCAAACTCGACCAGAGCCACGCCCAGATCGCGTTCTTCCGCTGTCAGACAGGCGTGACCGGCGGCGATGGGCGAAGCGATGACGGCTTCGACATCCAGATGCGCGTTCTGCACTGCCTCGGTAATGTTGCGGATCGGCGCGCCGTCGGCCA
>JBDTUQ010000010.1:0-63527 GCA_040007615.1 Novosphingobium sp.
CCGCCCTTTCAGGGCACCTCCCCGTGCCGGGGAGGATTGGCGGTGATTCAGATTGTCGGCACGAGGCTAGGCAGGCTGCATCATCATGTCAGGCTTCCCGCTCCAGCAATCTATCAGCCTAGCGCCTCGGCGATTGCCTTGCCACATGCCTCGGTACTGGCGGCGCCTTTCAGGTCGCGGGTGCGGGCAGACGGAGTTGCCAGGACTTGCTCCACCGCGCGCATGATCGCCGCCGCCGCTGCCTTCTCACCAAGGTGTTCGAGCATCATCGCCGCCGACCAGATCTGGCCCACCGGATTGGCGATGTTCTGTCCGGCAATATCGGGCGCAGAACCATGCACAGGTTCGAACAGTGACGGATGCGTGCCCTCGGGGTTGATGTTGGCCGATGGTGCCACGCCGATCGTTCCGGTGCAGGCCGGGCCAAGATCCGAAAGAATATCGCCGAACAGGTTAGACCCCACCACGACATCGAAGCGATCCGGGTTCATGACGAACTGCGCGGTCAGGATATCGATGTGATACTTGTCATGGCGGACATCGGGATACTGCGCACCCATTGCTTCCACGCGCTGGTCCCAATAGGGCATGGTAATGGCTATGCCGTTGGACTTGGTGGCACTGGTCAGGTGCTTGCCCGGGCGCTGCTGGGCAAGATCGAAAGCATAGCGCAGCACACGGTCCACGCCGATGCGGGTCATCACCGTTTCCTGGATGACAATTTCGCGCTCGGTGCCGGGGAACATGATGCCGCCAACAGAAGAATATTCGCCCTCGGTGTTTTCACGGACGACCCAGAAGTCGATATCGCCAGGTTCGCGGCCAACGAGCGGACACGGGACACCGGGCATCAGCCGCACCGGACGAAGATTTATGTACTGGTCGTATTCCCGGCGAAACTGAAGGAGCGAGCCCCAGAGCGATATGTGATCCGGCGCGATATCGGGCCAGCCCACCGCGCCGAAAAAGATCGCGTCGGGGCGGCCAATCTCTTCCTTCCAGTTGTCGGGCATCATCTTGCCATGACGCGCGTAGTAATCGCAATTGGCAAAATCGTGCCACTTCTGCTCGATCTCGAAGCCATACAGCGCGGCGGCCTTTTCCAGCACGCGCATACCTTCGGGCATGACTTCCTTGCCGATACCATCGCCGGGGATGACTGCGATGGTGTGTTTACGGGTAATGCTGCTCATGTGGTCCCCCCAGAGGAAGCTAGGAAATTCAGATTTTCAGGCCGCCGATGTGGAAGGCCTTGGTTTCAAGGTATTCTTCGATACCAAGCGTACCACCTTCGCGCCCAAGGCCCGACTGCTTGATCCCACCGAACGGCGCCATGTCCATTGCGATGCTACCGGTGTTGAGTGCAACCATCCCGGCCTCCAAAGCTTCGGCCACGCGGAACGCACGGTCGAGGCCAGAGGTATAGAAATAGCTGGCAAGCCCGAATTCGGTATCGTTGGCGAGCGCAATCGCCTCGTCCTCAGTCTCGAACCGGAACAACGGCGCCACAGGGCCGAAAGTCTCTTCCGTGGCAATACGCATGTCCGAGTTGGCATTGCCGATCACGAGCGGGCGGGCGAAGTTGCCGCCTTCACTGCCCGCACCAGAGAACAAAACCTTGCCGCCCTTCGACAGCGCGTCTTCGACGTGAGCCGATACCTTGTCGACCGCTGCGCTGTTGATCAGCGGGCCGGTGGTTATGCCTGATTCCATGCCGTTACCAACATTCAACGCCGACACTGCCGCGCCGAGACGGGCAGAAAATTCATCATAGATAGGCGCATGAACAAGGATACGGTTGGCGCAAACGCAGGTCTGTCCGGCGTTGCGGAACTTGCTGACCATCGTCGCCTTGACCGCAAGATCAAGGTCGGCATCGTCGAACACGATCAACGGCGCATTGCCGCCCAGTTCAAGCGACAGCCGCTTGATCGTATCTGCGCTCTGCCGCATCAGCAACGCGCCAACGCGGGTGGACCCGGTGAACGAAAGCTTGCGCACTAGCGGGCTTTTGGTGATAGCCTCGCCAATCGCCTGCGGCATCCCCGTCAGCAGGTTGATCGTGCCCTTGGGAAAGCCCGCGCGCACGGCCAGTTCGATCAGCGCAAGCGCGGTAAACGGCGTGAGGTCAGAAGGCTTGATCACGACCGGGCAACCGGCGGCGAGCGCAGGAGCGCACTTGCGGGTGATCATCGCGGCAGGGAAGTTCCACGGCGTGATCGCAGCGGAAACGCCGACCGGCTCGGACATCACAATGATCCGCCGGTCACGTTCGGGCGAGGGAATGTTACGGCCGCCAACGCGGCGACCTTCTTCAGCAAACCACTTGATGAAGCTGGCAGCGTAACGGATCTCGCCCTGCGCCTCGGCAAAAGGCTTGCCCTGTTCGGCCGTCATGATCCGGGCGAGATCGTCTACGTTGGCGAGCACCAGCGCATGCCAGGTGTCGAGCAGCGCAGACCGCTCACCCGCAGTCCGGCGGCGCCAATCGGGCCATGAGGCATGAGCGGCGGCAATCGCAGCTTCGGTTTCCGCAGTGCCGCATTGGGGCACGGTGCCGATGACTTGCCCGGTGGCAGGGTTGGTCACATCAAGGCCTGGAAGACCGCTGGCGATCCATTCGCCGTCAACTAATGCTGCCTGACGCAGCAGGGTGGGGTCATTGAGAGTGATCATTGTTTAACCTAACGCCTGTGATGCAAGACCAAATAGTGCCACATTATCGCCCGGAACGGGTGCCGGACCGAGCGCCATATGCGTTACTCGGCCCACTTCGGGAAGGCCTAGTTCCTGCAGCCAGGGGCCAATCCCGCTCGTCTCGGGGATATCGATCCGGCAGAAACTGCCGGTCTGCGTGCCAAGCCAGTGTGCGATCATGGCCTTGGCGCCGGCCGCATCAGGTGCAACCACCGGGCCGATGGCCCATCCTCGCCCAAACCGACGCATCACGGCAAAGCCGGTTTGCTTATGTTCCTGGCACAGCACAACGGTACTGCCTTCGGCGAACAACGCCTCCAGCACGTTCTTGCGATCCATGCCCATTGCCGATGCGTAAAGCGCATCGAGTACTTCGACATCGGCAGCCCCCATCGGCCTGACTCGCTGACCAGGGCGGAGTTCGACAAGCGGTTGCACCGGTGCCAGCGCATTTTGCTGGCAAACCGTGCCCAGTTCGAGGAACCCCAACTTGCGGTAAAGCAAACGGCCTTCGTCGGTTGCGTTCAGCATGACGGTCACCCCGCCCAGACGTTCGATCATCGCGGTGGCCAACTGCCGCCCAAGTCCGCGGCCCTGCTGCGCGACGGCAACGATGACAATCCCAAGCATGGCAAAGGATTTACCAAAGCGCCACGACATGATCGTGCCGCCGATTTTTCCGTCGACTTCAGCAACAAGACCGCTGCCGATCGACAGGAGCATACGCAAATCGGCCTCCCGGTGGGGCCATTGCTGTTCGAAGCAGAGGTCCGCAACAGCGTGGATATCGTCAGCCGTCATGTCTCGCAGCACGATCTGCGTCGCGTCCTGAAGGTCCATCAGTTGCTCCCGCGCTAGAGTGATTTCAAGCCAGATGAAAACATCTGGAAACTCGAAAGATCACGGCAAAACAATAATGTAGAGTGCTGCCTTTGATGAAATCAAAGTCGGAAGCACTCCAGCGGCGTCATTTGGCGGGCAACAACCCGCCCGTTTCACCTTCCGCGTTACGCGCCAGCCTTCAAAACAAGGTGCCGGTTTTTCACAGCTTTTGGAACAATATCGCGAAAACCCGCCAAGTCCTGATTCTTGGAGCGGGATGACGCTCTAAAACTCCGAAACGTCAATCTCTGCACCACTGTCAAAGCGCGAGAGACGATAGGGATGGGGATCGACGATCGGGTCATGACCCGAAGCAATATCGGCAACAAGATGAGCAGCGCCGGGACCAATGCCGAAACCATGACCGCTGAAGCCTGCCGCAAGGATCAAGCCCGGAATGGCAGGTATCTCGCCAATCACGGGAACCCCGTCGGGTGTGCTGTCAACAAAGCCGGCCCAGCTGCCCACTACTGGCGCCGTCGCAACATCCGGGATCAGTCTGGTTACGAGCGCCACGGTGAGACGAATGGTCTTCGCATCGGCAACCGGATCGAGGATGCGGCGTGCCTCCATCGGCGTTGGTCGGTCAAGCCGCCAGTTTGACAGCGTCTCGTGCCCCGCGCGCAAGCCCTGTAGCCCGCCCGGCGACACCTTGCTCCAACGCTGCTTGAACATGGGGATGAACTGCTTTTGAAAGCGAAGGAACTGCAGGGTCGGATCAACCTTGGCCCGGCCGCTGTATGCCAGAGTATGGCACCCGTCTCCGCGCCGCGTAATCGACATGGAATCGCCGTAAAACGCATCGGGCAGATTCAATCGCCCGGTGCCGACAGCCAGAATTGATTGGCGAACTGTGGCTTGCGGAAACCGCACCCCCAACTGGCGCATGAATGATGAGGCCCAAGCTCCGCCTGCATGAATCACGAGCTTTGTGCGGATCGTGCCGCGCTCAGTCACTACCCCGCTCACCGCGCCGCCGGTCGTCTCAATCCCGCGCGCTGCGCAGGCCTGGTGGACGGTGCTGCCCAGTGCCATCAACGCCCGTGCAACGGCTGGCACCGCAAGTCCGGGATCGGCGATGCCGTCCATCTGCGAATGCACCCCGCCCTTCCACACCTTGCCGGTGAACTTGCCCTTATCGGTAGCTTCCTGGCTGTTCAGCATGCGCGTTTTGACGCCGATCGAACGGGCATATTCGCCCCAGCGCGCCCAGGTATCGAGCTCGGCAGAATCATTGCTGACATAGAACAGGCCGCAGCGGCGGAAGCCCGTGTCTTCGCCGCTTTCAACCCCGAATTGCTCCCACAAGTCCAGCGCCTTGGTCGCCAGCGGCAGTTCGCGCTCGTCGCGGTTCTGCTGGCGGCACCAGCCCCAGTTGCGGCTCGATTGCTCACCGCCAACCACGCCCTTTTCAAGCAGCGCAACCTTCAGCCCACGCTGGGCCAGATAATAGGCGGTGAAGCTGCCGATGATCCCGCCACCAATGATGACAGCATCGGCTTCCGCCGGCAGGTCAGGCGTGGAATTGATGAATCTGAGGGGCGCGGGCATTTTGAATTTCTCCGGTGAACGCTGGCGTCATGTGAAGCCAAGGATGCCTTGACTCCAGACCAGGACACCAAGGCCCCGATTCCGACGATTTCGAGTGAGCGGCCCTTGCATCAGCCGAGCGACTGGTTGGACAAGGCGAACAGGGCAGCACCCGGCATTGGCTCAGGAGGCTTGCCCAACGACATCGCAATCACCTGGTCCGTCTGCGGCAGACCTATGCTGGCAAGCCACGGTGATAGCCCGCTCTCGCCGGTGACATCGATCCGGACAAAGCCGCCCTCGTGGGCAGACGCAAGCGTAGCGATGATCGCACGCGCTTCTGCCTGATCGCTTGCGATGACCGGCCCGATCACCACTCCGCGTCCCCACCGGCGCACACAGCCATATCCAGCTATCCCGCCGTCACGCTCAACCACAACCGTGTCCGCCATGCCGAACAGAGCGTTCAGCAAATGCTTTCGGTCCATGCCGGAAGCGCGTTCATCAACGCTGTGAATCGCGGGCACATCATCCGTGCGAGCGGCGCGCACCGGCACTGCCGGATCAACGGCCGGCACCTTGGCAAGCACTGCCTGATGCTGGGTCACCACGCCGTAGGGTACAAACCCTAGCCGGGTGTAAAGCTGCTTACCTTCGCGCGTGGAATTCAGGATCATGCGCCGTCCGGCGGCATCGGCAAGCATCGCTGCCATAAGCCGGCCACCAATGCCCTGCTTTTGCGCATCGGCTGAAACGATGATCATTCCTGCCGAAGCAAAGTCATCACCATAAGGCCACCACAGCGCCGTTCCGACGAGCTTGCCGTGTGATTCCACTGCGAACCCGCGCCCCAGATCGAGCGCAAACTTCCAGTCTTCCGCGCGATAGGGCCAATTGATGACTTGCGAGAGTGACAGGGCCTGTTCGAGATGGGCTGTTGTCAGCGCGATCACGCCTTCGCTGGCACTTTCGCCCTGTGAACCGGACATTGCCCCGTTACTCCTCACATCCATTACCAAGCGATCAACGAAGGTATTAAGCCAAAGACCCATTCACTCGCCAGCATTCGATGGCCGTGAAGCCGCCGGACAAGTTTAAGCGGATTTCAGTTGGCAATTTATCCCGAAAGTCCGCTGGACACATGGCGGTCCTGCGGCACTTGTCGCTTGATCCCATATATTCTGCCGCCGAGCAATATACTTGCCCGGCAGCGGTTTCGGGCGAACGAATGCAGCCTTGCGGGGAGCCTGGTCAATCAGTGTGACGCAGAATCTGCCGAGAATGTATGGCTTGGGGTCAGGTCAAAGGCCGCTGCGTAGCGAACACCTTCTTGACGTATTCCTCGCTGAGCCACGCGCAGCCATCGCCACGGATGAACATGCACACGTCACCAGGCGAGAAGGTTACGCTGCCATTCTGATCGCTGAAGGTGACCCGGCCTGCCAGAAGAAGCATCAGTTCCACTTGCCGGTAGGGGATCTGGCGCCGGTGATAGGGCGTGGAATCCCACGTTCCGCAAGCGAACTCACCATTGGCCGAAGTGTAGTCGGAAAAACCACGGCACGTCGGCACTTCGCCCAGCAGGTTTTCCAACGCTGGCGGATTCGAGGGATTAAGTGGCGCGTTCTTGTCGATCATCAGCGGAACGGTGGTGTTGCCGGGCCGATCTGTCGGCGCGGAATAGACCACTGCCAGCATGTCGCCCGAGGCGCGCCAACTGAAGCTGGTGCCGAAAGGGATCGTGGCGCAATCATCAGCGCCAAGCACCAGCACGCCGTGTACGCTTTCAATCTCCAGCTGGCCCGCAAGGACCAGAACGAACTCGTCAGTCGGCAAGGATGCAACCTGTCCTTCTCCGCGCAGCGCGAACGCGGCAATTTGCGCCGCTTGATCAGCGAATGCCGGAGCTGCGCGGCCGGAAAACCAATCGCCAGCCGGTGCCGTATCCGCCGCATAGGCGCGAATATCGACGACGGCGGCAACCTTTTGCTTCAATGCCACGCTCACAGTGCCACCTGCGTTGGCTTGGTGGCGGGAGCTGAAACACCGCAGACGGCGCGTGGATCATGTTTTGTCATCGGAAACCCTTTCCGTCGTGGAATATTCCTGGTCGCGGCTGGCGCTGTTTCGGACGCGACCTTTAATTTATGATCCGGACCCAGCCAGTTCGGCCTCGGTCCTGTGGCAAAGCACTGTATTACCCGCTGTCATCAAGCGCAGCGGCGGCAAGGTGACATCGCACCGACCTGCAATTGCAAGCGGGCAGCGCGGCAGGAACCTGCACAAGTCGGTACTTTCCGGCATCTGCGCGAACGGGGCGGCGGCCTGCATTCCCACGCTGGTGAGCCAGTCCGTCCTGAGTTCCGGGACCGATGAAATCAGCAGATCGGTATAGGGGTGGAACGGCGGCTGGGCATACGTATCGCGCAGCCCACTTTCCACACGTGTACCTTTGTAAAGCACGACGATCTCGTCACACAGCGCCTTCACCGTCGCGATATCGTGGCTTATGAACAGGTACGCCACGCCAAGATCGCGCCGCAGTTCTGCCAGCAGCTCTAGAATGGCCTCGCGCACCACGGTGTCGAGCGCCGAGGTTACTTCGTCGCAAAGGATCACGTCCGGATTTGCGGCAAGCGCCCGCGCCAGATTCACGCGCTGCTTCTGTCCGCCCGATAGCTCGTCGCAGCGGCGATCGGCAATGCCGGAAGGAAGACGGATCAGGTCTAGCAATTCGGCGACCCGCCGCCGTGCCTGATCGCCGCTCGTCCCATGATAGAAACGCAGCACCCGCCCCAGAATCTCACCAACGCTGTGCGCCGGGTTGAGCGCGACATCCGCATTCTGGAACACGATCTGGATGCGGCGCAACTGCTCGCGCGTGCGCCCGTTCAGCGAGGCCGCGAGCGGCTCCCCATCCAGCGACACTATGCCCGCAGTAGGCGCAAGCATGCCTGCCACGACGCGGGCAACGGTTGACTTGCCCGATCCGGATTCGCCGATAACGCCTACTGCTGCGCCTCTTCCGATGCGCAGGCTCACGTCAGTCAGGACAGGATGCGCGGCGCGGCCATTGCGATCAATTGCGCCGTACCCGGCATGAATACCCTCGATCGACAGCAACGGAGCGCCCACCGCAGCAACCGGCACGGCAGCCTTGATCACCGGGCGCGCCGCCGCCAGCAACGTCTGCGTATAATCGTCCTCTGGCGTTTCCAGCACGGCCTTCACAGAGTTCTGTTCACGAACCTTGCCGCGATTGAGCACAAGGATCTGGTCCGCCATCTGCGCAACAACAGCAAGGTCATGTGACACATAGACGCCGGTTGCGCCCTGCTCGCGCACGACCTTGCGGAATGCTTGCAGGACTTCGACTTGCGTGGTCACGTCCAGCGCAGTGGTCGGCTCGTCAAAGATCACAAGGTCGGGGCGGGTGATCAGTGCCATCGCCGCCATCAGGCGCTGCAATTGTCCGCCCGAAAGCTCATGCGGGTAACGGTTGCCGATCGTTTCAGGGCTGGACAATGCCAACGCCTCGAACAAAGCCACGGCGTGTTTGCGTGCTTCTGCCGCTGATGCGGTGCCATGAATCAGCGCCGGTTCGATCACCTGTTCGATGACCCGACGCGAAGGGTTGAACGCCGCCGCTGCGCTTTGCGCCACATAAGTGATGCGATTGCCGCGCTGGGCCTCAAGGGTTGCCTGCCCGGCCCCGTCAAACGAGGCGCTGCCCACCTTGATATCGCCGCTGATCTGCGCGCCGCTGCGGGCATAGCCCATCAGTGACAGCGCAATCGTGGTCTTGCCCGATCCGGATTCACCGATCAGCGCCAGGACTTCGCCACGCTGGATCGCGAACGAAACATCATCAACGATGCGCAAGGGTGCCCCATCGGGCGCGCGGACAGTGACGCAAAGGTTGCGGACATCGACATGCGGTGCAGGCTTCATCGAGCCTTCCCCTGCGTTGCTGCATCGATCAGCAGGTTTACGCCCACAGTCAGGCTGGCAATGGCCACGGCCGGGGCAATGATCGCCAACGCGCCTTCGGCAAGCCCGGACGTGTTCTCGCGCACCAACGAACCCAGATCCGCGTCCGGTGGCTGAAGACCAAGGCCAAGAAAGCTAAGGCCAGACAGCAGCAGCACAATGAACACAAAGCGCAGGCCGATATCGGCAAACAACGGCTTTATCATGTTCGGCAGAACCTCGACCAACGCAAGATGAAGTCGCCCCTCACCCCGCGCGCGCGCCACTTCCACGTAATCGAGCCGCGCCAACCCCACGGCCAGCGAACGCGCGATACGAAAGTTGCCGGGCACGTACGTGATCGCGATGATAACGGTAAGCAGCACCAGCGATGAGCCGAACGCGGCGACAAGCACCAGTGCGAAAATCTTGCTGGGGATCGAAATCAGCGTGTCCATACCGCGTGACAGCAGTTCATCGACCCAACGCGGACCGACTGCCGCCATAAGCGCGAACCCGGTGCCAATGCTCGCCGCGATGGTAACGGCGACTGCCGACAGTCCAACGGTAAAGCGCGCGCCCGAAAGCAGGCGGCTGAGCACGTCGCGCCCCAGAAAGTCGCTGCCCAGCCAGAACTGACTGCTGGATGCGGCGAAGACTTCCTGATTGGCGAAAGAGCCGGGTGGATACGGGGCAATGAATGGCCCGATGGCAGCGATGACGATCCAGAAGATCACGAGCACGAGGCCGATCTTGCCCGACACCGGCAGGCGCGCAGCGGCGCGGATGAGGCTGGTGATGTTCATCCCTGTCGCAGTCTGGGATTGGCCAGGATCGCTACCGTATCGGCAATCAGGACCAGCAAGAGGTATGTTGCGCAAAACAGCATGGCGCAGGCCTGCAACAGGGGCATATCGCGCGAAGTGACGGCATTGACCATAAGGCTGGCAAGCCCGGGATAGCTGAAGATTGTCTCCACGATGATCGCGCCTCCAAACAAATAGGACAAGCTAAGCGCCATTGCATTGATGATGGGGCCAACGGCATTGGGCAGGACATGGCGGAAGATCAGCCTGCGCTGCGACACGCCCTTGAGCACGGCCATCTCGACATAGGGCCGATCGAGTTCGGCAATGATCGCGGCCCGGATCATCCGGCCAAGTTGCGCGATAACGCCAACGCCCAGCACCATGACCGGCATCGCATAGGCGCGCAGGAATTCGCCTAAGGTCGGGTCTTGCGGGACGATCGTGATAGACGGCAGCCAGAGCAGTTTTACCGAGAACACCAGCACAGCAATCGTAGCGACCAGGAACTCGGGCAAGGCAACCATTGCCAGGGTCATGATGTTGAGCGCCCGGTCTGCTGCCCGGCCCCGTGTCACGGCCGACCAGATGCCGACAAGAAACGCGATGGGGACTGAAAAC
Source organism: Novosphingobium sp. (assembly GCA_040007615.1). Taxonomy (GTDB): domain Bacteria; phylum Pseudomonadota; class Alphaproteobacteria; order Sphingomonadales; family Sphingomonadaceae; genus Novosphingobium. The sequence goes on from JBDTUQ010000010.1 coordinate 10,506, forward strand.
AACGTGGTCAGTCCGGCGAGAACCAGAGTGTTGGGCAGCCGCTCCGAGATGATATCGGCAACGGGCATATTGGCGACGAGAGATTGGCCGGGGTCACCAATGGCAATGCCGCGAACCCATTCAAAGTAGCGCACCGGCGCGGGGCGATCCAGACCCATTTCATGCCGCAGGGCCGTGATCTGTTCAGGCGTAGCGCCTTGTCCCAGCACTTCCTGTGCGGCGTCGCCGGGCAAAAGCCCGCTGATCGTGAAGATGACGGCTGAAACGAGCGCGAGCGTGATAAACGCCAGCCCGATCCGCTTTGCAACGAGCTGGACCGGGCCACGCCAGCGTGAAGCGGGAGAGGCGCTGCTCATGCGTCCAACCAGACATGTTCGCCAAACGTATAGCCCATGAAGCCCCCAAGCGGGATCGGAAAAAGCCCTCGCAGTCTGCGATCATACCCATCGAGCAAGCTGATGAACACCGGGACGCCAACGCCGCCATTGTTGTGAACCAGCCATTGCATGTCGCCATAGATCGCCTTGCGGCGGGCAGGATCGGTGGCGTGGCGCGCTTCGATCAGCATCTTGTCGAACTGGGGATTATTCCACCCCGATTCATTCGACGTGGCCTTGGATTCGAAGAACAAACTGAACATCATGTCTGCGGTAGGCCGCGGGTTGACGTTGCCGAAGGTCAGCGGATGCTTCATCCAGTGGGTCGACCAGTAGCCGTCGCTCGGCACGCGATTGACGGCGAACTGCAGCCCGATCTGCGCCGCATGTTCCTGCAGGATGGATCCCATGTCGACTGAAAGGTTTGCCGCAGGAGAGACATAGACCGGCAGCCGCGTACCGAGCAGCCCGGCACGCTTGAGCAGGAATTTCGCGCGATCGGGATCGAACTGGCGCTGCGGAATAGCGGGATTGAAATTGGGATCCAGCGGCGAGATCGGCTGATCGTTACCAATCGTGGCAAAGCCGCGAAACAGCGCGCGCTTGATCAGTTCGCGGTCCATCAGATATTTCATCGCCAGCACGAAATCCGGGTTTCCGGTTACCGGATGGTCGCGTCGCATGATCAGATCGGTGAACAGGCCCGACTTGGTTTCCATGATCGCGTGCCCGGTCGAAGCACGAACCCGCTTTACCGAACCCGGGCTGACGGCGTTGATCATCTGGACGTCGCCCGAAAGCAGCGCGTTGACGCGGGACAGCTCGTCTGGAATCGCAATGACCTCGATCTCGTCAAGGTAAGGCTTGCCCGACTTCCAGTAATTGGGATTGCGCCGAACGACAGTGCGGATACCCGGCGAGAACGAGCGCAGGATATAAGGTCCGGTGCCATTCGCGACGCTGAAATCACGGCGCCCGTTTTCAACAATCAGGAACTGCGGGGCTGCAAGTATCACCGGAAGATCGGGGTTTGGCCCGGCCAGCCGCAGCTCAAGTTCCAGTTTGCCTGTGGCCCGCGCGCTTTTGAACTGTTCGGCGATCGCTTTGACCTTCGATCCCACGGCAGGATCGATATGGCGCATCAGCGAATAGACCACATCGTCAGCGCCCAGGGCCTTGCCGTTGTGGAAGTGGACGCCGGAACGCAGCTTGATGGTCCAGAGAATATTGTCCCGGGTTTCCATCGACACCGCAAGGCCCGGCTGGCCTCGCAGTTTTGAATCGTACTGGGTCAATCCGCTGTAAAGCAGATAGAGCCGCAGATAATCGGTCGACAGATTGCCCTTTGCCGGGTCAAGCGTATCGGCGGTGGACGAAGCCACACTTGCCACGCGAATGCGTCCGCCAACACGCGGCTGGGCGATCAGCCTGTTAGCCGGAGCCAGCACCAGCCCCGATGCCAACCCGCCAAGCAGGCCACGGCGTGACAGAGAGGTGGAAACTATGTCGTCCATTGCCAGCTCCCCGATCCTCGTTTGCTATGCCCTGCGGCATTTGACCAGCATTAGACGAAGTTTAACATGACTTTCCGCCCTACTGTGCCGATTGTATGTGCAGGGCGGCACGGCACGGCATCGCTTTACAGCCGCTCGGCATATTCTGCGGCGGGTACGAACAACCCGCACCCGCCGCATCACAATCAGAGCCCGACCACTGCGGGCAGCGCGCCAATGTGCGGAATTTCCACGTCGCGGTAGTTGCCGTTCGAAGGCTCATGCCCGCGCCCGATGAACACCCTGCAGCCAAAGCCGAGGTCTGTCGCGGTATTCTGATCGTAACGGAAGCTTGATGACACATGCATGCCCACTTCCGGACCCATGCCGAGCTGGTCGAACATGTACTCGAACGCCTGCATCCGAGGCTTGTAGGCCTGCGCGCTTTCTGCGGTGTAGACCCGGTGGAATGTCGCACCCAGCAGGGCGACATTAGACATGATCTGGCTGTTCATCGCATTCGATAGGATCACCAGCGGGATCTTGTCGCAGATTTTGGACAATCCGCCGGGGACATCCTCATGTGGGCCCCATGTCGGCACGGCTTCATAAACCGCGTTAGCCTCTTCCTCACGGAATTCGACGCCCCATTTCTTTGAACACCGCTCAAGCGAATTGGCGATGACATCGCGGTACGGCTGCCAGGCCCCCAGCACTTCATCAAAGCGATAAGCAGTCCAATCCTTGCAAAATTCCGGCATGGCTTCGGCGGAAAGCCGGTCTTCATAGAACTTCGTCGCCATCTCGACCATGCGAAAGCGGGTCAGCGTGCCATAGCAATCGAAGCTGATGAACTTGGGGGTGAATACGGCGGTGCTCATGAGCTTTAATGATCCTTGTCTGACGCTTCCGGCGGAGCTGAATAGCTGCTGGCGACAAGGTCAAGATCACCACTTTTGCAGCGATACTTGCACCCGTTCGTCTATGCCCAATCCTGCCCACTGCACTTTTTTGCGCGCGCATGACGGCATGATATGCCGCAGCTATGATTCAAGGGCATTTGGGCTTTGTGCAACGGGTTGGTGCGCTTGGGCAGAATGACTGCATAGCGGCGTTTTTTGCTGTATGGCGCAGTCAATCAAGAATTCAGTACATCCTGCTGAAAGCCCGCCGCATTCAGCAAACCCCCTTCAAGCCGCCCACTATACAGGCTGCTATCAAGTATTGAAGGGCTGTAACTATGAGCAACTTTCGTCCAAAGTATGTGACATTTGATTGCCACGGCACTCTGATCAACTTCCAGATGGCCGATGCAGCAAAGGATCTCTTTGCCCATCTTCTGACTGATCTGCAGATGGCTGAATTCATCAAGCACTTTCAGGCCTATCGCCTGGACGAAGTGCTGCGCGACTGGAAACCCTATGCAGATGTCGTGCACAACGCGCTTGAGCGCACCTGCAAGCGCAACAACGTCGCTTTCAAACCTGAGCAGGCCGAAGACATCTATAACCGCGTGCCGACATGGGGTCCGCACGCAGACGTGCCCGAAGGACTCGCCAGGCTGGCGAAGGACATTCCCTTGGTCATTCTCACCAATTCGATGGTTGCGCAGATCCCCGCCAACGTCGCAAAACTTGGCGCGCCGTTTCACGCCGTGATCACTGCCGAGGAAGCAGGCGCATACAAGCCGCACCTGCAGGCCTTTGAATATATGTTCGACGCGCTGGGCTGCGGCCCGGAAGACATCACGCACGTCTCGTCTTCATTCCGGCATGATTTGATGTCGGCGTATGACATCGGGATCAAGAGCAAGGTCTGGGTCAACCGGGGTCACGAGCCCGCCAACCCGTTCTATGAATATACCGAAATACCCGACATAAGCCATCTCCCCGGCGTGTTCGGACTCTGACGACAGGATCTTCGTGGTGAAGGCGAACGCAAGTCTCTCTCCTGATTTTGGGACCAGGGAGGCTGGCGCCCACGCGGGTCATCCGCTCACGTCAGGCAATGGCAAGGCATACTTCCAGGCCGCTGCGGAACTTCTCGCCATGCTGCCCGACTCATCAGAGCCTGATGAGTCGGCCTTGCTGCTGCACCAGCATTATGGACAGGCGGGTGACCTGACGGCGCTGTCATCTGAAGTCGAACGAACCTTCGAGGCCACGTTCACCGACGGGCGGAAGTTTATCCTCAAGACGTCCTCGCGCCCTCAGGCTCTTGAGAGCTTTCAGTTCCAATCGGCAGTCCTGGCTGATCTGCGCGGCGCTGATGGAGTCATCGCACCACAAGTGATCGATACACTCGGGGGCAAGCTCATGTTTCAGCATGAACAAGGAGGCGGCTATCTCCAAATGCGAATGGAGGGCGTTCCGCTGCACAAGGTCCGGCGGACACCAGCCCTGCTGCGCGAAGTCGGCGCTGCCCTCGCCCGGATCAACATCGCCATGAGGCATATCGACCCGCCAGCGGCGCGGCGCCCGGTGCTGTGGAACATCGCCTGCTGGCCCTGGCTCGTCGAGTTCGAACGCTATCTTCCGGAAGGCCGAACGGCGCAACTCGTCCGCAGCGCGATGGACGACTACATTCGCGACATCGCCCCTGCTATCGAGCATCTGGACTGGCAGGTCATCCACAATGACCCCAGCCCTTTCAACATGATCGACACCGGCAAAGGTATTGGCTTCATCGATTTCGGCGATGGCGGCTGGAACCCCCGTATTCAGGACCTTGCCATCGCGGCAGGTCATTTCGCAATCGATCCAGGCACGCCATTGGGCGGCGCCGAGCACGTTATCGCCGGGTATGCATCGCTGTGCCCGTTGTCCGATCCTGAATTGGCGTTGCTGCCGGGACTCATGCGTGCGCGGCAGAGCGCCCTTGTGCTGATCAACAACTGGCGGTCGCACTTATTCCCCGCTGCCGCCCCTTATATCATGAAGAACGTGCAGCGCGCAGAGCAGGGCCTTGCTGTTCTGGCTGCGCTCGATGCCTCGGCGGGCGAAGCGGCTGTTCGGGATGCAGTCGCCCTGAATTAGCCCTCAAGACTTCAAGCTACCACCGCAGCAGATAGGCAGCACATCATGTCCGTAGATCTCATGCCCAATCGCTTCCGCCCCGGCGAGGCCGAGCTTCCGCAGCGCGAGGCGGACTTGATCGCGCGACGAGACGCGGTTCTTGGTGCGTCCTACAGGCTGCAATATCGCAAGCCTGTCCACTTCGTGCGCGGGCAAGGGATGTGGCTCTATGATCCGGATGACCGCGCCTATCTGGATTTCTACAACAACGTACCATCCCTAGGGCACTGTCACCCCGAAGTGAACGCTGCAATGGCCGAGCAGGCAGGCCAGATCAGCGCCAACACGCGGTATCTCGAGCCGAAGCTGGTCGAATACGCCGAAAAGCTGATCGCCACGTTTCCCGCCGAACTGGACCGCGTGGTTTTCACCTGCACCGGCAGTGAATCCAACGACCTTGCCTTGCGCATCGCCCGTTTGGTAACCGGCGGCGAAGGCGTGATCGTCACATCATACGCCTATCATGGCACAAGCGCCGCAGTGGCTGCCGTATCGCCCAATCTGGGCGCTGCTGTGAACCTCAGCCCGTTTGTTCGCATGGCCGCGCTGCCTGGGCCGAGCGGCATTCCCGATGATCAGGCGGCAGACTTTTTCGAAGCACAAGTCCGCGCAGCAATCATCGACCTGCAACGGCGCGGGATCGGGGTGGCGGCGTTGCTGTTCGACAGCATCTTTTCAAGCGATGGCGTGTGGATCGATCCGCCGGGCTTCATTGCCGGAGCAGTGGAAGCCGTGCGCGAAGCTGGCGGACTGATCATCTCGGACGAGGTCCAGCCGGGCTTTGGACGCACGGGTGAGCATATGTGGGGTTTTGAACGCCACGGCATCGTTCCTGATCTGGTTACGCTGGGCAAACCGATGGGCAACGGCTTTCCAATCGGAGCCGTCGTTGGCCGCCAGCATCCAATGGAGCAGTTCGGCCAGACTGCGCGCTATTCGAACACGTTTGCCGGGAACACGGTTGGCATCGCCACCGCCAATGCCGTGCTGACAATCCTGCAGCGTGATCGCATCCTCGACAGCGTTGTTTCCGTAAGCCAGCGCCTCAGGCGCGGGCTAGAAGCCATTGCCACGCAAGCTGCGGGCATACGCGGCATTCGCAACGCCGGGTTGTTCTTCGGTGTCGATATCGGACTGGAACACAGCCTGCCAACCGAACGTCGGGCAATGGCTCTCGATCTGGTGAACACGATGCGGGACGATGGGGTGCTGATCAGCACGACGGCTGCCAACGAGGATGCGCTCAAAGTTCGTCCTCCGCTGGTCTGCCAGGATGAACATGTCGACCAGTTCCTGGCAGTGTTCCAGACGGCTCTGGGCAAGGTAGTGTCCGGATACCGCAGTCGGCAGGTTTAGAGCATCGTGCGTAATATCTGAACCACCCGTCATCCCGGCGGAGGCCGGGACCCAGCCGTTCTGAATACCAGGCCGCGAAGCGTCGCTGCTTCTTAGTTTGGACGCTTCTTGGTTTGGACTGGGTCCCGGCCTTCCGGCCAAAGGGGCCGGAAGTTTATCCAGAGCGAAGTCGATGGGCCGGGATGACGATTCAGATTAAAGGCAACTTGCTCTAAAGCCCGGCAGCGCAGACGGACGCCTCTTGGCGACTGATCCGCGCGCCGATAGCGACTGAACCGGGAAAAGACCTATTCGCCGGTGGGCAGCAGGTGCTTTTGTACCTTGCCCGAAGCCGTGCGCGGAATGGACCCGGCGATCAGCACTCTGGCTGGAACTTTGAAGCGGGCAAGGCGCGAATGGCAATGCGCGGCGATGTCGTCGGCGGAAAGTGCTGCGCCTTGTTTCAAGACAACGAAGGCACGTCCCACCTCGCCCCAGCGCGCATCGGCAACGCCGATCACCGCCGCCTCGGCAATCCCCGCAAGCTCGGCCAGCACGGCCTCTACTTCGGCGGGATAGACATTCTCGCCGCCCGATATGAACATGTCCTTCTTGCGGTCAACCAGATAGAAAAACCCGTCTTCGTCAATGCGCGCAACGTCGCCGGTCTTGAACCAGCCATCGTGAAAAGCCTGCGCGGTCTGGTCAGGCCGGTTCCAGTAACCCGGCGTTATGCTCGGCCCCTTGAGCCATAATTCGCCTGGCTCGCCCGGAATTGTGTCAATGCCGTGCTCGTCCACGATGCGCGTCTGGACGGATAGGAAAGGCAGTCCGCAACTGCCCGCCTTGGTCACCAGCCGTTCGATATCGCCCACTGGCATGGCGAAGTTCGATCCGGTTTCGCTCATCCCGAACCCGTCGGAAAAGCGTATGCCGACACGCGCAAAGCGTTCCACCTGGGCCTGGGGATTGGGCGCGCCGCCGGTCGCGTAAAGCGTCAACCGGCTGAACTTTTCAGGCGTGAAATCGGCATGTTGCCACAGCGTGGTCGCCATTTGCGGCACCGAAAAATAGTGCGTGATGCCAAGCTCAGGATCGGCGATCCGGGCGATCGTTCTGGCGGGGTCGAAACCTGCGCTGATCCACACGGTCCCGCCAAACAGGATGGGCGCGCGCACTGCCGCGAACAGTCCGGCGGTGTGGAACATGGGCATGTCGCACAGGAACACGCTTTCGCTGCTGACCAGGTTGCCATGACCGAAATTGGTGTTGCCCCAAAAGGCATTGGCCTCGGTAACGATCACGCCCTTGGGCTTGCCGCTTGTGCCAGAGGTGAAAAGCAGCGTCATGGGATCGTCCCACCCGCACCGCGCGTCTGCTGGCGGTCTGCCTCCGGCCTCTCCCAGCCCCTCGACATCGGCCAGCAAATGATGCTCGGCAGAAGACGGCGGGACGGCGAATTCGGCGTCGTGAAACACGATTGCCGGTCCGGCATCGGCGATGATGTCGGTGAGTTCTGCCTGAGTCAGACGCCAGTTGAGCGGCACGAAAATTGCGCCTGCGCGGGCGCAAGCAAACTGCAGGATAACCTGCAGCGGGTGATTGCGGGCGAGCACCGCGACGCAGGCGCCCGAACGCGGCCCGAGACGTCCTGTCAGCCAAGCGGCCAACCGGTCAGCCGCAGAGTCCATCTGCGACCAATTCCAGCGCCGGCCGGTTTCTGCATCGCCCACGGCCAGCCGATGCGGGGTCTGGGCGGCGTGATTGCGAACAGGATCGATTACAATCGTCATAGCCTACCCCCGTCAATATCCTGCCAGGCTCGCCGCCTGCTAATGCTAGAGTCCTGAATCTGAAGTTCGCATTGTTAAATTCCCGTCATCCCGGCGGAGGCCGGGACCCAGTCCCATCAGCTAAAGTCGCGTAGCGGCACCTTTTTCTCAGGTTCTGGGTCCCGGCCTCCGCCGGGATGACGTTTGCTTTTAATGGAAAGAACTTCGAATCCACCAAACTAGAGTGATTCCGAGCCAGATGGAATCATCTGCCCCTCCGAACATCAGGACTTTTGCTTGCCCAGATCATAAGCGCCAAGGCCCGGCTTGAATGTTTTTTCATCGATGAACTGGCGGGTGGCTTCCTTGCGGCCTTCGTTATCGAACATGTTGGCCGCTTCCTGGGCGCGGATCAGATAGTCTTCGGCATTGTCGAAGGTCATCTCGCGCACCCGGCGCACCGCCCACTTTGTCGCGCGCAACGCCTCGGCATTCTTGCCAAGCAGGACGGTGGCGATTTCGATCGCGCGGCCTTCAAGCTTATCAGCTGGTACCGCCTCGTTGACCAGCCCCCACTCAGCCGCCTGCGTACCGGTCAGGTTTTCGCCCATCATGGCATGATACATCGCACGGCGGAAACCGGTGAGTTCGGTAATGATCTTGCTTGCCCCGCCGCCCGGCAGGATGCCCCAGTTGATTTCCGAAAGCCCGAACTGCGCATCTTCTGCGGTAACTGCCAGATCGCAAGCGAACAGAGGGCCATAGGCACCGCCAAAGCACCAGCCATTGACCATCGCGATTGTCGGCTTCTGGAACCAGCGCAAACGCTCCCACCAGCCATAGGCCTCACGCTGGGCCGCGCGCGTGGCGCCAAGGCCCCGTGCCTCATTCTCGCGAAAGTATTCCTTAAGGTCCATGCCCGCCGACCATGACGTGCCTTCGCCCTTGAGCACCAGCACGCCTACGTCGTCCCGAAATTCCAGTTCATCCAGAACGCGCATCATCTGGCGGTTGAGCTTGGGGCTCATGCAGTTGCGCTTTTCAGGGCGGTTGAACCAGACCCATGCTATGCGATTTTCTACCTTGAAGCCGACAGTATCTTCTTCTGCGCGATCAGACATGGCATCCTCACTCAAATGGCGTAAAATATGCTATTGGCAATAGCAATAATTCAGCTATCGTCAATAGCAATAATCAGGAGCCCATCTTGCACGATCTGCTTGCCCAACTACCCGGCTATGCCCTGCGCAGGGCAACGAACGCGATGATGGCTGACCTTTCGGCGCGCCTGCAGAAAATCGGGCTCAGGCTGTCAGAAGCGTCTGTGCTCCTGCTGATCGATGGCCGCACCGATGTTACGTCAAGCGATCTGGGCCGGGTGCTGGATATCCAGCGGGCAAACATGGTGCCGCTGCTGGGCCGCCTCGATGCGGCGGGGCTTATCGTGCGCAAGCAGCTGGATCGCAAATCCTCTGCCATCATTCTGACCGACGAAGGCACCGCCCGACTGGCACTGGCCAAGGCCATAACGGAAAGCTTCGAAGCGGAACTGATGGCCCGCATTCCCGAACAGCACCGCGATCATCTGGTTCCCGCGCTCAACGCGCTGTGGATGTAACCGGGGTGGATGCAACCGTAGACAAGGCATCAAGACCCAGAACGCGGACGGCGTTGTTCTTCATGATGCCGGGCAGAACCTCTTCGCGGAACCCCACCTGCAACGCCGCATCGATCCACTTGCGCGGGTGAATCAGGGGAAAATCGCTGCCGAACAGCATCTTGTCCTTCAGCTGCGTATTCGCATACTGGATGATCTGCGGCTGAAAATATTTTGGCGACCAGCCTGACAGGTCGATGAAAACATTTTCCTTGTGCAGGGCCATAGACAGGCTCTCATCCACCCACGGCCAGCTGGGATGGGCAAGGATGATTTTCATGTCCGGAAAATCGACCGCGACATCGTCGACCAGCATGGGCCGACCCCATTTGAGCCGCGCCCCGCCGCCGCCCCGCATCCCGGTGCCCATGCCCGAATGGCCAGTGTGAAAGATCGCCGGCAGGCCGTGCTCGGCAATCACTTCGTAAATGGGATAGCCTACCCGGTCGCCCGGATCGCAATCCTGCATGATGTGATGAAACTTGAACCCGCGCACGCCGTGGTTCTCGACCAGGTCCCGCGCCTCGCGCGCGCCCAGCTTGCCCTTGTGCGGATCGATCGAGGCAAAGGGGATGCAGACATCGTCATGCTCTGCCGCAAAGTCCGCAATCTCGTAATTCGATACGCGCCGCGCGCCCACCCCGGTTTCGCAGTCGACCGTGAACAGGCAGAAGGCAATCTGCTGTTCGCGGTAGAGGCGCGCGATCTCGGGCATCTTTGGCCGCTCGCGCGGGGATTTGAAATAGGCCGTCGCGGCATCGAAGTATTGCGCCATGACCGGGTCTTCCGGATCATGGCACGAAACCTCTGCATGGACATGGACGTCGATCGCCGTGATGGAGGAAAGGTCTATCGGCATGGTCTTCCTCCTTGCACGGCGGCATGTCAGATCGGGAAGTGACGTTCAGATCGGGAAGTGGCCGGGCTGCGTTTCCATTGTTATCCAGCGCAATTCGGTGAAGCTGTCGATCCCCGCCTTGCCGCCAAACCTGCCATAACCCGAAGCGCCGACTCCGCCGAACGGCATTTGCGCCTCATCATGCACGGTCGGCCCGTTGACATGGCAGATGCCCGAACGAATCTGGCGGGCCACACCCAGGCCGCGCGCCGTGTCGCGGGTGAAGACCGCTGCCGAGAGGCCGAAATCGCTGTCATTGGCGATACGGACCGCGTCCGCCTCGTCCTTTGCGCGGATGATCGCGACGACCGGGCCGAAACTTTCCTCGCGGTAGATGTCCATGCCGGGGACGACTTCGTCCACCACGGTGGCGGACATGAGCACGCTGTCTGCCGGGCCGCCCGCAAGCAATTTTGCCCCTTTGCTCACGGCATCCCCGATCAGCGCATTGACATGGGTCACTGACTTCATGTCGCTTACCGCGCCCAGCGGTGCCGTGCCCTCACGCGGATCGCCAGTGACCATGCTGCGCGCCTTGGCAGCGAACTTTTCAGCAAAGGCATCGGCGATGGCTTCGACAACGATGATCCGCTCGGTCGACATGCAGATCTGCCCCTGATTCATAAAGGCGCCAAATGCAGCGGCCTTCACCGCTTCGTCCAGATCAGCGTCTTCCAGCACGATCAGCGGTGCCTTGCCGCCCAGTTCGAGCAGGCATGGCTTAAGGTGTTCTGCGGCGCGCTTGGCGATGATGCGGCCAACGCCGGTTGATCCGGTGAAGTTGATCCGCTTCACTTGCGGCGCATCGATCAGCGCGCCGACAACCGCGCCCGCATCTTGCGGCGCGTTGGTGACGAGGTTGACCACACCTGCGGGAAAGCCTGCCTCTGCAAAGGCCTCAATGATCAGGCCGTGCGTGCGCGGGCACACTTCGCTGGCCTTGAGAATCACTGCATTGCCGCAGGCGAGCGGCACGGCAATCGCCCGCACGCCCAGGATGATCGGCGCATTCCACGGCGCAATGCCCAGGATCACGCCCACCGGCTCCTTCAGCGCCATCGCCAGGCAGCCGGGTTTGTCCGACGGGATTACCTCACCCGAGATCTGCGTAGTGAGCGCAGCGGCTTCGCGCACCATGCTGGCGGCAAGGCTGAGGTTGAACATGGCCCAACCCTTGGTCGCGCCAATCTCATTCGCCATCGCTTCGACGAAAGCATCAGCCCGCGCCTCAAGCGCAGCGGAGGCTTTCATCAGCACCGCCCGGCGGGCATTCGGACCCATTGCTGCCCATAAGGGAAACGCGGCACCGGCAGTAGCGGCTATGGCAGCCATGTCAGCGCCCTGCATGGCCTGTGCGGAAGACGCGACCGCACCGGTCAGCGGATTGAGGCGGTTAAATTCCAAGGCGATTCTCCCAAATGCCGATTTAGCTATATCTAATAGCAAACATTCGGCAGGACGCAACTCCTGTTCGCCGGAAACAGGAGGCGGCGTGTAATTACCCGCCGCACTCGGCACTATTTGCTGAACACGACCGTCCGCGTACCGTTGAGCAATACCCGGTCTTCAAGGTGCGCGCGCACGGCGCTGGCCAGTACGCGCCGTTCAATATCGCGGCCTTTGCGCACAAGGTCTTCGGGCGCATCCGCGTGGCCAATCGCCTCGACATCCTGATGAATGATCGGCCCTTCATCAAGATCGCCGGTCACATAGTGGGCGGTCGCACCTATCATCTTCACCCCGCGCGCATGGGCCTGATGATAGGGTTTGGCCCCCTTGAAGCCGGGCAGGAAGGAATGGTGAATGTTGATGCAGCGGCCCGAAAGATAGCCCGCCATGTCATCGGAAAGCACCTGCATATAACGCGCGAGGATGACAAGCTCGGTCCCTGTCTCCTCGATCATCGCCTTGATCTGCGCTTCCTGAGCGACTTTGGTTTCCGGGGTAACCGGCAGATAGTGGTAGGGAATGTCGCCGATAAGGCCCGCAGTAAGCACATCACGGGGATGGTTTGACACGATCCCCACCACGTCCATCTCAAGTTCGCCGGTCCGCCAGCGATAAAGCAGATCACCCAGACAGTGATCGAATTTGGAAACAAGGATCAGCACCCTGCGACGGTCCGCCCGCAGGCGCAGCGACCAGTCCATGCCCAGTTCCGCAGCAATGGGTGTGAAATCAGACCGCCATGCCCCAATGGCACCGACGCTTCCCATCGCGAACACGATCCGCATGAAAAACTTGTTGTTCAGCGCATCGTTGAATTGCTCGGCCTCAAGGATATTGCCACCCTTGTCCGCAAGAAACCCGGCAACTTTCGCCACCAGTCCGGGCTGGTCGAAACACGCCAGCTTCAAGATGCCTACATCACTCATGAATTTACCCCTGCCGCGAACATCTCTTCAAGACTGCCATATCCCCGCGCCGGGTCGATCCGGTAATCCTGCGCCGCCACCCGGCTGCGTCCCGGATCACTGGAAAACACGCCCGCAACCAGTTCTATCTCCCGGTCAAGTTCCGCCGCGATGCGGTGCACCGGGCCAATGAACGCACCGGGACCGCCACCGAGCATCACCATCCGTAAACGGCTCATTTTCCCCTCCTTGCCGGAAGCTGACCAGAGCCAACGCATATGAACGGCGATTAGTTTTTCACCGTATCACTGTCAAACCGGATAGGCGGAAAGACGTGAACTCGACAGGCAGGGTGTGCTCGGTATATCGGAGCCTCGTCGGCGCACTTTTGCTGTGACCCACACGATGAATTACGCGAGTCCCGATCCGTGGGAGCCGCAAAGCAAATGGGATGAAAATATGAAAGTTGATGGCATTGCAGCAATCGTCACCGGCGGCGCATCCGGGCTTGGCGGGGCTACTGCCCAGAGCCTGGCCAGCCGTGGGGCGAAAGTAACGATCTTCGACCTTAACGCCGACATGGGCGTGGCCCTGGCGCGTGAGATCGGCGGACATTTCGTCCGTGTCGACGTGACCGACGAAGCCGCTGTCGAGGCAGCACTTGACGAGGCCGAAGCGGTAAACGGCAAGGCGCGCATCCTGGTCAATTGCGCCGGCATCGGCCCCCCGGCCAAAGTCATCAGCCGCGATGGCAAAGCCTTGCCGCTTGCCGATTTCGCACGCATCGTCACCATCAATCTGATGGGCACTTTCAACGTGCTGTCAAAGTTCGCCGCGCGCCTGCACGATGCAGAATGGATTGACGGTGAAAACGGACTGATCGTCAACACGGCATCAGTCGCCGCTTTTGATGGGCAGATCGGCCAGCCCGCCTATGCCGCATCGAAAGGCGGCATCGTCAGCATGACCCTGCCGCTGGCACGTGAATTTTCCCGCTACGGCATTCGCGTAATGACTATCGCCCCGGGGATATTCTGGACTCCGCTGCTTGCCAGCCTGCCGCAGGAAGCACAGGATTCGCTCGGCATGCAGGTGCCCTTCCCCAGCCGCCTTGGACGTCCCGAAGAATATGCCGATTTGGTGCAGGCCATCGTCGGCAACACCATGCTGAACGGCGAAGTCATCCGCCTGGACGGTGCGATCCGCATGACCCCCAAGTAAGAACACCCAAGTAATAATTGAGGTTCTCGCGGCGCTGTCAGGAAACTGATTCAGCGCCGCGTTACCGGCCACGGTCGGGATCAGTGCAGGTTGGTGTCAGTCCAACTGTTGCTGAAATCCCTTTACGCTAGGCCATGCCGGGGGGCTGGAACTGATCGCGCGCCTGCTGGACGAACTGGCTGGAACGAATCCTGGGCGGAACTAAGCGGCCTCGTAATCTATCGGGCAGTCAGGGTTTGACGACCGCCCCGTCAGTGCCAGTGCCAGTGCCAGTGCCAGCACCGGTATCAGCGTAAACCGTGGACCGGCGTGCGAAATAGACTTGAACCGCCTTGGCTGTCGCCCCCGCAAAAGCCGCTTGCCCGCGAGGCGAGGCCAGCCAGTCCGCATCTTGCCCATTGCTGATATAGCCTGCTTCAAACAGCACGGAAGGCAGATCGGCGCTTTTCAGCACGATAAAGGCCGCCGACTGGATCGCGGAGTCGCGGAAGCTCAGCTCTTTCGCGCCCTCACGCAGGATCAGGCCGGCCAACTCTGCCGATTGCGCAGACGCCTCGCGCTGCGACAGATCAACAAGTATCGCCGACACCGCGTCGTCCTTGCCCGACAGTGAGACCCCGTTGATAACGTCGGCGCGATTTTCATTTTCCGCCAGCCGGGCCGCCGTGTCGCTCGATCCCCGTTCCGACAGGGTATAAACGGTCGCACCGCGCGCGTCGGGATTCGATGAACTGTCTGCGTGGATCGAGATGAACAGATCGGCCTTCAGACGGCGGGCGATTCCGGCACGCTCTGGCAACAACAGAAAACGGTCATCATCGCGGGTCAGCGCCACACGCACGCCGCCGCGCGTCAGCAATTCGTCGCGCAGTGCCTGTGCCAGTGCCAGTGTCAGCGCCTTTTCCTTGAGCGCGCCGTTGCCCGCGCCGGGATCGTGTCCGCCATGCCCGGCATCGATCACCACCAGCGGGCGGCTGGCATCAAGCGGGCCGAGCACTTTGGGCAGGCCGATTTCGCCAGCGGGCGGCGGCAGGTTCAGCCGGGCGATATAGTCATACCCTCGCCCCGCTCCGCCAAATGTCCGGTCGGCCCCGACCATCGCGGCGAAAACGGCAAGTGGTGCCAGAATCACCAGGACAATCTGCAATCGGCGGAGCATGGCTGTTACGGTTAAGCGGTTGTCAGCCATGCCGCAATCGCCACGTTATGCGCAAGTTCGCGAGCGGTTGATGTCTGGCACTGCGCCTCGTTCGCAACAAACTTGCCGTCCTTTCAAAGCGGTGCTACGCAGTCGGGCGTCGGGGCATCCTGCCGCGATCCTCCCGCAATATGTGCCCGCGTCCGTTCGGAATGGCCGGGGCAGGACTTTGCCGCAAGGGGATCGTCAGGTTATCCGCTCCCGCGAAACCGGACCTCGCAGGTCCGGGTCCGTACAGGTTGATGCAAGTATGTTGAGTCTTTCGCCGTCCAGTCCGTCGTTGCCCTTCCGGGCGACTTCGGCTTTGACTGCGACAGGGTCACATTTTGATGCGCGCACGCAATTGCCGCGCCTTGGCATTCTTGCAGACACGAAACCCGCCGTCAGCGCGTCATCGCGCATCGGCTTCACCCACAACGCCAGGAAACCGCGCGCGGGATTGTCCCGCCCGGCGGCCATTGGCGTCTTTTCACATGATCGCGCCGCCCTGCATCCGGGGGCTTTGCCCCTGATGGCAGACGAACGGCGCGCACGGAGAATTTACTATGACCACGCGCATGCTGATCGACGCGCGCCACCAGGAAGAAACCCGGGTGGCGGTACTGAAGGGCAACCGGATTGAGGAATTTGACTTTGAATCTGCTGATCACAAGCAGATCAAGGGCAACATCTACCTCGCCAAGGTAACCCGGGTTGAACCTTCGTTGCAGGCGGCTTTCGTCGATTTCGGCGGCAACCGGCACGGGTTCCTCGCCTTCAGCGAAATCCATCCCGACTATTACCAGATCCCCAAGCAGGACCGCGACGCGCTTCTGGCCGAAGAAGCCGCACATGCCGAAGAAGAAGCCGAACTGCGCGCCGAGGCTGAGGGTGAGGAAGATTTCGTCGGTGACGATGAACTAGGCGAATCGCTGGCCGATGACTTTGCCGGGACCACGCACGAACATCACGATGATGACTTCGGCAGCGTCACCGAAATCGACACCTCCGAAAAGGATGAAGTCGCCACGATCGAAGACGGCCACCTCGACGAAGCCGAAGAAGGCGAAGAAGCCGGGGCCGAAGAAGGTGAAGAAGGCGGGCGCAACAATCAGCGCCAGCAGCGCGGTCGCCGCCGTCAGGGTAGCTCTGGCCGCTCGCAGGGCCGCGCCAAGCAGGCCGACGAACTGCGCGACAAGCGCATGGCTCTGCGCCGCCGCTACAAGATTCAGGACGTCATCCAGCGCCGCCAGGTTCTGCTCGTTCAGGTCGTCAAGGAAGAACGCGGCAACAAGGGTGCGGCGCTGACATCATACCTCAGCCTCGCGGGCCGTTATTGCGTGCTCATGCCCAATTCCAGCCACGGCGGCGGTATCAGCCGCAAGATCAGCTCTGCCGCCGATCGCAAGCGCCTGAAGAGCATTGTCGCCGAAATGGACCTGCCCAAGTCGATGGGCTGCATCGTGCGTACTGCCGGACTTCAGCGCACCAAGACCGAGATCAAGCGCGACTTCGATTACCTCGCCCGCCTGTGGGACGAAATCCGCGAGCGCACGCTGAGCAGCAGCGCCCCGGCGCAGATCCATTCGGACAGCGACCTGATCAAGCGCGCCATCCGCGACATCTACAACCGCGACATCGAGGAAGTGGTCGTCGAGGGCGAAGGCGGATACCGCGCCGCCCGCGACTTTATGAAGCTGCTGATGCCTAGCCACGCCAAGAAGGTGAAGGCCTATTCCGATCCGGTGCCGCTGTTCCAGCGATATGGCGCGGAAGACCAGTTGACCGCGATGTACGATCCGGTCGTCCAGCTGAAAAGCGGCGGCTATCTGGTCATCAACCCGACCGAGGCGCTGGTTTCGATCGACATCAACTCGGGCCGTTCCACCAAGGAACACGGTATCGAGGCGACCGCGCTCAACACCAACCTTGAAGCCGCGCGCGAAATCGCCCGCCAGCTTCGCCTGCGCGACATGGCCGGGCTGGTGGTGATCGATTTCATCGACATGGAATACGGGTCGAACGTCCGCAAGGTTGAAAAGACCATGAAGGACGCACTCAAGAACGACCGCGCCCGCATCCAGGTTGGCCGCATATCCAGCTTTGGCCTGATGGAAATGAGCCGCCAGCGCCTGCGCACCGGCGTGGTCGAGGCGACGACCCGGCACTGTCCGCATTGCGACGGTTCTGGCTTGGTCCGCACCGCATCCAGCGCCGGTCTTTCATCGCTGCGCATGATCGAGGACGAAGCTGCCAAGGGCCGGGGCACTGTGATCTCGCTCTACGCCAGCCAGGAAGCTGCTGTTTACGTGCTCAATGCCAAGCGCGCCGATCTTGCCGAGATCGAGGACCGCTATGGCGTTCGCGTCGAAGTGATTCCCGAGGGTGAGAACGAAGGCGCCAAGATGCGCGTCGCCTCGTCCGGCCCGCGCCCGACCACGATGCCGAAGTTCGAGCCGATCATCGAGCCGGAAGAAGACCTGTCCTATGACGTGGACGAGGATTTTGACGACGAGGATTCGCGCCACGAACGCGAGGAACGCGAAGAGCGCAGCGGCGGTCGCCGCGAAGGTGGCCGCGAGCCGCGCGAAGCAGGTCGCGACAGCGAAGCTGGCCGGGACGGCGAAGCTGATGGCGAAGGTCGCGGCAAGCGCCGCCGCCGCCGCCGTGGTGGTCGTAACCGCACCCGCGAGGAACAGGCTGCCAATGAGGCTGGCGAGGACGGCGAAGCAGTTGATGCCGGTGAGGCTGGCGAAGCTGGTGAGGCGCTGGGCGAAAGCGATGGCGATGAACGTAGCGAAGGCCACGAAGGCGGCGAAGATGGTGCCCATGAAGATGGTGAGGGCCAGCGCAAGCGCCGCCGCCGCAGCCGCCGCCGCCGTGGTGGCCGTGCCCGGAACGAAGACGGCAGCGACGCCGGCGAGGAAGGCGAAGCCACCGACGGTGAAACGTCGGACGGCGAGACGTCAGACAGTGAACCTGTGGTCCAGGCAGCTGACGATGCGTCCGAAACGGTAGCGGAAGCCGAGGAAGCGCCTGCCGCCCCCCGCTCACGCAGCCGCCGCAAGCCCAAGCCGGTCGACGCGGAGGCCGTTCCTGAGGCAGCAGAAGCCGCCGCTGAGCCAGAAGCCGCCGAACCGGTGGCCGAAGCAAAGACAAAGCGCACCCGCCGCAAGAAGGCCGATGTCGAAGCCGAGGCAGTTGCCGCAGCTCCTGTTGAAGCAGAAGCGCCGATCGCAAACGCCGAACCTGCGGCTGAGGCAGAGCCTGACGCGCCCAAACCTGCTCGCTCGCGCCGCAAGAAGGCAGAGCCGGTAGTCGAAGCCGCAGCGCCCGAAGCTGCTCCGGCAGCGGAAACGCCCGTGGCAGAAGATCTTGCCACCGACGATGCTTCCGCCGCTCCGGCAGACGCTGCCGAGGCCGATGGCGGTCCCGCCCGTCGCGGCTGGTGGCAGCGGACTTTCGGGGAATAAGACACCCATCCTGCAAACAGAAAATCCCCCGGGCGGCAAACCCGGGGGATTTTTCGTTTGGGTAATCCCGCTTAGATAAGCAGCATTGGCCGCGCTATTCTTCGCCGCGCAGCATCGCCCGGGCCATGTCCAGCGCCTCTGCAAGATCGTCCCGCGCCGAGGGGAGGTGCTGCCGGTAACTGGCAAAGCCGTGGATGGTGCCTTCAAAGTTGTGGTAGCGTACCGGAACCCCGGCGGCAGCCAGCTTGTCGGCATAGGCGCGGCCATCATCGCGCAGCGGATCGAGCCCGGCGGTGACGACAACCGCTGGCGGCATCCCCGACAAGTCATGCCCCGCAGGCGATCCGCGCCAGTGGGCCTTGTCCGAAGCATAGGCGCTATCGAAATAGGCCATGTCATTGCCGTCCAGGGCAAAACCTTCGCCGAAGATTGAATAAGATGGATGATCGCCCGGTCGGCCTGCGACGGGATAGATCGCCAGTTGCAACACTACCGGCAGCGCGGCAGGTGTATCACGCAGGGCCATCGCAGTTACCGCAGTCAGGTTGCCGCCCGCACTGTCTCCGCACAGCACCAGCCCGGTAAGCTCGCGGCCCAGTGCAGCCAAGCCATTCCCGGCAATCCACCGCGCCGCTGCTTCGGCATCGTCAGGGCCTGCGGGCCACTTGTGCTCGGGCGCGAGGCGGTATTCGACCGAGACGACGGGCAGGTCCAACCCGCGCGATATTTCTGCCGCCAAGGCCGCGTGAGTCTCAATGCTGCCGACGACGAACCCGCCCCCGTGGAAGAACACCACGACCGGGCCAGGCTCGCGCTCGGCCCGCACATCGAACAGGCGCAGCGCAATCTCGCCCGCTGGCCCCGGCATGGCAAAGTCGCGAATCTCTGCCAGTTCACCAACCGGCAAATCCTGCGAGGGCATCATCTCTGGCGGCATCTGGCGCATCATCGCGACCAGTGCATCGCTCATCGCCGGACGCGACATGGCCTTTATCATGTCGAGATAGGCTTGCACGTCTGGGCGGATGAAATGCTCGGTCATGGGTGATGCTTCCTCAATCCCTGTATGAACGTCCAGTTTGCCGCGCATCGCAGCGCCGGTCAAACCCCTGCGGCCATCCCGCCGGTTACCCGCAAGGTTTCCCCGGTAACGAAGGCGGCCTTGTCAGACGTTAGAAACAGCATGGCATCTACGATATGCCGCTCCTCGCCGTCGGTCGTCAGCATCTGCATCGCCTTGACCCGCGCCTTGGTCGCGGCGGGCAGTTTGTCGCCCGCTGTTTTCGTCAGGATCAGGCCAGGAGAGATCGCGTTGACCCTTGCCTGCCTGCGATGAATCGCTAGAGAGACCGGGAACCGCAATCTGACGGAATGGTAGCATGGCAGACTTCTTCCCCGACGCGATCAGCAAGATCACTGGCAAAGGCCGTCATCACAAGGCGCCCGGTGCCAACAAGGTGAAGAAGTTCACGGTCTATCGCTATGATCCCGACAGCGGCGAGAATCCGCGTTACGACACATTCGAGATCAATCTGGAAACCTGCGGACCGATGGTGCTCGACGCGCTGATCGCGATGAAGACCGATGCTGACCCCAGCCTTACCTTCCGCCGTTCGTGCCGCGAAGGCATCTGCGGTTCCTGCGCGATGAACATCAATGGCCGCAACGGCCTTGCCTGCACCACCGCGATCGAAGACCTAAAGGGCGACGTCAAGATTACCCCGCTGCCGCACATGGACGTGATCAAGGATCTGGTTCCGGATTTCACGCATTTCTATGCCCAGTACGCCTCGATCAAGCCGTGGCTGCAAACCGTCAGCACCACGCCTTCGGGCAAGGAGCGCCTGCAAAGCCCCGCCCAGCGCGAAAAGCTGGACGGGCTGTACGAATGCATCCTGTGCGCCTGCTGCTCTACCTCGTGCCCCAGTTACTGGTGGAACTCCGACAAGTTCCTTGGCCCGGCAATCCTGCTGCAAGCCTATCGCTGGCTGGCTGACAGCCGTGACGAGATGACCGGCGAACGGCTGGACGAACTGGAAGACCCCTTCCGCCTCTATCGCTGCCACACGATCATGAACTGCGCCAACGTCTGCCCCAAGGGCCTGTCGCCGGCGCGGGCGATTGCCGAAATCAAGAAGATGGCGGCAGAACGGCACGTCTGAGGTCAGGCCGGGTACTGCGGCAGATGGCCGGGCTGAACGAGCGTTATCAGGCGCTGGTTGCTGTGGGCCAATTAAAGCCGGATGCGCAGCAGGCCGCCGCCGCCGCGCGGCTGGCCGTGTTGCAACAGGAACTGGAAGCGGTGCCCTCCTCGGGCGGGCTGCTTGGCAAACTGTTCGCTCGCAAGCCGCAGCGTCCGCGCGGCGTCTATCTGTGGGGCGGCGTCGGACGCGGCAAGTCGATGCTGATGGACCTGTTCCATGCGTGTCTGGCGATCCCCGAAAAGCGCCGCGTCCACTTCCACGCCTTCATGCTCGAAGTTCACGCGCTCTTGCGTGAGGAGCGCAAGAAAGAGGCTGGCGACCCGATCATGCCCGTCGCCGCGCGGCTGGCCAGTGGCTTTCGCGTGCTGGCTTTTGACGAGATGGTGGTCAACAACTCCGCCGACGCCATGATCATGAGCCGGTTGTTCACCTCGCTGATCCTTGATCACGGGGTAACGGTGGTGACCACTTCCAACCGAGCGCCGGGACAGCTTTACAAGGACGGCCTCAACCGCGAACACTTCCTGCCCTTCATCGCCCTGATCGAGCGCGAGCTGGATGTCATGGCGCTGAACGGCCCGGTCGATTACCGGCTGGAGCGGCTGGGCGGCATGGCCACCTGGCATTCGCCGCTGGGTGACGCCGCAACCGCTCAAGTGCGCGAGGCTTTCTTCCGCCTGACCGACTATTCGCCTGAAGACAGCGAGCATGTACCGTCAGCCGAGCTTGACCTTGGCCGCGGGCGCAAGCTGCATGTGCCAAAAAGCCTGAAAGGCGTGGCCGTATTCAGCTTCAAGCGGCTCTGCGCCGAGGCGCGCGGCGCGGCGGATTACCTGGCCATTGCGCAGGCTTATCACACCGTCATCATTGTCGGCATTCCGCTGCTTGGCCCTGATTTGCGCAATGAAACCGCGCGTTTCGTCACGCTGATTGACGCGCTCTATGAACACAAGGTCAAGCTGCTGGCCACCGCCGCAGCCCCGCCTGACCAGCTTTACGCCGCAGACGGCAAGGGCAATGAAGGCGGACGATTCGAGTTCGACCGCACCATCAGCCGCCTGATGGAAATGCAGAGCGACGATTACCTCGCGCTCGGCCACGGAGAGGAATGAGCAATGACAAGCCAACCTGACCTCGCCGCCACGCTCAGCAAGGTTCCGGCGATCACGCTGGGGTTCTGGGCGATCAAGATCCTGGCCACCACGCTGGGAGAGACGGGCGGCGACACGCTCTCGATGACGTATGACCTGGGCTATCTCGCCAGCAGCGTGATCTTCATAGTCCCGCTGGTGCTGCTGGTTGCGGCGCAGATCCGTGCGAAGGGATTCCACCCCGCGCTCTACTGGACCACGATCATCGCCTCGACCACGGCGGGGACGACAATGGCCGACTTCGCAACCCGGTCGCTCGGTATCGGCTATACAGGTGGTTCCGCGCTGCTGTTGGCGCTGGTTTTGATGAGCCTGCTGGTGTGGCACCGGACAATGGGCACGGTGTCGGTCAACCGCATCGCCAGCGCCCGCGCGGAAGGCTTCTATTGGGCGACGATAACCCTGTCGCAAACGCTGGGTACGGCGCTGGGTGACTGGGCGGCGGACGACGGCGGGCTTGGCTATCTGGGCGGGGCGCTGGTGTTCGGATTGATCATGACGCTGCTGGCCGGGCTCTATTATTTCCGCGCGGTGAGCCATGTGGTGCTGTTCTGGGCGGCGTTCATCTTTACCCGGCCGCTGGGCGCGACAGTCGGCGATTTCCTTGACAAGCCGCTGGATCAGGGCGGGCTGGATTTCAGCCGCCCGGTTGCTTCTGCGGTTCTGCTGGTGGCCATCGTGCTTATGATCTGGATGCTGCCGCAGCGCCCTGCAGAGCACACCGCAGACTGACTTCCCTCCCGGAACTGCCACCAGTGCGACGGATCGCCTTCAGCTATCGACCAACGCACTTGATATGTTGTATCATATCTAATAGTCGGATGCTTCATCCAGTTGAAGGTCATCCCCCTTGCGCAAGTTGTTCACCGCCCCTTCCCTAAGCCTTGCTCTATGCCTTGCCCTGCCCCTGTTGCCCGGCACTGCGCTGGCTCAAGCCACCCCGCCCGCGCCTGCCGCCGATGATGGACCCACCGATAACGCCATCGTCGTTACCGCCCACCGGCTGGACCGGGCACGTGATTCGATTCAGGCGGCATTGGGGGCCAGCCAATACGACTTTGACCGCACAGTGCTGGACAGCCAGCCCGGCGGCGCAGACCGCGGCCTGTCGCAAGTCCTGCTCCAGGCCCCCGGCGTGACGCAGGACAGCTATGGCGCGGTTCACGTGCGCAACGAGCACGGCAACCTGCAATACCGCCTGAACGGGGTTATCGTTCCCGAAGGCATCTCGGGATTCGGCCAGACCTTTGACCCTCGCGTGGCGGACTCGATCGAACTCATTACCGGCACCCTGCCTGCCCAATACGGCTATCGCACGTCGGGAGTCATCAGCCTGAAGACCCGGACCACCGCGTTCGAAAACGGCGGCGATGTCGGCTATTACGGCGGCAGTCACGGCACCATCCAGCCGAGCGCCTCGCTGCACGGATCGGCAGGCAGCCTCAGCTATTTCGTGTCCGGCAGCTATCTCCAGAACGATCTTGGCGTCGAAAACCCGCTGCCGGGGCGCAGCGCCATCCACGACCGCACGGCTCAATACCGCGCGTTCGGTTATCTTTCGGATGTTTTGTCAGACTCCAGCCGCCTGACGCTGTTCGGCGGCACCGCCATTGGCACTTTCCAGATACCGAACCTTCCCGGCCAGACCCCGGCGTTCACACTGAACGGACGGTCGAGCTTCGATTCCGCCACGCTTGACCAGAACCAGCGAGAGATCACCCATTACGGCGTCGCCGCTTGGCAGTACGCGGGGAACGCAGTCAATTTCCAGGTCGCGCCATTCGTGCGTTATTCGCAAACGCGGTTCATGCCTGATCCCTTGGGCGGTGACCTGATCTTCAATGGATTTGCCGACCAGACCCGTCTCTCCAGCCTGGCTTGGGGCTTGCAGGCCGACGGCAGCTATGCCGCGTCGGAAGCGCACACCCTGCGCTTTGGCGCTTTCTTCCAGAACGAGCGGACGCGCACCGCAATCGATTCGCGGCTGTTCGTGCTGGGGACCAATGGCTTGCAGGCCAGCGATGCAGCCCAGACCGTGCTGGAAAGGGCCGTCATGACCGGCCAGCTTTATGGGCTATACGTGCAGGACGAATGGCAACTTTCGCCCGTACTGACGGTCAATTATGGCCTGCGCTTCGATGCTGTGCGCGCCTATACGCGCGAACAGCAAGTCAGCCCCCGCGTGAACCTGGTGTGGAAGCCCGGGACAGCGACGACATTCCACCTCGGTTATGCGCGCAACTTTACCCCGCCGCCGCAGCAATCCATCGGCGGCAGCGTTCTTGCGCAGCTGGTCGGCACCACCAAGGCCGCAGAAACGCTGGCGAACGATCCAGTGCGCGCTGAACGCGAGCACTACATTGACGGCGGTGTTGAGCAACGTCTGGGCGACCTGACCCTGGCGATTGACGCCTATTACAAGGCCAAGCGCAATCTGCTGGACGACGGCCAGTTCGGATCATCGCTGGTGCTCTCGCCGTTCAATTACGCCACTGGCCGCGCTTGGGGAGTGGAACTCAGCGCCAGCTACAAGCATGGCCCGGTATCGCTTTATGGCAATCTCGCGCGCGGGCAGCAAACAGGCCGCGACATCGTCTCCAGCCAATTCTTTTTCGGCGCTGACGAACTCGCCTATATCGCCGGGCACAGCATTTTTACTGACCACTCGCAGCGCTGGACCGCTTCGGGAGGCGGCAGCGTCACGATTCGCAACGGCATGGGCACTCTGGTTCCGGCGGTTGATTTTCTATACGGTGACGGCCTGCGTACCGATGATCCGCTGGGCATCGTTCCCAACGGGGGCAAGCTGCCGGGATATTTCACCGCCAATCTGGGCGTTGCGCAGAACTTTACCGGCGGCGGATTTCTGAAAGGCTTGTCGCTGCGGCTGGACGTGGTCAACCTGTTCGATTCCTCGTACCTGATCCGCGATGGCTCGGGCGTCGGCTTGGGAGCGCCGCAGTACGGTGCACGCCGGGGCGTATTTGCAGGGGTGCGCAAGGCTTTCTAGGCCTTGCAAAACAGCCAACCCGCCCCACTTGAGTCGGATTCCGGCGGTAACTCCCCGCCGAGGTGGATCCCGAAAATGATTGAAGTCCGTCCCTTTGCCGGTCTTGGCCACGCCGATCACGGCTGGCTTGATGCCCGCCATCATTTCAGCTTTGCCAGTTACCGCGATCCGGACCGCATGGGCTGGGGCAATATCCGGGTGTGGAACGACGATAGCATCGCCGCGCAAACCGGGTTCGATCCGCACCCGCACCGCGACATGGAGATTATCACTTTCGTCCGCTCCGGCGCGATCAGCCATGAGGATAGCCAGGGCAACAAGGGCCGCACCGGCGCCGGCGACGTCCAGGTGATGAGCGCGGGCACCGGCATCGTCCACGCCGAATATAACCATGAGGACGAAACTACCACGCTGTTCCAAATCTGGATCATGCCCGATCACGCAGGCGGTCAGCCAAGCTGGGGCCAGCGCGAATTCCCGCGCGGAACGCGGTCGGGCAAGTGGAGCATTGTCGCCAGCGGCAATGCCGAGTCGGACGGCGCATTGCCGATCCGTGCCAACGCCAAGGTTCTGGCCGCTACGCTCAGCGCGGGACAGACGGCGGAATACACCCTCGATCCTTCACGCCACCAGTATCTGGTCGCTCCGACCGGGCGCATCAGGGTTAACGAAGTGGAAGCGCAGGCGCGTGACGGCGTGGCCATAACCGGCGAGACTCAACTGCGCGTCGAAGCTATCGACGATACCGAAGTCGTGATGGTCGACGCACTCTGACCGCACCGCTTGGCCACAGCGGCCAAAGTCTGAAAGAACCGCCAAATAAAAGCGCCCCGGAACAGCAGTTCCGGGGCGCTAAATTCGATATATTCGCCGCGTGGGCAAATTATCGTGAATTCTGGGCGATTAACCATTCCGATTCGCACCGGACCGTCTCCGCCGACCAACCAGTTCCAACGCCACTTAAAAAGTCACGCTGAAACAACAGGTTGGTTCAGTCCATCAACCACGACCAAATTGACCAACCACTGGACATTGCGATTCTCCATGCAACATTTGCAGTTACATGGTTAACATTTGGTTTCGTGGTTAACAAGCTGTAAACATTCGTCCTCCTGAATCGCGCAGCGCCAGATATCGTGTGCGGAGCTGTGCCAGGGTCTCGGGCCGGGCTATGTAGTATCCTTGGGCCGTGTCGCAGCCCAGGCTGCGCAGCAGTTCGAAAGTGGCCTGATCCTCGATCCCTTCGGCCACTACGGTCTGCCCCAGAGCGTGGGCAAGGCCGATGGTGCTGGCAACGATATGACGCTCACGTTCATGGGTGAGTATCTTGGCGACAAAGTGCTGGTCGACTTTCAGTTCGTCGCTGGGAAGTTCCGCCAGATAGAGCAGGCTCGATTCGCCAGTGCCGAAATCGTCGATCGACAGACGAAAGCCCATAGCCCGCAACTGCTGCAGGTTGGCCACGGCTGCCGGGCGATTATAGACGCTGGCGGTCTCGGTAATCTCGATGGTGAATTGACGGCAATCAATGCCGCGCCGCCGGGCGATTTCGGACACTGAGCTGATCAGCGAACGCTTGTCGACCAGCTGGGCCGACAAGTTGATGCTCATCTGGAAATCCGGGCCGAGCGCGCTGATATCTTCGGCGGCAGTAATTGCCTGCTCCATTACCCACCAGGTCAGGGCGTCGATCCGTCCCGCTTTTTCGGCCTGCATGATGAAGGCATCGGGGCGGATTGCGCCGCGCTGCGGGTCGTTCCAGCGGATCAGCGCCTCGGCGCCGCTGATGCGCATCTCGCGGTAATCCCACTGCGGCTGATACGCTAGCCAGATGTCGCCGTTCTTCAGCCCTTCGTCGATACGGGCCATGAGCGATAGCTCCCACGGCGCATCGGCCAGTCGCTTCGCCTCGAACTGCTCGATCGTCCGGCCGCTCGCAAGCGCCTCACCGGCACTGGCAAGTGCGGTATTAAGCCGCGCAGAGGCATCCAGATCGGAATTGCGGTCAACGCCAAAATGGACGTTGGTATCGAACATCTGCCCACCAACCAGCAGCGGGGCGGAAAACAGGGCGCGCAGACCTTCGAAATGCTCGATCTGCTGTTCGGGAGCGGCGGAAGGCTCTGTCCAGGCGAAATGCCCGCCTTCGCCATGAAATATCTGCGCGCCCGGATTTACGACGCTGAAGCGCCGGGCGACTTGCCGCGCGCACTCACCGTGCAGGCCTGACGGCAGTGTCGCGAGAAATTCTTCGTAGCGGGCGATCGTGGCTACGATGATGTCATGGCCAATCGGAATCGCATGATCCGAAAAGGCGGCAAAATTGGGCAGGCCCGAGGCGCTGGTATGCTGCACCCGCCGCCGCCATTTGGTCCACAACCTGATACCGCCATATATCCCGGCAGTAATCAGCGCCGATGACGGACTGCTATAGAGGCCGACCGTCTGCAAGCTTACTGGCACCAAGAAGATGCCCGCGACAATGGTCGCATGGACCGACCAGCGCACCCGCTTGCGCCTGATCCGGTTGGCGAGGCTGACACTGGCGAGCAGCAACAGCAAAAGTGGCAATCGGCCCAGGCTGAAGGTCGGACCAGCGCGTGCACTTACGGCACCGGCAATATCGACGATCACCGGGTTAACGCGACTATGCCCAAAATAGCCGACATAGCCGCCCGTGGGAGCACGCGCGCTGGCTATAATCAGCGTTCGTCCGGCAAGCAGTCCGGGTGCAACTCTGCCCTTGAAAATCTGCTCTGCCGAAATCTGCCTGAGCGACAGGGGATCGATGCTGTAATCGGGAACCAGGGAATCGCCTACCCGCCCCGTTTCACCGGCAAGGTCAAAAGCAAAAGTCGGATAAGTTCTTCCTTGAACAGAAACGGCCGTTGGCTCTGAAACAACATAACGCATGAAATTCAAAGGCAATACCGAGTAGGCGATTCCAGTGTTGCCGAACAAGGCCGGATCGGGAACTTCCAACTCCTCGCGCTTGTCCACGCCCGCCTTGGCCGAGCGAACGACAATCTTCACCTTATCGCCAAGCTCCCGAAATTCGTGAGCGAGCGCCGCCTTCTCCGGGATGTCGGTCGGCAGATCGAAATAGATCTTTTGAGGCAATTGCTCGCCCAAAACCTTGACCAACCGCACCTGATCGGCACCAGTCAAAATACCCCGGTCACCAACATCGACATTGACCAGAATTATGGACTTCGGCGCTTCGGTGGTGCCAAAGCGTGAGCGGACATTCCAGTAGATGTGATCGATCGGCTCATCAAACAGCAGCAGCCCGAAAAGGCAGGCTATCATCGTGGCCACGACCAGGGGATTTTTGATGAACGCCCGCATTAAAGCTGTGCTTTGACCCTTTGCTACTCCACAGCTCTATGTAAAATGCGTTAAGATCCGCTTACCATGTTGCGCAACATCCCGTTGCAAAGCCGCGCCCGCTCAGGCGAGTCCAAGCCCCGCAAGTGAACGGTCCAGCATCACCAGTTGCCACAGCAGCCGCGAATGGTCGGCGCGGCCCGCGATGTGTGCCTCCGCAATTTCCCCTAGTCGCTCGGCAACGAACCACCCGGTCCGGGCCAGTGGTGCGCTGTTTGCGATGCTGCGTGCGGTGCCTGCCAGCGGCCCGCGAAACCATTGCGCGATCGGCGTGACGAAGCCTTGCTTGGGCCGAAACAGGATGTCATCGGGCAGATAGCGCCGCATCGTCTGCTTCATCAGCCACTTGCCCTGCCCGCGCCGGATACGCACGGATTCCGGCAGGCTGGCGGCGAATTCGATCAACCGGTGATCGAGCAGCGGCTCGCGCGCTTCCAGGCTGACAGCCATCGATGCGCGGTCAACCTTGGTCAGGATATCGCCCGGCATCCAGAACTTGAGATCGGCATATTGCGCCCGGTCCAGACCCGATCGCGCGGGGGCCTTGTTCATTAACGCCATCAGCGGCTGCTCTCCCCGGTAATCGCCGCGCAGGGCGAGGAAATCGGGGCTGTAGAGTGCATCGCGTAAGTCCGGCGGCACGACAGACAGCGCCCGCGCATAGCCTTCCTCGCTGCTGCCTGCCAGCGACAGCAGCGTCGTTTTTGCCCGCAAGGGGCGCGGCGCCCAGTCGGCCTTGGGGTATATCGCCCCCAACCCGCCCAGCAGCGGCCCGCGCAGGCCTTGTGGCAGCAGGCTACGCACCCGGTCCTCGCCATGTTGGAAGCGGTGGCGGCGATACCCGGCAAAAGCCTCGTCCGCGCCGTCGCCCGAAAGCGCCACGGTCACCTGCTCTCGCGCAAGCTGGCACACTCGCCATGTCGGCAGGGCAGACGCATCTGCGAACGGCTCGTCGAACATCGCCGCCAGCATGTCGATATGGTCAAAATCGTCCGCCGAAACCACGCGGCTGCGGTGATCGGTGGCAAACTGCCGGGCGATTGCGGCGGCATAATTACTCTCGTCCAGCCCCTTGGCGTCAAAGCCAATTGAGCAGGTCTTGACCGGCTGGCCGCTCGCCTCGGCCATCAGCGCGACGACGCTGGAGCTGTCCACCCCGCCCGACAGGAAAGCCCCCAGCGGTACGTCGGCCACCATGCGCGAAGTTACCGCATCACGTAGCAGGTGGAGCAATTCCTCCTCCAGATCGGCAGGCTTTTCGCGCCGACGCTCGGTAAAGGAAACGTCCCACCACTGCACCGCTCGCGGCATCGGCGCGCCCTGGCGCAGCAGCAGATAATGCCCGGCGGCCAGCTTCTCCACGCCCTTGAGGATGCAGCGCGTATCCGGCACGAACCCCCAGGTGAGGTAATCCTCCACCGCCAGCGGGTCCACCTCGCGGCGGAGCAGTGGATGCGCGCACAAGGCCTTCAATTCCGAAGCAAAGGCCACGCTGCCATCGCTGAGCGGGGCAAGGTACAGCGGCTTTACCCCCAGCCGGTCGCGCGCCAGAAACAGCGTGCGTTCTCGCAAGTCGTAAATGGCAAAGGCAAACATGCCTGAAAGGCGCGGCAGGCAATCCACGCCCCATCGCTGATAGGCCGCAAGGATCACCTCGCTGTCGCCATCGGTATGAAACACCGCGCCTTGCGCCGCCAGTTCGGCGCGCAGTTCGCGGTAATTGTAGATCTCGCCGTTGAACACCAGCATCGCTGCGCCGTCAGTGGATGCCATCGGCTGCGGCGATCCGGCGATGTCGATGATCGACAACCGGCGGTGGCCCAGCCCTACCCCCGGCGCCGTCCATACCGCCGCGCCATCAGGCCCCCGGTGCGCGATGGCATCGCACATCCGCTCGACCCGAAGCGGATCGACCGGCTTGGGCGCGATAAGGTGAAAAATTCCGGCTATTCCGCACATATAAATTGCCTAACGCACCCCGCCGATCCGGTCCATCCACGCATCCAGCGGCGCGGCGGAGTGGCGGAAGGCGGCGATCGATTGCTCGGGTTCTGTGCCACCGTGCTTTTCAGCCGACAGGATCAGCAGCATGGTCGCCCGGTCGCGCAGCAGCAGGCGGTCGGCGGTATTGGCCAGTTTCAGCCGCATGTTGCTGCCGGTCAGCAATGCGCCGGTGCGATAGCGCGTTTCCGCCAACCGCTCGGTCCCGCTGCGCGACAGCAGGCGGTCTGTGTGGGCATCGGCCACTTGCGGACCGGGCGCAAGCCACGACCACGGCGTATCGGGTGTCAGCGCGCCTTGCCCGAAACCGCCTGCCTCCCGCCCGTCGGTCTGGCCGGAATATAGCGCATAGAACACATCAACCTTGTGGCCCTTGCCATCGGCATAGCTGCCCAGCAGGCGGTGGTTCGCACCGGTTGCACGCGGTTGCCAAGGGGTGGCGGGGGCAAAATCGACCCGATGCCAACCTGGCACTTCAGGCAGGAAAATCTGCCCCGGCAATGGCGCGCTGAGCCGGTCAGCGGCAAAGGCCCAGCCTTGCGCGGTGACCGCCATTGCCGCAATCATACCCAGCCCCGCACCGCGCGAGATGCGCAGCATCTCAAGCCGGGTCAGCAGCGGTGAGGCCTCCAGCACGCCCGCATCGACCGGCACCGCATCGGGCGCACGGTCAAAAAACCGCCAGCCAATCGCGATCAGCAGCGAGATCACCAGCGCGAAAAAGAACCAGCCATAGATGACGTGATCGATCCCGGTCGCCGCTTCCGCGCCCTTGTACTGGGCGATAAAGATCGTCCCCCAGGCGCGCACACCATTGGCCAGGATCGGCAGGACAACGGCCAGCGCCATGAAGGCAGCACGACGGGGCCAGCTTGAGAAGCATACCCCGCAAACCAGCGCGCCGAATGCGATCATGGCGATCAGGAACTTCACGCCCGAACAGGCCTCTGCCACTTCGAACAGCCCGGCAGGCGTGTTGATGAACACCCCGTCGATCACTGCCGGAATATGCGTAAGCCGCACCAGCCCGACCGTAATTTCTGCGGTTATCAGTTGCAGCGGCGCGATCAATTCGTCGCCCATCGGCACCAGAAACAGCATGTAGAACAGCGGGAACGCCAGCGCCGCGCCCACTTTCGGCCCCAGCAGAGTCAGCGTCGCGGCAGCCAGCACGCCCGTTGCGCCAAGCTGGCGGGCAAGGTCCAGTCCGGAGAACGCACCCAGCACCCAGAACAACAGCGCCCCGCCCAGCAAGGCCAGACCGGGCCACCAGCCACTGGGCCGCAAATGCTGCAACTGGGGCCAGCGTTGCCAAACCAGCCAGGCGATGATCGCGGGGACCAGCAGGACGTGGGTGTAAGTCGAACTGTTCCACCACTGCCCGGCCATCGCCGACCAGTCTTTGGCAAACAGCAGGATCAGCGCGGCACAGACGGCGGCGAGCGTCATGGCGGCCTTTTGCCAGTGGACAGGTACGTTCGCGACAGGTTCCAGTCTTCCCCCCTCCCCTTCAGGGGAGGGGTTGGGGGTGGGGTCTTTCGTCAACACATTACGCTGCGGATTGGCGACAGACCCCACCCCAACCCCTCCCCTAAAGAGGAGGGGCTTTTCGTATTCGCTTGTATCAGGCAACATCGCGCACCTGCGGACCAAGCGGTCCGATCAGTTCAGGCAAGCCCGCCAGCACCGCATCCCAGTTGCGCTGCCGCTCGACATAGCGGCGCGCGGCTAGGCCCATCGTCAGCGCCCGCTGGCGGTCACGCAGCAGGGCTATGGCATGGCTGGCGATCTGTTCGTCGCTCTCGCCCACGGCAATCTCACGGCCCGGCTCGGCCCCTATTCCAGTTGCCGCGCCCACCGAGGCGACGACGGGCAAGGCCATAGCCATCGCCTCAAGCACCTTGTTCTGCACCCCGCGCGCGATCTCCAGCGGCACCAGCGCCAGATCCGCCGCGCGCAGCCACGCGGGCATGTCATCCACCCGGCCCCAGACCTTGCAGCCGTTCAGCCCATCAAGCGCCAGCACCTGTGCGGTCGGCTTGCGGCCAACAATGTGCAAGGTGGCATCCGGAAAGGCGGCCCGCACTTTGGGCATGATCCGCCGAGCGGCGCGCAGAGCGGCGGTGATGTTTGGCGCATAGTCCATCTGGCCCGAAAAGATCAGCCGGGGCGCGGGAATGCTTGCAAGCTCAGCCTGCGGCGCGGTGGCGAAGGGATCGAACTGGGCCAGATCTATCCCGTTGCGCAGCACCGCGATCCGCGCGCCACTCCGCTCGGTTTCGGTCAGGCGGCTGGCGAACAGCGCGGCTTCCTCGTCCGAGATCAGCAGGCTGGCGTGGGCGCGGCGGACCAGCCGCGCTTCCTCGCTCCGCAACAGCCGCGCCTCGCGCCGGTTCACCCAGCGCGAGGGCAGGTGCCCGGATTTGGCATAAGCCGCGAACTTGGCCGAATCCGCATCGACGAAATCAAGGATCACCCGGCCAGCGAAATCCGCAGGCACATATTGACCCATCTGGCCGGAAAAGACGTAGATGGCGGCTATGTTGCGGCTGCGGATTGTCTCGCTGATATATTCGGCCAGCAAGGGGTCGTGGAAGGCGGTCAGGCTGACGGGCCTGCCGCTGGCCACCGCCTCAAGCCCGGCGCGCAGCACAGGCTTGCGGCGCTGGATCAGGCGGTAACTGGCGGCCACAGTGGCAAGGTCAGCCTCGGCAGCGGCGTCTGCCTCATCGTCGGCAAACGTCGCGACATGCATCGGGGCAAGGCGGGCCAGAGCTTTCAGCACATGGTGCGAACGGATCTTGTCACCGCGATCGGGCGGAAACGGGATGCGGTGCGCGATGAACAGGATTTCTCCGCCGCTCATCCCAGCCCCCGGGAAATCCACGGTCCCAGCAGATTTGCGATGCGCAAAGGCAGCCGCCGCCAAAGCGCGATCTGGGCGGCATGACGCGCGCTGGTCGGGTCGGCGTCGCGCGCTTCGGCGCCCGGAGCGGTCCATGCAGCATAGGCCAGCGGCTGCGGTTCAAAGCCCCAGTTGCGCTTGAAATCGAACGCGCCGCTGCCGGTCTTGGACCGGCCAAAGTCAAACGCCGTGCAGCCGCGCTGGCGGGCATGGCGCATCAGTTCGAAATACATCCGGTCATTGGCGCGCAGCCGCCGTGCTTCCCATGTACCGCCGCCCCAATAGGGCAGCACCGCGCCGCGATGATAGAGCGACAGCACGCTGGCGACGGGCTGGCCTTGGCTCAGCACCGTCAGGATATCCGCATCGATTCCGAACCGGTCCAGCACCGCATCGAACAGCGCGCGAGGGAACACCGGCGTGCCAAGGTTACGCACCGATTCGGCATAGACGGCGTAGTGCCATGCCCGGTCACGCGGGGCGGTGCCTGTCTCAACCGTCAGATCGTTCGCCAACCCCTTCCGCACTTCGGCCCGCTGCTTGCGCGGGATGGCGAGCAATTGCGCCTCGTCGTCGGCAGCGAGCGGTGCGACGAAACCGCAGTGCGAGGTCGTCTTGATCGTCCAGCCCGTGCGCCCTTGAGGCAGTTCCCCGCCGCGCAGTTCCGCCGCCGGGATGGACCGGCGCAGCGCCAGTTCCTCTAGCGCGGCGAACATAGGATCAGCTTGGCCCCCGGCCAGCAGCAACCCGCCGCCGACGGCAAAGCCGCTGCTCGCCAGCATGCGTCCGAAGATCGGCGAGTGTACATCGCTGAGCGGCAGATAGGCGCAAAGCTGGCTCCCTCGTTCGGCGATCAGCGCCAGCGCCGGATTGCTCGTGCCTTGCGCCACTGCCTGAAGCCACGCCGGGCGGTGGAACGCGGTGGCCTGCGGGTGATCGGCCAGAAACGCCTCGATCCGGTGCGCCTCTTCCGCATCGGCCAGGTCGGCCAATCGCACCACGGCCAGTCGCATAGGGGCGGGCGCTATATGGAACGGCGCGTTCATGCGGCCTGCCGCTGCGGGGCAATCCGCGCCGCCTCTATCGCCGCCAGACTGTCCATCCGCCCCCAGGCAAAATCGCGCAGCAGCAGGCGCAGCTTGTCGGCCATGACGCCCAGATTGGTGTAATGCCGCAGGTTGGACTTGAGCGGCGCACCCGCCACGCGCGGCTGATCCGGATCAACCTCCCACGGATGGAAATAGAACACGCCGGGGCGCTGATCGCGCATGTTGACCTGACCGATGGCCCAGCGCGAAAAGGCATATGGCAGCACCCGGAAAAACCCGCCGCCGCCAGCCGCCAGCCGCCGCCCGGCCAGTTCCGCCGTGGTCACCGGAATTTCCACCAGCGGCGCGTCGGCCAATGGGCGAAAGGCAAAGCGCGGCGCTGCGCGCCAGCCATAGTGATCGTGTGCAATGGGTGCGACGCTTGAGGAATAGGCATAGCCTTGCTCGGCCAGCACCTCGAATGCCCAGGGCGTGCGCTGATCGATGGAAAAGCTGGGCGCGCGATAGCCGGTCACCGCTTGCCCACTGGCATCCTCGATCGCCTTGCGGCTCTTCACCAGATCTTGTGCAAAGGCCTCTGCGCCAAGCGTGAAGACGCGGGCGTGGTCCCAGCCGTGGCTGGCGATTTCGTGGCCCTGCGCGGCAATCCGCCGCATCATCGCCGGATGACGCTGCGCCACCCAGCCGAGTGTGAAGAACGTCGCCTTGGCCCCGGCATCGTCAAACAGCGTCAGGATGCGGTCGCAGTTGGCTTCAACGCGCGATTCCAGCCCATCCCACTGCCCGCGCGGGATGACGTTTTCAAAGGCGCCAACCTGAAACGCCTCCTCGACATCGACTGAGAGGCCATTGATTATCGGATGGTCGGCCAAATCCCAGACACCTTCAAAATTACCCCCCAAACCCGGCTACCCTGAGCTTGTCGAAGGGCTGTTCTTAACTTCGGTCCATGCCTAGCCCGAAGGAGCAAGAACGACCCTTCGACAAGCTCAGGGTAGCCGGGTTTGGGGTGATGGATTGTCCCGATTTCCCCAATCTCTAAGCAGCTATCGACTGGTCAGCTTCCAGCCATTCCACCAGCATCGCCAGCGTATGCCGCACCGTCTGTTCCTGTTCGTTCAGCCGGGTTTCCAACTCGCTGATCCGCTGGTTCAGTGCATCGATCTCTGCCGTCGGGACAGGAGGAGCTACCGCAGGCTTTTCCGCCGAGTTGGCCAGTTCCAGCACCGCCTGCTGCAATTCGGCAATCTGCGCGTCGCGGTGGGCCATTGCTTCGGCAAAGTCGGGCACAGGCTCAGCGGGTGCTTCTTCCACGGGGGCGACTTGCACAACCGGGCGCGAAAGTGGCTGCGGTGCGGGCATTGGCACCGGACGCGGACGCCGGGTGCTGAGCGGCAGGGCATTGTCGTCGGCCAGTTCGCTCAGCACTTGCTGAAGCAGGCTGGCGTCGATCCGCGTGCGTTCTTCCACCGCGCCCAACAGCAGCAGGCGGTTGAAGATCTGGTTGATCCGGCGCGGCACGCCGCCACTGGCCGCGTAAAGTTCTGTGAACACGCGCTGGTCAAAGCTGGGATTGCTCTTCCAGCCGACGCAGCTCAGCCGGTGTTCCACGTAAGGCTGCACTTCGGCAGGCTCCATCGCATCAAGGTGATGCGCGGCGATTACCCGCTGGCGCAGCTGCTCCAGCAAGGGGCTGTGTTGCAGCGTGTCGCGGAACTCTGGCTGGCCGAGCAGCAGCGTCTGCAACAGGGGATGCGCGCCAAGCTGGAAGTTGGACAGCATGCGCAGCTCTTCCAGCGCGCTGACCGAAAGGTTCTGCGCCTCGTCCACCACCAGCAAACAGCGCCGACCGGCACGGGCTTCTTCATGCAGGAAGCCTTCAATGGCCCCCAGCGCAGCGGCCTTGTCATGCCCTTCGATCATCAGGCCGAACGCCTGCGCGACGACGTGGATGATCTCCTCGCCGTCCAGCGCGCTGGTAACGACCTGCGCCGCCGTCAGCCGGGCGGGATCGATGGTCGCCATCAGGTGGGCCACCAGCGTCGATTTGCCCGCGCCGACCTCACCGGTGATGACGACAAAGCCTTCGCCCTGCGCCAGCCCATAGCTGAGATAGGACAGCGCCTTGCGGTGCGTGCCGCTCTCGAAATAGAACGCGGGGTCCGGCGTGAGCTGGAATGGGCGGCCCGTCAGCCCGTAAAAGTCGTCAAACATTCCTGTTACTCCGTCAGATACGTTCAGAATGAATAGCGCACGCCCAGCAACGCCGATGCCGACCATACGTCGGCCAGCGCCTGCTGGTTGATCCCCTCGATCCCCAGCGCCGCCGTGGCGGTCAGGTTGTCGGAAAGGTTGCGATTATAGGCTCCGCTGGCACCAAATGCGCTGCCGCTGCCGCCCACGCCGATGCTGGTGTCAAACCACTTGGCCCAGACATTGGCGGCAAACGAGGACCTTGCATCAAGCCGCGCGGAAAGGTTGGCGGCGACCCACCAGTTCTCGTCCGTCAGGCCGTTGGCCGATGCCAGCACGGTGCCAGGTGCGGCGATGAACTTTCGGCGATCATAGCCCGCGCCGATCCCGGCTTGCAGGCGGCCCAGATCGACGCCGTAGCTGGCCATCACCCCGCGCCCACGGAAGGTAGCCGAACGAACTGAGCCAAGCGCGCCGCCCAGGCAGTTGCCCTTTTCCAGGCTGACCAGGCAAGTGCCCAGATCGCCGGTTAACGGATTACGCGCCGCCTCGAACTGGGTCGGCATACCGGCAAGCGCGCGATTGAGCTGGCCGCCAAAGCCAGACACGTTGTCGTAAACCGCCACGTTCAGGCTGCTGCGCGAATTGGGCGAATAGGCAAAGCTGCCGTAATAGCTGATCGTGCCGTATCGGCGGCCAACGTGCGCCTCCAGAGCGGTACGGCGGCTGGGCCGCCACATCACGCCAGCGTCCCACGTCAGCCCGCTGGTGTCATAGGCCAAGCGGCGCGGGGCGCTGGTGTCTGTAACATAGCGGCCATTGCTGCCGATCACCGGATTGCCCGCGCCATCGCGCAAGGCATCGCGGCTGGAAACCGTGACGTCCTCATAACCGACCCCGCCGACCAGTGCGATATCGCTGGAAACCGGCAGGGTTACGTCAGCGCGTAGATTGATGTCGCGCACGCGCTGGTCAAGGTTGGAGATGTCTTCCTGATAGAACCCGCCGCCTACGCCAAGCCCCACCGGCAGCACTTCGCCCGCGCGCACGCCGGCATGGATCTGCGCGTCGTGGGCCAGACTGTGATCGAACACGTCAACCGCCGGGCCGCCCGGCGTGGTAACTATGCCGTTGTCGGTGCCGACTTGCGTATAGCCAAGCATATACCGCCCGGTGACCGCGACATCACCCGCATGGGTGGTAAGCGTCGGCCCGGCATAAAGCGAATAGAGCTGCGCCGAATTGCCGTTGCCCAGCGGTGTGCCGATGGTGGACGAACCATTGCCGTCGATCCGCGTGCGGGTGGCCAGCGCGCCGCCCTCGATCGTCAGGACATGCGGCACCACGGCGGCGGAAACCCGTGCCACGCCGCTGATCACATCGGCGCTGGCGCTTTTGCCATAGCCGATGCGGCGCTCATAGCGCAGCGAGGCGGCGGCCTGCGTGTTGCGGCCCTGGGCCGACAAGTCCGCCCCCACGGCGAGCGTGGTGTAAGTCACCGTATCGTGTACCGGCGAAAGCTGCGCGGTGGCGACCTGGGCGGCCTCTATGTACGGCGTGATCGAGATTTTCTTGCCCGCCCGGCCATGACGCGCGGGCTTTGCATCGGCGCTGCCCTCCTCGCCGTCAGCCGATGCGGCAGAGTTGCCGCCACGGGTCGAGGTCTTGGCCTGGGCGTGGAAAGGAAGCGCCAGACTTGCCGCAATAGACAGGAACCCGACAAGTGACCCCATTCTTAGGCCCCTCCCCTGAAGAGGAGGGGCTTTCGACTGTCGCCGCAAGTGTTGCGTGGTGGTTCATCGAACTAGCCCTTGTACCCGTAATAGGTGCCAAAGCGCCTGCCACTGGGTGAAAAATGCGCGCCGTTCAGCAGCAACTGAATGTTGGGACATGCTGAGAGCAGCGAGATCGCGTCTTCCAGCGCCCCCTGCCCGGTCTTGTCACAGCGGGCGACGACGACCGCCTGCCCGACGTATTTCGCCAGTTCCGCCGCCGGTGAAGCGGCCAGCGCGGGGGGCGAATCAAAAATGACGATGCGGTTTGGCGCACCCTGGGTCAGCCGGTCCAGCACCGCGCGGGTACGTGACGAGGCCAGCGTTTCGGTATCGGAATTGGTCGCGTTGCCCGCAGGCAGCACCCACAGGCCGGGAATATCGGTGCCGATGACGCAATCGGCAACATCCACCGCCGGATCGACCAGCGCATCCATCAGCCCCGGCCCGCCCGGCAGGCCAAGCGCCGAAAGTACCGAAGGCTTGGCGAAATCGGCATCGACAAGCAGGACTTCGCTTTCCTTTTCCGCCGCAATCGACAGCGCCAGATTGACCGAGCAATACGTCTTGCCCTCGCCCGGCAATGGCGAGCAGATCAGGATGCGCTGCGCCGCCGGACCTGCTGCCGCGCGGCGCAGTTCGCCCGCTTGCAGCAGCAACTGGCGCTTGATGATGCGGAATTCTTCCAGCAGCGCGGTGACGCTGCCTTCGGGCAGGATCATGCCCTGTTCGCGCAAATGCTGGCGATCAACCGCGTGCCGCGCGCCGGTAAAGCGCACCGGCTGGACTGTCACGGCAAGCTCTGCGGACGGAGCAGCGACGGGGGCCGGAACGGGTGCCGGGGCAACCGCGACGACTGCCGTTTCCGGCACAGCCTGCGCTGCCGGGGCGGGCGTAAAAGCAGCCA
Organism: Novosphingobium sp.; assembly: GCA_040007615.1. Taxonomy (GTDB): domain Bacteria; phylum Pseudomonadota; class Alphaproteobacteria; order Sphingomonadales; family Sphingomonadaceae; genus Novosphingobium. The sequence goes on from JBDTUQ010000010.1 coordinate 49,916, forward strand.
CGGGCGCAGCCTCTGGCGGGTCCATCCGGCGCAGTACCTTGCGCGGCGGGATCAGTTCAGCCGGGATCGGCCGACCGCCCACCGTCGCCAGATCAAGCCGCCGCGTGGCGCGTTCTATCGACGAATTGCCCAGAAGCGTTTCCGGCGTCGTTTCGTCAGGCAGGGGGATCTTGCTGTGCTCAGTCATTGCATATCCCTCAGGCAACCATGCCGCGCTGGATGGATTCGGCGGCCAGCAGCATCACGAAGATCGCCACCAGCCCGGCCGAGCCTGCGTAAAAGTATTTGCGCTGGCGCTTGTTGAGCGCCTTGCGGGCATCCGTCACGGTTTGCGAAACCACGCCCAGTACCGGCAGGCCGAACGCCCGCTCCAGCTTGGCCGTGGTGGCAAATGTCGATCGCAACTGCCCCAGCGCAAAGGCCGCGCCGACGCCCGCCGCGATCCCCGCGACCAGCACCGCCATCAACAGCAGCGGACGGTTAGGCGCAATCGGACGGCGCGGGGTGGACGGCGGGTCGATCACCTGGAACTTGACCTCGGTGTGCTCACTTTCCACCTGACCGCGCAGCCGCAGTTCCTCGCGGTCCTGCAACAGCTTGTCATATTGCGATTTGAGCACATCGTAATCGCGGCTGATCCGCGTGGCCTCGGCAGCGACTTCGGGGTTCTGGATCTGCTGGGCGGTAGCCTGCGCCAACTGACCCTGCAACGCAGCGCGGCGCGCTTCGTAAGCCTGAACATTGGCCGCGCGCTCCGCCCGGATCGACTGGAGCGAGCTATAGGCTGGGTTCGGCACGCCTGCCGGTCCCGTCTCGGTGCTGGCCAGCGAACGCAGCGAGGCGATCTGGTTCTTTACCGCGATCACATCGGGATGGCTGTCCGTCATGCCGCGCGCGCGCATCGCCGCAAGCTGCCCCTGTGCCTGCTCCAGCGCCCCGCGAGCGCCGCCGCTGTTCGTTCCCGCCAGCGTTGGCGGAGTGCCTGCAAGCTGCCCGTTGATGGCCGCCAGCGCGCTTTGCGCCGCCGCAAAATCAGCCTCCACGCCGCGCAGTTCCGCACGGCTGGCTTCCATCCGCTGCATTAGCGAAACGCCGCCCTGCGCGAGATCGGGATATTTGGCATCAAACGCGGTGCGGCGGGCTTCGGCTTCCTCAAGCTGCTTCTGCCGGTCGGCCAGCTGCTTGTTCATGAAATCGAGCGTCGAGGTCATTTCGCCCCGGCCGCCGGAAAGGTTTTCCTCGCGGAACAGGTCAATCATCTTCTGGACGATGTCCTGCGCCATGCGTGCGCTTTCCGCGTCCGACATCTTGCCGTCGGTAGAAATCGCGCTGATGGTGAACAGGTTGTCCTGTTCGCTGACCACCTTGATCGCCTTGCCCAGATCGATGATCATCTGTTCCATCTGCTTGGGCGTGGTCACGCTTTCGCCCAGACGGGTGGCGCGGATGACCTTTTCCATGTTCACCGCGCTGGTCAGCGTCTGGCGCACGCGCATGATCTCACGCTTGCGGTCACCGACGCCAACGCCGATCTGCTCGGCCAGCGGGTCATCAAGCTGAACGTAGATGCGCGCTCTGGATTCATAGCTGTTGGGCACCGTGGCCACTGCCAGCCAGCCCAGCAGGCACACGCCCCACGCCACGCCCAGCACAACCCAGCGGCGGTGCCAGACGCTGTAGATCGCCGCGCGGATTTCCTCGAACATGGCGTTCATGGCTGGATCGTTTCCCCCTGCATCCGGCTCAGAACGCGCTTTCGGGGATGATGATCACATCGCCCGGCATCAGCATGACATTGGCCTTGCTCTCACCCTTCTTGAGCAAGTCGCCCAGCCGCAGGGCAAATTCGCGCTGGTGGCCGGTTTCCTTGTCGAAACGGATCAGCTTGGCGCGGTTGCCCGATGCGTATTCAGACAGGCCGCCGACCGCGATCATCGCATCCAGCAGTGTCATATTGGCGCGATAGGGCAGCGATGCCGGCTTGGTCGTCGCGCCGATGACGCGGACCTGCTGGCTGAAAGTGCCGGCAAACTTGTTGACGATGACCGAGACCAGCGGGTCCTGAATGTACTGCGAAAGCTGCAGCTTGAGGTCCTCCGCCAGCATCGATGGCGTCTTGCCCACGGCGGGCATGTCGGTGATCAGCGGCGTGGTGATGCGGCCATCGGGGCGGACCTGCACCGATGCGCCCAGTTCCGGGTTGCGCCACACGAACACGGTCAATTCATCAAGCGGACCAATGACATATTCCTCGCCCGGCCCTTCCTGCATGGATACGAACGAGGCGGGGGGAAGCTGCGGGCCAGTGCCGGTAGAGGCACAGCCGCCCAGCATCAGACTCGCCACGGCGCTGGTTGCCATCAGCCTTGCAAAGCGGTTCGTCGGCATTGGAACACCCATGTTTGCGGCGAATCGAGGGCGCGCGGGCAGACCATGTCCATCCCGCAAACGCCCAAGGCATTCGGCCAGTTCACCCCCGGCTATCGCCAAAAAGGGTGAACATACCGTTAGCCTTGAACCCATTGTTCGGGATTTAGGGGATTTTCCGGAAGCCAGTCCCGCAATGGGACGGGCAGATACTTAATCGTGAACGAGCATTTCGCGGGCCGGTCCCTGCCCAAGAAATTGCGCCGGACTGGCGCTGGCGCCATAGGCTCCGGCGCAGAAAACCGCGACCAGATCGCCCACTTCGGCACGCGGGAAACCGGCCTTGTCGGCCAGCCGGTCAAGCGGGGTGCACAGACAGCCGACGACGCTGGCCTCTTCCTCCACCCCGGCGCCAAACCGGGTAGCCACCGCGACCGGGTAGTTGCGGCGGACCACGGTGCCGAAATTGCCTGAGGCCGCCAGTTGGTGGTGCAGGCCGCCGTCTGTGATGAGAAACACCTCGCCGTGGCTCACCTTGCGGTCGACGATTCGCGTCAGGTATACCCCGGCCTCCCCCACCAGATAGCGGCCAAGCTCTATGCAGAACTGCGTATCGGCCAGCTCAGGCGGCAAAGCGGCCAGCCGCGCGCCCAGCGCCGCGCCGATGCGCTCGACGTCCAGCGGCACGTCACCCGGAAAATAGGGAATGCCAAAGCCGCCGCCAAGGTTGCAATGGGGCAGCGGGACGCCGCTTTCCCGCGCCAGCCGCGCAGCAAGGTCAAGCGTCTGGCCCTGCGTTTCGATGATCGCATCGGCGGACAGGGCCTGACTGCCAGCGAAGATATGAAACCCCCGCCATTCCGCGCCCGCTTCGACCAGTCGCCGCACCAGCGCCGGAACCCGCTCCGCATCCAGCCCGAACGGCTTGGCCCCGCCGCCCATCTTCATGCCCGAACCCTTGAGGTCGAAATCCGGATTGACCCGCACCGCGAGCCTTGGGCGGATACCTTCGCGTCGGGCGATGGCCAGCGCCCGCTCGGCTTCGGTTTCCGATTCAAGGTTGATCGTCACGTCATGACGGATCGCGGCGGCCAGCTCATCGTCGCGCTTGCCCGGCCCGGCGAAACTGATCTGACGGGGCGAGACACCCGCCTTGAAGGCGAGGCCCATTTCGCCGCCCGAGGCAATATCAAACCCGTCAACAAGTTCAGACATCGCCTCAAGAAGCGGGGCGTAAGGATTGGCTTTCAAGGCATAATGGATTTTAAGCTGCCTGGGCATCGCGCGGCGCAGTGAGGCCACTCGTTCGGCCAACATCGCGCGTGAATAGACGAACAGCGGCGTGCCGCCTGCTTCCTCGACCAAGGCGGTGACCGGGCGCGACCCGATGGCGAGAACGCCGTTAATCTCGGAATATCCGGCGGGGATGGGGCCAAGGGGTTTCATGCGATTGATCCCACTCCGCTCACTCTAAAGCCCCTCCTCTTCAGGGGAGGGGTTGGGGTGGGGTCTATCCATTTCACGCGACGTTGCGTCGGCACGAGAAACCCCACCCGCGGCCCCTCCCCTGAAGAGGAGGGGGGAAGAGTCGGCTTCATGGGACACGCGATCATATCTTCAACTCCTGCGCCAATGCGACCCGATCAATCTTGCCATTGGGGCCAATCGGCATCACATCGCGCCAGTGTATCATCTTTGGTTGCATAAAATTTGGCAGTTCCTGCATAAGCTTACCTGGCAATTCCGATAAAGCATCTGAACTTCCCGGTGCGGCGCGGGCGATCAGATGGACCGCTTGCCCCAACCGGTCATCCTTGACGCCCAGCGCCACTGCCTCAGCCACCAGACCCGTCGCCAGTGCGGCTTCCTCAATTTCCTGCGGACTGATGCGGTTACCGGCGGACTTTATCATCGCGTCGAGCCGACCGCCGAAATAGAGCAGTCCGTCCGCATCGCGCCGCACCCGGTCGCCCGACCACACCGCCATTCCGCCATAGCGAGAGGCAGCGGGAGCGGGCTTGAATCGTTCGGCGGTGCGGCCTGCGTCCTGCCAGTATCCGGCGGCGACCAGCGGCCCGCAATGGACCAGTTCGCCCTCCTCCCCATCGGCGGCGACTTCGCCATTGTCGGCAATGATCAGGATTTCCGCGTGCGGAATCGCCTTGCCCATCGATGTCGGGTGACTGTCAATCAGCGCAGGATCAAGGAACGTGGAGCGAAACGCCTCGGTCAGGCCGTACATGGCAAAAAGCCGCGCGGCGGGGAACAGCGTGCGCAGGCGGTGGACCAGATCGGGCGTCAGCGCGCCGCCGCTGTTGGTCAGCCGCCGCAGCTTTGCCGCCACGGTTGCTGGCCAATCGAGTTCCGCCAGTTGCACCCACAGGGGCGGCACGGCGGCCAGCGTGGTCACATCATGCCGGTCAATCGCCTTCACCACATCGCGCGGCGTCAGGTAATCGAGCGGCACTACGCTGCCCCCGGCGTACCATGTGCTGAACAACTGGTTCTGCCCGTAATCGAACGACAGCGGCAGCACGGCCAGCGTCCGGTCAGTTGCTTCCAGCCCCAGATAGTGCGCTACGCTGTCCGCCCCCAGCCACATGTTGGCATGGCTGAGCATCACGCCCTTGGGCCGCCCGGTCGATCCGCTGGTATAGAGGATGGCCGCCAGATCGCCGGGATCGGCGGCAGACGGAGGCATCTCAGCACCCAGATCGGCAGCAGCGGCCAGCGCCTCCGCCTCGCCCAGCGAGCGGCAATCGGGGGACAAATCGCCCTGCTCCAGCATGGCCAGCCGCGCGGGCGAGCCGATCAGCATCGCCGCTCCGCTATCGGCCATGATATGCGCCACTTGCGCGCGTTTCAGCAGTGGATTGATCGGCACATGGACCAGCCCGGCGCGCGCGGCGGCCAGCGGCAACACGCAGGTCAGTTCGCCTTTCGCCGCCCAACTTGCCACCCGCGCGCCCTTTTTCGGCAGCTCGCTAGCCAGCCATCCGGCGAGCAGCGCGATACGCGATCTTAAGTCCTTGTAGCTAAGCGTTCCCCCACGCAAAACGAGCGCGGGCGCGTCGTCGGCCCCGGTCATCACCAGATGGTCGAGCGGGCGAACGACGCTATCGGGCGTTGCGGGCACGGTTCAGTCTTACTCCGGCGGGATTTTCGCAAGTTGATTTCAGTCGATTATCACGATGATCTTAAAGAAGTGCAAGGTGATGCCGCGCTGGCCGCACTGCTGAGTGCGCCCGCTGCCCGCGCCCCGTTTGACCGGCTGGCATGGTTCGAAGGCCTGGTGAAGGACTGCGGCATGTTCCCCCTGATCGCTGTTGCCCGCCGGGGCGACCAGCGCGCGGTGCTGGCGCTTGTCCGCGCCGGGCGGCAGATACACGCGCTCGCCAACTGGTACACCTTCCGCGTTTGCCCGGTCGTCACACCGGGCGGAGACCGCGCCGCGCTGCTGACCCAAATGGCCCGCGATCTGGCCGGACAGGCACCGCATATCATACTCTCTTCCCTGCCCGACGAGAACGGCGAAACAAGCGAACTGGCCGCCGCTTTCCGCGCCGCAGGCTGGTGGGTGCTGCGCAGCCAGTGTGACGTCAACCACATACTTCACGTCGCCGGGCGCAGTTTCGCGCAATACCTCGCTGGCCGTCCCGGCCCCTTGCGCAGCACGCTGAAGCGCCGGGCCAGCAAGGTTTCCGTCACCATCCAGACCACGTTCGATCCGGCCAGCTGGTCTGCCTATGAAGCGATCTATGCGCAAAGCTGGAAGCCGCAGGAAGGCTCACCCGCGTTCCTGCGCCGCTTTGCCGAGGCGGAAGGCGCGGCGGGCCGCTTGCGGCTGGCGTTGGCCCATGCCGATGGCGTGCCGGTGGCGGCGCAATTCTGGACAGTGGAGAGCGGCACCGCCTTCATTCACAAGCTGGCGCACACGCAAGAATCGCGCGGCCTCTCGCCCGGAACCACGCTGACGGCAGCTCTGCTGGAACACGTGATCGACAAGGACGGCGTTGCCCTCGTCGACTTTGGCACGGGCGATGATCAATACAAACGCGACTGGATGGAGGCCGTGCGCCCGCGCTATCGGCTGGAAATGTTTCGCCCTTTGTGGCCCGGTAACTGGCCCCTTATCGCCAAAGCTGTGCTAGTGCGGCTTGCAGCGGGCGCGCGGGATGAGTAGAGGCGCCGCCACGGCGATCCAGTTTGCAGCCGCGAGGGGGGCTATGAGCCAAGATACCGATCGGGAATTGCGGCAGATCCTGGCCGACGTGCTGGGCCTGAAAGCGCAACATGTCGCCGCCTTCGATGCCGAAACCGGGCTGTTCGGGCACTTGCCTGAACTCGATTCGATGTCGGTTGCCGGGCTGCTCACCGAAATGGAAGACCGCCTGGGCTTTATCATCGAGGATGACGAAGTAGACGGCGAACTGCTGGAAACCTTCGGTTCGCTGCTGAATTTCGCCGAATCGAAACGCGCAAGCGTCGGCTGATACCGTGATCGCGGCATGGCCTTGTCCTGATGCCGCAGACCCCACCGGGGGCACTCTGCCCGAATATGCGTTGCAGCTCGATTCGGGGCGCAAGCTCCGCCTGCTGATCGTTCCCGCGCTGTTCGATGAGGCGAACCGGATGCGGCGGCTGACGGTGGAAGTGATGCGGCGGCTGGACTTGGCCGGGATCGACTGCCTGCTGCCCGATCTGCCGGGCTGCAACGAAAGCCTGCAATCGCTGTCTTCGGTCACGCTCGACAACTGGTCCAGCGCGATGGTCGCTGCCTGCCGCCACTTTGGCGCAACCCATGTGCTGACGGTGCGCGGTGGCGCCTTGGTGGCTCCGCAAGCATTGCCCGGATGGCGCTATGCCCCGGTCGGCGGTGCGGTGATCCTGCGGCACATGCTGCGGATGCGGATCCTTGCCTCACGCGAGGCTGGGGTAGAGGAAACGCAGCTTGGCCTTCTGGCGACCGGGCGGCAACAGGGCCTGAACCTGGCCGGTTATCCGCTGTCAGCAGCGATGATCGCCTCGCTTGAACATGCCGAGCCGCCCGCCAGCAGCCAGACCATCATCGGGCAAGACCTGATCGGCGGCAGTCCGCTGTGGCTGCGCGCAGAACCTGACGAAGACCGTGCGCAGGCCGATGCGCTGGCGGCGATCGTTGCGGTCGGAATGCGCGCATGATCCGGCGGCACTTCACCTTCGATTGCGAGGGATCGGCTCTGGTCGCCACGCTTGACCGGGCGCAAGGGCCAGACGGCAGTGCGCATGACAGGGCCAACACAGGGCTGCTCATCGTGTCGGGCGGCAACGAAGTGCGCAGCGGCGCGTGGAACGGGCAGGCGCTGCTGGCGGCGCGGGTCGCGGCGGCGGGCTTTCCGGTCATGCGCTATGATCGGCGCGGGATCGGCGACAGCGCCGGGCCGAACGGCGGCTTTCGCAGCAGCGCGCCCGATATCGCCGCAGCCCTTGCGGCCTTCCACCGCGAGCAACCGCAGCTAACCCGCGTGATCGCGTTCGGCAATTGCGACGCCGCCAGCGCGCTGATGCTGGTCCGAGGGCAGGGTTTTACCGCGATGGTACTGTCCAATCCGTGGACTTACGATGATACGATTGCGGGAGCGGAAGGCGAACCAGCGCCCGCTGTGCCATCGGATATTCGCGCTCACTACGCCCAGCGTTTGAAAGACCCGGCGGCACTGCTGCGCGTGCTGAAGGGCGGGGTTAACTGGCGCAAGTTGCTGGGATCATTGCGCGCCGCCGCTGCGTCAGCTCCGCAGCCCAGTTCACTGGCGCAGGAAATGGCTGAGGGCCTTGGCCACTACAACGGTCCTGTAGCCATCCTGCTGGCCACCCGCGACCGCACTGCGCGCGCCTTTGCCGATGCGTGGCCAACAGGCGACGCGCGCATCCGCAAGTGCAAGGACGCCTCACACAGTTATGTCGAACCACAGGAGCGCGAATGGCTGACCGCGCAAGTCCTGCGGATGCTGGGTTAGACCCCCTCTGCCACGCGCGCCTGCTGCGCGGCAAAATCGCGCTCGGCCAGAAACCGCTCAGCGTCCAGCGCCGCCATGCAGCCCGTGCCCGCCGCCGTCACGGCCTGACGGTAAGTGTGGTCCATCACATCACCGCAAGCAAACACGCCCGGAATAGCCGTTTTCGGCGTGCCGGGTTGGACAACGATATAGCCGCTGCCGTCCAGTTCCAGCTTGCCCTTGAACAGTTCCGTCGCGGGCGCATGGCCGATGGCGACGAACGCGCCCTGTGTCAGCTCGACCGACTTTTCACCGGTCACGGTATCGGTCAGCGCCACGCCGGTCAGGCCAACCGGCCCGCCCTCACCCACGAAACCGTCGACGGCCTTGTTCCACAGCACCTTGATGTTGGGGTGGGCGAACAGGCGGTCCTGCAGAATCCGTTCTGCGCGAAAACTGTCGCGGCGGTGGATGACGGTGACGTCGGAAGAATGGTTGGTCAGGTAAAGCGCCTCTTCCACGGCGGTATTGCCGCCGCCGATGACCACGACCTTCTTGCCCCGATAAAAGAATCCGTCGCACGTCGCACAGGCCGATACGCCCTTGCCGCCCAGTTCCTGCTCGCCCGGAACGCCCAGCCACTTGGCCTGTGCGCCGGTGGCAATGACCAGCGTATCGCCTTCATAAACATCACCGCTGTCGCCCGTCGCGCGGAATGGCGAGGACGTGAGGTCGATATCGACGATGGTATCCCACAGCATCTGCGTGCCGACATGCTCTGCCTGGGCCTGCATTTCCTGCATCAGCCACGGCCCCTGAATCACATCGCGAAAGCCGGGATAATTCTCCACATCGGTGGTGATGGTCAGCTGTCCGCCCGGCTGAAGCCCTTGGACGACAATCGGCTCCATCCCTGCCCGCGCGCCATAGATTGCCGCTGAAAGCCCGGCCGGGCCTGATCCGACGATCAACATGCGGGTCTTGTGCGTATTCATACGTTCTCCATCCCATGCGGACCCAATGCAGGTAGGGTCGCGGCGGCGAAATACAAACCTCACCGGCAAAAAGCGAGTCCGCAAAAGTGCGCTCGCAGCCCCACCGCCATATTCCGCATCAACGGTCTTGGCCCGCGCTGAAGGACGACGCCCAGAGGACGTTCGGCTTAACCTGGAACTCGAATTCTGAGGGGCCCCTTCAGGCCGTGGTGTGAATGGCAGCATTGACGGCACCCCCGCTTGATCCCATCTGCAAACGATGACCGACAACAGCCCCACTTCGAACAGCTTCATTTCCCAGAGGCTGCGGATGCATTATGTCGATTGGGGCAATCCCGACGCCCCGCTGCTGATCCTGCAACACGGCGGGCGCGATCACTGTCGCAGCTGGGACTGGATTGCCGCCGACCTGGCGCGCGACTGGCACGTCGTTGCCCCTGACCTGCGCGGCCACGGTGACAGCGCGTGGTCGCCTGAGGGCCAATACACAATCCGCTCATACGTCTATGATTTTGCGCAGCTTATCCACACACTGGGTCAGGATCAGGTGACGATCATTGCCCACTCGCTGGGTGGTGACATCGCCACGCGCTATACGGGACTCTATCCTGAAAAAGTCCGCAAGCTGGTCAATATCGAAGGGCTTGGTCCCCCAGCTGCGGTGCGCGCGGCCAAGGGCGATCCGGGCCTTGCCGAGGGGCTTCGCCAATGGATCGCGGACAAACGGGCCGCCGCCGGACGCCAGCCGCGCCGTTACAACACAATCGCCGAAGCTTATGCGCGGATGAAGGCCGAAAATGGCTTCCTTTCCGACGAACAGGCCCGCCACCTGACGATACACGGCGTCAGCCGCAACGAGGACGGCACGTGGAGCTGGAAGTTCGACAACTATCTCAACGTCTGGGGCCGGAACGAGGCTGAGACGGAGGAAATGGAGCAGTTATGGGCCGCCATCACCTGCCCGGTACTGCTGCTGAGCGGCGAAACCAGCTTTTTCGCGATGGAGCCAAACGACCCGCGCCCGGCATTTTTCCGCGACTCGCGGCATATCGAATACGCTGATGCTGGCCACTGGTTGCACCACGACCAGCAGGCCCGGTTCATTGCAGACGTCCGCGCGTTCCTGGCAGAATAGCCCCGCTGGCTGCGAACATTCAGCGTAAGTTTTGCCGCATATGCGTGCAATCACCCCTTGCTGATTATAGCATTGCTTAGTATCTATCGCTGAACGATACGGCGCAGGCTGTGCCCGGAGAATTACGTGAGCGACATGCAATCTTCAACGAACGACGTGACGGACGGCACCCCGGTGCGGCGATCCTTGCGCAGGCCGCTGATGATCGGCGGTCTACTGGTTGCCGTGGCCGTCGCCTTCTGGTTCTATCTCGCCGGCGGACGTTATGTCGAAACCGACAACGCGCAATTGCAGACCAGCAAGGTGATGATCGCGGCCAACGTCAGCGGGCGGGTAATCTCGGTCGAGGTCGTCGAAAACCAGCACGTCAAGGCGGGGCAAGTCCTGTTCCGCATCGACCCGTCAAGCTTCGAAGCCAACGTCGCCCAGGCCGAAGCGCAATTTTCGGGCGCTATGGTCAGCGTCAGTTCAACCCGCGCCGATCTTGAGGAACGGGTCGCCGACACCCGCAATGCCGAGGCGCAGCTCGCCTTCGCGCGATCTGATGCCGCCCGCCAGCGGACACTGTTCAAGGAAGGCATCGCCTCGCAGGCGCAGGTCGATCAGGCCCAACTGGCCATCGCCACCGCGCAAAGCAACATCGCCGCCGCTCAGGCCAAGGCCGCCAGCGTCGCCGCACGGCTCCCGTCAGGCCCGACCGAAGCCCTGCCAGGACCGCGTCAGGCCAGCGCAATGGTCAGGCAGGCGCGCATTTCACTGAATGACACGGTCGTCCGCGCGCCGCAGGACGGCATCGTCACCAAAGTAAACCAGTTGCAGGTCGGCAGCTATGTCTCTGCGGCCAAACCGATTTTCGTGCTGACCGGCACCCACTTCTGGGTCGAGGCGAATTTCAAGGAAAGCCAGCTGCGCTATATGCGGCTGGGCCAGCCCGCTACGGTGACTATCGACGCCTTCCCTGACCGCGAGTTGAAGGGCCACGTTTCCAGTTTCAGCCCGGGCACCGGCAACAGCTTTTCCGTGCTTCCAGCCGAAAACGCGACCGGCAACTGGGTCAAGGTGACGCAGCGTCTCGCGGTGGAAATCGCGCTCGACCAGCAGGCAGCTGACCTGCCGCTTCATTCCGGGCTAAGCGTCGCGGTCACGGTTGACACCGGCCATAAGCGCCACTTGTTCGGCGCCGATACGCCGCCGGTAGTACCGCGCGTCACCGCAGCGGAAAAACGCCTGTGAAGCGCAAGGCGCGCCTTGCCTGTCTGGTCATGCCACTGGCCTTGCTGGCCGGTTGCAAGACCGTCGGGCCGAACTTCACAGCCCCGGCCCCGCCCACCGGCGATGTCTACGCCGCCGCGACCACACCCGCTTCAGGTCTGGCAGCCAGTTTTGGCAGCGGGCCTGAGCAACGCTGGTGGACGGTGTTCGGCTCGCCCGAAATGGATGCGCTGGTTGGCCGCGCTCTGATCGGCAACCACAGCCTGGCCGCCAGTATCGCCACGCTGGAACGCGCGCAGGAACGGGTCCGCGCGGTCGCCGGGCGGCAATTGCCCCAAGTCGATGCCAACGCACGGGTTGAGCACGAAAAGGTCAACTTGTCGGCATTCGGCCTTGATCCGTCCGCGCTCGGACCGGGACTGGCACCCAAGCCATTCACCCTCTATTCGCTGGGCGGCGGTGTCAGCTATGACCTCGATCTGTTCGGCGGCACCCGCCGCGCACGCGAACAGGCGGAGGCTGATGCCCAGGCTTTGGCGCGTGAGGCTGAGGCCGCACACCTGACGATTGCCGGGCGCGTGGTGGTGCAAGTGCTCACGCTTGCCGCAATCAACGACCGGATCGCCACCGAACGCGCGCTGATCGCCGAAGACCAACGCAACGTCGCGCTGACCGAGGCCAAGCGCAAAGGCGGCGAAGGCACACTGGTCGAAGTGCTGAGCGCCCAGGGCCAGCTGGCGCAGGATCAGGCAGGCCTGCCGCAACTGGAACAGCAGCGCGCCGAAGGGCGCGACATGCTGGCCATTCTGGTCGGCGTTACCCCTGCGGAACTCGGCCCGACGGACTTCTCACTCGCGGCGATGCGCCTGCCCGGCCAGGTGCCCGTCACCGTGCCTTCCGAACTGGTCCACAAGCGGCCAGACATCCTCGCTGCCGAAGCACGGCTCCATTCGGCGACCGCTGCCATCGGCGTCGCTACGGCCAAACTTTACCCCAGTGTCATTTTGGGCGCATCGTTCCAGCAAGCAACGACCCATCCCGAAGACCTGCTCAGCGGTGCCTCAAACGGCTTCAGTATTCTTTCCGGCCTGACCGCGCCGATCTTTCACGGCGGCACACTGAAAGCCGAAAGGCGCGGCGCTGAGGCAGAAACGCGGGCGGCTGCTGCGCGCTATCAGCAGACCTTGCTTGAGGCATTCGGCCAGGTTTCCGACCTGCTCGCCGCACTGGGCAACGATGCCGAGGCGGTAGCCTTGCGAAACCAGTCAGCCAGCGTCGCTGAACGCTCGCTGGGTCTGTCGCGGCGCAGTTTCCAGGTCGGCTACAGCGGCATTCTGCAAGTGCTCGACGCCAGCCGGGGCGCGCAGCAGGCCAGGCTGGCCGTAGTAGACGCCCGTTCCCGCCAGTTCATCAACGTCGCGCGGCTCTATGTCGCGACAGCGGGTGGCTGGACCGGACCTGCCGGTTCCGAGCAGGCCCAGCAAGTTGCCCCGTCCACCAAGCCATGACCTAGCGCGAGGTGCCTGCAATCTGAACCACCGCCAATCCTCCCCGGTACGGGGAGGTCCCTGGAAGGGCGGAGGGGTCCCGCCTATCCCCACACGCTGCATATGCCCCCTCCGTCAGCCGCTTCGCGTCTGCCACCTTGGTGTTTGCACCGTCGGGGAGCTTGGTCGTGCCGCCTGAGCATCTGGCCGACCTGGCGACGCGCGGCATCATCTGATCAGCGCGCGGGCTTTAATCTGCCCTCAACCAAAGCGGGTTAGACTGCCCGCATGATCGACTATTTCGCCATCGGCATAACCCACAGCCTGCTGCTGATCATGGCCTGGAAACTGGCCATGCGCAGCGATCTGGACAGTGACCGCAAGGTCTAGACCGTATGTTCGGTCAGTGAAGATAGCCTGCCCTCGTAGTAAGCTAGGATC
>JBDTUQ010000011.1:0-58156 GCA_040007615.1 Novosphingobium sp.
TCGCGGACGTGGCCGTATGATGCCAGCACCTTATAATCGCCGCCGAGATACTTCTCGATGGTCTTGGCCTTGGCGGGGGATTCTACGATGACAAGTTGCATGATCTGACCGGCGGTCCCTTACGTGTGTACGTGTACGCGATGGTGGGTGTGGGTTTGGGGGGACGTCAAGGGGCAGCGTTCAACCTGCCAAACTGACGCGCCCTCCAGCATGGCGAACCAGCCGCCCGGCCAATTCCAGTTCCAGCAGCGCCAGTTGCACCGCTGCCGGAGCGTCGCCCGACTGGCGGATCAGTTCGTCGATGGCGACGGGGGCGGTGGTTAGCAGGCTGGCGAGGTCGGCTGGTTCATCGCCCAGCTCTTCCGCCCAGGCGTGATAACCGGGCGCGGCCTCGCGGAAGGTGCTGCGCGGGGCGCCGGTGAAGCTCTGGAGCAATTCCAGCACGTCTTCCGGGCGCTGGACCAATACGGCACCGTCGCGGATGAGCTGGTTGCAACCGTGCGAGCGGCTATCAAGCGGCGAGCCGGGGATTGCCATGACTTCGCGCCCTGCCTCCCCCGCCAGCCGCGCGGTGATCAGCGAGCCGGACTTTGGCGCGGCTTCCACCACCAGCGTTCCGGCAGCGATCCCGGCGATGATGCGGTTGCGCGAGGGGAAGTGGCGGGCGAGCGGCTCTGTGCCGGGGGGCTGTTCAGCAATCAACAGCCCGTGCCCTGCCACCTGTTCCTGCAGCTCAGCATGTTCGGGCGGATAGGCGATGTCTATGCCGCTGGCGATCACGCCTACGGTGCCGCCGCCGCCCTGCCCCGCTGACAGCGCGCCGTGGTGTGCCGCGCCGTCTATGCCGCGCGCCAGGCCGGAGACAACCGCCAGCCCGGCCTCTGCCAAGGCAGCGCCGAAATCGCGCGCCAGCTTCACCGCTGCGGCCGAGGCATTGCGCGCACCGACGATGGCCACGGCGGGGCGGCTGGCGATGTCCGCATGGCCCCGCGCCGTCAGGATCGGCGGAGCGCCCTGATACTGCGCCAGCAGCGCGGGGTAATCGGGCGAATCGTGAAACAGATAACGCGCGCCTGCCCGCTTGACCGCTGCCACCTCAGCTTCGATCCGGGCCACCGGGGCGGGGCGATAGGGAGCACCGCCGCGCGCGGCGAGATCGGGCAAAGCTTCAAGTGCGGATACCGCCGTGCCGAACCGGCGGAGCAACTGGGCATAGCTGACCGGGCCGACATTGGGCGAACGCAGCAGGCGGATGCGGGCGAAGGCTTCGGCTTGCGCCAGATCGAAACGGGCAATCTCGTTCAAGACTTAGCGCCCACCCGTGGCTCAGTCCCGGCGCGCAGGCGGGCGATGTTGGCGCGGTGGAGGTAGATCACCAGCACTGCCAGCACCGCCAGCGCAGGCACGAAATCGCGGTAGCCCAGCACAAGTGCGGCCAGCGGCGCAGACACCGCCGCGCAGATGCCGCCGAGCGAGGAAAGGCGGCTCAGCGCCAGCACCCCCAGCCAGACCAGCGCATAAATCAGCCCGATTGGCCAGGCTAGGCCCAGCGCCACGCCCATCAGCGTCGCCACGCCCTTGCCGCCGCGAAATCGCAGCCACACCGGAAAGCAATGCCCGATCACGGCAGCCAGCCCGCCCAAAGCTGCCAGACTCTGGGCCGGATCGCCGCCCAGCACATTGCCCGCCAGCCACACAGCCGCAAAGCCCTTGGCCAGATCGAGCAGCAGCGTTGCCGCCGCCAGCCACTTGCGCCCGGTGCGCAGCACGTTGGTGGCGCCGATATTGCCCGATCCGATAGTGCGCAGATCGCCCGCCCCGGTCGCCCGTGTCAGCAGCAGGCCGAACGGGATCGAGCCAAGCAGATAGCCCGCGACCATCACGATCAAGACGGCACTGGAAAACATCGGCATTCCCCCTAATACACCGTTCCATATCCGCAGACCTTGCATTCGTGCAGCGGAAAAATAGGAATGCCCCCGAAATGGCCGCGTTTATGGCCGCTTTTTGATTGAGGACCTGCATTTGCCCAGCCCTGCCGCCCCGATCCTGCTGTTCGATTCGGGCGTTGGCGGGCTGTCGGTATTGGCCGAATTGCGCAAGGTTCTGCCAGACGCCCCGGTGATCTATGCCGCCGATCTTGCCGGGCTGCCCTATGGCGACAAGAGCGAGGCAGAGATTGCCGCGCGCGTTTGCGGACTGCTGGGGCGCATGGCTGAGCGGTTTCAGCCGCGCCTGATTTGCATCGCCTGCAACACCGCCAGCACGATCGCGCTGGTTATGGTGCGCGATGTTCTGGAAGTGCCCATCGTCGGCACAGTTCCCGCGATCAAGCCCGCCGCCGCCATGACCCGCAGCGGAGTAATCGGCCTGTTGGGCACGGCGGCGACGATCCGGCAGGGCTATGTTGACCGGCTGGAGGCGGAATTCGCCGCTGACAAGCGCCTGCTCCGCTTCGCCGCCCCCGAACTGGTCGCCGCCGCAGAGGCCAAGCTGCGCGGGGAAGCCGTGGACCCAACCGTGTTCGCCCGCGCTGCGGAGGGCCTGCGCAGCCAGCAGGGCGGCGCACAGATTGACACGGTCGTACTGGCCTGCACCCACTTTCCGCTGGTGGCGGACGAACTGGGCGAGGCTTTCGGGCCGGGGGTGCGGTTTGTTGACGGCGCGGCCGGGATAGCGCGCCGCGTGGCCTTTCTGACCCAGGGACAGCTTTTCAACCGCAGTCAGCCAGACTTCGCCCTGTTCACCGGCAAGGGTGACAAACTGAGCGCGCTTGCTCCGGCTTTGGCGCGATACGGGCTGACGCGCAGCGTGCTGCTGTCGGACACCGGCGCTTGACGCACCGGCTCAACCTGTTCCTGCTGGCGCTGCTGGTGATGATCGGCGCGCCGGTGTACTGGCTGCTGCTCGATACCTCTCCCCGCGATGTGCCGCCTGCGCGGCTGGACTTGGCCGAACTGCGCCAGCTTGCCAACGCCATGCCGGGGCCAAAGGCGGTTGCCGTGCATCTGGAACTGGCGGCGTGGCGGCGTTTGCCGGGTGACTTGCTGGCGGCGGGCAGCGGGCTGAAGCGGCGGATGATCGGGGTGATATCATTCCAGTTGCCGGTGCCGGGGCGCGGGCCGGTGGTGATCGACAGCGGCATATCGCGCGCACTGGGGCAGGCCTGGGGAGCGGAGAAGTTCGACCCACTCGCTCAGGCCCGGATTGACGCCCAGATGCGGCAGGCCAGCCTGATCCTGATAACGCACGAACACCCGGACCATATCGGCGGTCTGGCGGCGCTGGCCACGCGAGAGGACGGCGTGCTTGACCATGCGAAGCTGAACCCGGCTCAGGTGCGCGGCTCTGATGCCCTGCACTGGCCGCGCGCCGTCTCGCCCATGCTGGACGGACTCCACCCGCAGGCCGCCGCGCCGGGCGTCGTTGTCATCCCTGCGCCGGGGCACTCGCCCGGATCGCAGCTGATCTTCGTCCAGCTTGCCAGCGGCGCGGAGTATCTGTTCACCGGGGACATCGCCAGCATGGCCGCGAACTGGCGCGAGCAGCGACCCCGGTCGCGCGTGCTGACCGATTATGTGCTGCCCGAGGATCGCCGCGCCGTCCTTGGCTGGCTGCGCGCCATCGACGGCTTGCACAAGGCGGCACCGGGCCTGTTCGTGATCGCCAGCCACGATTTTGACTGGCTGACCGATCCGCTAAACCGTCCCGGCGTCACCCGGCTTGGATCGCCGGCACCAACTTCATCGCCCCTTACGAAACCCACTGGCACTTGACCGCCAGATGGTTTAGTGGCCCGCGCTAAGTCGCATGAAGCCAGATGTGGGTTAGGCCGGGTGCGGGTGGACCATTGCAGCAGGATCCTAACGCAGTGAACTACGATCATATTTTCGATCAGGCGATTGAACGGCTTCACGCCGAAGGCCGTTACCGGGTGTTTATCGACATCCTGCGTAACAAGGGCGCATTCCCCAACGCACGCTGCTTTGCCGGGCATAACGGGCCGAAGCCGATCACCGTATGGT
Source organism: Novosphingobium sp. (assembly GCA_040007615.1). Classification (GTDB taxonomy): domain Bacteria; phylum Pseudomonadota; class Alphaproteobacteria; order Sphingomonadales; family Sphingomonadaceae; genus Novosphingobium. Next base: position 4,026 of record JBDTUQ010000011.1, read on the forward strand.
GTTCAAACGACTACCTCGCGATGGGCCAGCATCCAAAGGTCGTCGCCGCGATGGAAGAGGCGCTGCACGATGTTGGCGCAGGCAGCGGCGGCACCCGCAACATCGGCGGCAACACGCATTACCACATCGAACTCGAAGGTGAACTTGCCGACTTGCACGGCAAGGAAGGCGCGCTGCTGTTCACCAGCGGCTATGTTTCCAACGACGCTACGCTGTCCACTCTGGCCAAGATCCTGCCCGGCTGCGTGATCTTTTCCGATGCGCTGAACCACGCCAGCATGATCGCGGGCATCCGCAATTCAGGCGCGGAAAAGAAGGTCTGGCGGCACAACGATCTGGAACATCTGGAACAGCTCCTTGCAGAAACTGATCCCGATGTGCCCAAGCTGATCGCCTTTGAAAGCGTCTATTCGATGGACGGCGATGTCGCCCCGATCCACGCGATCTGCGATCTGGCAGACAAGTACAACGCGCTGACTTATATTGATGAGGTTCACGCCGTTGGCATGTACGGCCCGCGCGGCGGCGGCATCAGTGACCGTGATGAGGCCGCGCACCGCATCGACATTATCGAAGGCACGCTGGGCAAGGCATTCGGCGTGATGGGCGGCTATATCGCGGCTGATCGCAAGATCATCGACGTGATCCGGTCTTACGCCCCCGGCTTCATCTTCACCACCAGCCTGTCGCCCGTGCTGGTGGCCGGTGTCCTCGCCTCGGTGCGGCACCTCAAGGCTTCCAGTGTAGAGCGTGAGGGGCAGCAGGCCGCTGCCGCGATGCTGAAGCAGATGTTTGCCGATGCGCACCTGCCGGTCATGCCATCGACCACGCATATCGTGCCGCTGATGGTCGGTGATCCGGTAAAGGCCAAGGGTATCAGCGACATCCTGCTGGCCGAATACGGCGTTTATGTGCAGCCGATCAACTTCCCGACCGTACCGCGCGGGACAGAGCGCCTGCGCTTTACTCCCGGCCCCGCCCATACCCCGGAAATGATGCAGGATCTGACCAAGGCGCTGGTCGAGATCTGGGACCGCATGGAAATGAAACTCGCCGCTTGAAGGTGCGTGCCGCGTTGCGCGGGGGCGATGTCTGGTGCCCCCCCGTGGCGCGCAGGATCGTGATCGTCTAGCCTCGGCAGGTAATTTATCGCCGGGCGAGGACGCAGCGCATGGATATTTCGAACGGATCGGCCTTGGTAACCGGCGGCGCAGGCGGCTTTGGCGGGGCCACCCCACGGCGTCTCGCCGCAATGGGCGCGCGCGTGGTGATCGCCGACGTCAACGACGAACGGGGAGAGGCGCAGGAAATGTTCGGGCCGATGGTGCTCAATCCCAAGCGGATGGGCGATCCCGATGAATATGCGATGCTGGTGCAGCAGATCGTCGAAAACGATTTCCTTAACGGCACGACGATCCGGCTTGACGGCGGGCAGCGGATTACTCCCTGACCGCTTAGGGCACTTCACCTGAGCCGACATAGGCCCTAGGGGAAGCGCATGACATCACCTGACGTTCACATCATCGGCGGCGGACTGGCTGGCAGCGAGGCAGCGTGGCAGTTGGCCCGGCGCGGCTGGCGGGTGCGCCTGTCGGAAATGCGCGGCACTGGCGAACGCTCGCCCGCGCACCAGACTGACGGGCTGGCCGAACTGGTCTGCTCCAACAGCTTTCGCTCTGACGATCACACGGCCAACGCAGTCGGCCTGCTGCACCACGAAATGCGCGCGGCCGGATCACTGATCATGGCGGCGGCGGACAAGTGCAGCGTGCCTGCCGGATCGGCGCTGGCGGTGGACCGCGAGGTGTTCTCCGCCGAAGTCGAGGCGGCTTTGGCCAGCCTGCCGACGCTGGAGATCGTGCGCGAACGGATCGACGTGCTGCCCGCCGCCGGGCTGACCATCGTAGCCACCGGGCCGCTTACCGCGTTGACCCTGGCCGAGAGCATCGGCGCGGCGACGGGTGCGGATTCACTGGCCTTTTTCGATGCCATCGCGCCCATCGTCTACCGCGATTCGATCGACATGGACGTTGCCTGGATGGCATCGCGCTGGGACAAGGGCAGCGGGCCGGACGGCGATGGCAAGGATTACATCAACTGCCCGATGAACCGCGAACAGTACGTCGCCTTCCGCGAGGCGCTGCTGGCGGGCGACAAGACCGTGTTCAAGGAATGGGAAGCCAATACCCCCTATTTCGAAGGCTGTATGCCGATAGAGGTGATGGCCGAACGCGGTGAGGATACCTTGCGCTTCGGGCCGATGAAGCCAGTCGGGCTGGACAATCCGCACACCGCCTGCGCCGAATTTCCGGCAGGCCGCTGGCCTTATGCGGTAGTGCAGCTGCGGCAGGACAACAAGCTGGGCACGCTGTGGAACATGGTCGGATTCCAGACCAAGCTGAAACATGCCGAACAGGTACGCCTGCTGCGCACCATTCCCGGGCTGGAAAAGGCCGAGTTCGCGCGGCTGGGCGGGCTGCACCGCAACACTTTCCTCAATTCGCCCATGCTGCTCGACCGGCAATTGCGGCTGAAATCGGCGCCGCATATCCGCTTTGCCGGGCAGATCACCGGCTGCGAGGGCTATGTCGAGAGTTCCGCCGTGGGGCTTCTGGCCGGGCTGATGACCGCGACGCAGCTGGCCGGAGGCGAATGGCCCGCCCCTCCCCCTACCACGGCGATGGGCGCGCTGCTGTCACACATTACCGGCGATGCCGAGGCGGAAAACTATCAGCCGATGAACGTCAACTTCGGGCTGTTTCCGCCGCTGCATGATGTGAAGAAGAAATCGCGCAAGGCCGCCTATACCGACCGCGCGAAGGCTGATCTGTCAACCTGGGTCCAGCTCCTCGTCGCTTGAATCGGGATAGGCCTGCGCGGCTGGTGCGGGTTGCCCCTTGCCCTTGCCGTGCGGCTTTTCAGGCTTGGCGCAGCGGCATTGCGGCTGCTGACCGGGCTTTGGCTTGGTGCTGAGGAATTCGCGGCGATCCAGCCTGTTGTCGCCATTGCCATCCGCGCCCTTGAAGCGGTTGGCTGTCTTGACCGACCATTCCTCAAAACTCAGCAGATTGTTGCCGTCCACGTCCAGCTTGCGAAACGCGGCAGCGCGAGGGGTGAGCATTTCGACGCGGGTGATGATGTTGTCGCGGTTCTTGTCGAGCCGGTCGAACCGTTTCTGCTCGCGCGTCGCCTCGTTGGCTTCGGGCGGAGCCGCGCCTTGCAGGCCCTTGCCATCCGCATCGGGCAAGGCATCGGCGCTGGGCAGCGCATCGGCCAGCATCGGCAGCGCCTTGCCGATTTCAGTGGCGGCGCGGCCCTGCCACCAGAACAGACCCGCCGCCGTTAGCAGCAGCGCGGCGAATGCGCCCAGAACAGTCCGGTTCATCAACTTCTCCGTATCTACAACACCCTAACGGCCAAACAAGCCGATCCGCATGGCAATCACCAGAGCTGAAGGTGAAGTCAGGGCTGAAATGCCTTTACCGGACAATGCCCGCACGGACACCGCCTCCAGAATGGCTATTGGCCGCAAGACGCGGCTCTGAAGAGGAGGGGGGGTAAGTGATGTCAGCAAAGCCGCCGCCGCATCCCTCTCAGCCGGATCGCCCAGGTGCAGCGCCAAATCGGCAAGCGCCCAGCGCCGCCCCAAAACCGCCGCTGCGGCCTTATCCGCCCCGTGCCGAGTCGCGATCCAGCTGATCGCTTGCGCCCTGCCCACGGCAAAATTGTTGAAAGATTCGCCGGTCAGCGGCGGTTCGGCCAGAAGCGCCTCCCAGCCATTAACCAGTCCGGCGAGCGCCTGCCCGGCCTGAGCCGCGCCATCCAGCGCGGCAATGCGGGCGAGGAGGGGTTCGGCGGGCGGCGGTGCTTCCCCCAGCCCTTCCAGCCGTTCGCGCCACCACGCCAGGCGGATCTGCCCCAGCACCGGCTCACGCGATTGGCGGACGACGGCGGCCAGCCGCGCATCAAGCGCCAGCAACGTCAGCCAATCCTCACGCACTGCGGCAGGGGCATAAGCCAGCGCCAGCCGCGCCAGCGGGGCCAGCGTATCGTGCAGGCCGGGCGCGGGAGCGGGTGATTTCGGGGGCAAAACGGTATCGGCCATAAGCCTCGCGCAATCCGGCGGGCGGGCCGGACTGTCAAGCGACGAGTGAGCTTAAGAAACCACCCGTTAGCCTGATCTTTGCAAAGATTTGATGTGGCTGTTTACTCGCTCAGCACGATGAAGCAGTAGCGTTGGGGCTGAGGCCGTTTGTATCACGCGAACCCAAGTTGCGGTCATCTCTGTTAAGGAAAGCCGCTTCTGAGCGAATGATGGGTTGGTTCACCACATAGGTACCCATCAGCCCTTTGTATTGATAATAGATTTCCCCAACCATGACTGCGGAGCCGCTTATCGCAGTTATCTTTGTCGTACCCATGCCAACGCCAGCAATAGTCGTACCGTCAAGCCCCGCACCTTGGGGGCCGTAGGCGGATGACCTGACCAGGTTGCCTTTGCACCGTTGCCAATGAAACCATTGCCGCCCGGTAAAATCGTCATATTCCAGACTTGAAAGAATGATTCGTCCGTTTGCCTGCAGGTTGAGTGACGATCCCTGCTTCATCGCTCCTAGCAGGATCGAGTTGACATCCGCCTCGGTAACGGTCGGCGTAACGCTGCTGTTGTCACTTTGGCCAAGACGCGAGGCGTTATCCGAAAGCGAGACTGCAATCTGGCTGATCTGCAACTGTACCGATGCCATGTAGGCAATTTCTGTGCCGGTCAGACTAAGGCCTATGAACAATGGCACCATCAGGGCAAATTCGACTGCCGCAGAGCCCGAACGGCACGCCCGCACGGCGCGCCCCATAGCCATTGCCCTGCCAAGCTGTTTCGTGGCCGAAACCAGCCTGGCTCTTAACTGAAAAGGTGTTGTCACGTGCATGAACGGGCCGCCGAACTGTATGTGCCCTGATTGGCGTAAGGCTGATTTTTGCGGATAGTCACAGCCGAAAGCCTGCGTGTATTCCAGGTGCCTGGGGCGAACGGAATCTTGAATATCGGGCTATAGTCAGCATAGACTGTGTACATGATGATGTCGTTGGCGTTGCCGTTACCGCTCACACCAACATCGCTGTCCCACCTGCCGTTGGCGTTCTGGTCGGTATAGGCCTCACCGTTGTCGCAGGTTCCACTGTGGTTCGAGTCATTCCAGGGTTCGGGCTGACCGATATTGGTGAAATCATTATACGACAGGCGGCTTGTGATCACGACAACGCCGGGCAGGACGGAACTAATCGCAGCCTTGATCTGGTTATCCGCGGCCGTGGTATCGCCACTTTCCAGCGTAGTCGAGCGGGCGACTTGTTCGACTGCCCCTCGTAGCGCAGCGCTGGCATAAACCATTTGCCCAATATCCCAGATGCCGAACAGCATAGTGAAGAATACAGGTGCCAGCAGGGCGAACTCGACCGCCGTAGCACCTCTGGAATCGCCAGCCATGCCGCGCGGTATACCGCGTTTTATCAGTGGCATGTCGACAACCATCACTGTGTGATCCTCAACTGGCCAACCTGCTGGGCGATTTCCTGGAATTGCGCATTGATCTGGTTGGAGTCGGCAGCAGCATAAGCACTCTGGTCAGAGGCGCATGAGATTAGGTCGGAAGACAAACCAGTTCCAAAAGCCACGACCCAAAGTCTTATGCCCTTGGACTTGATCGCCTCACAGGCTGCCAGAAAGCGCGAGGTGTGAATGCCGTTGGCATTGGTGCCACCATCGCTCGTGGTACGCTTGTCGTGGAATTCGATACCGTAAGCTGAATAGATCTCGTTGTCGGCGTTCATTTCGCCGTCCGTCATGAAGATCAGGTGCCGCGCAACCTTGCCGCCATTGGCAGGTGGGTCGTTCACCACAGCAGCAAATATTCCGTCCGGTGAACTCAGCCGTCCACCCCATATTGCGCCTATGTCATGGAACGTCGTGCCATTCGGGGAGAGTGCATTGGTATAAGCATAAAAGTCGCTCTGCGACATGGTGGTGAGCGCTTGCGCAGCTTTCGGGCAAGCGTAAAAATTCGAAACGGCCTGCGTACCGCCAGTATAGGTATCGACATTCTGCGGAAGGAAATTTCCGTTCTTGGTATAGCCGCGCAAATAGGCGACATTATCCACCATTGGTGCCCACTTGGTGTTCACATTCGTAGTGGGTGCCGAATCAATGTCCAGATCGTTGGCTCCACTAGGCTGAATTCCCAGAAGACTGGAATATGAGAAAGACGGCTGGGCCACTGTCTTGCGCTCTTCGATACACCCATCCCAAGTGGTTGATACTGTGGTGCCGCTGTCATTCAGGTATTGAAGAGCACTGCCTGCCTTGTACGCACTAACATCCCACACAACCTGTTTGTACAAAAAGCCATTGAACTGCTGGGCTGTTGTCGTGGTGTAAACCGGGTCTTGGGTGGCATAGTTATAGGTGTGTGCGGTTCGGGTCTGCGTAGCAGAATAGACATAATATTTCCCGCTTACCTTGCTGCATTGAAAGGTTGTTGACGTCTGATTCTGCGAAACAGTGGTCGTTGTCACCTGCTGCCCGCTGTTATTGACTGTAACCTGGGAGGTGCTGGAAGATGAACCCGAATTGCCCCAGTTCGTATCAGCAGGCAAAATATTCAGGCATGAATTTTTCGAAGAATACTGAGTCGATGAGTATTGTGAATAAGTTCCAATAGATATTGATGAATATGCACCAGGGGCGGTTGTATAAACTGGCGCACCCCATCCGCTAAATGTTTGAACTGATACCGTTTTGTATTGTGGCTCTCGCGATTGTACTGGCCAGCTGTTTACGAGAAAATCCGGATTCAAGGCGTAAACTAGACTGCCGACGTTGACTGTCGCATTATACGGCACAAAGGCATAGCGCACCCGCGCGTTACTGCTAGCAACCGATGTTGCGACGGTGTTATAGAAGTTCTTCATCGCAGTCTTGAGGCCGTTGATTTTGGAAACGCCTGTCGATCCTGCTGTCTGCGACATCGAACCGGTGACATCGAGCACCATCGTAACGTCACTGTTGCCCATAGCCATAGTCGCCGAACAGTTTGCCGTCAGCGCCATCTCTTTGAAGCCGAATATGCTCATGATGGAGTAACCGACCTTCGACACCGCAGTGCCATCGATTGTATTACCGTTATCATCCGTTGTGTAAGTACGTGTCGTACTGCCGCTGATAGACATAGATTGGCTGAAATTGTTATCAAAATACTTGTTGGCGATGGTTTGGGCCGCTGAAGTAAAGCCCGTATTAGTCACGGAGCGCCTTCCCGCCAAAGCACCAGCATCGCAGGCGCTCTGAAGGCGATTCTTCACCATGTATGACTTGCTGACATCAAGGCCCCCACCGATGAGAACCAGCGCCACGCCCATGCCGGCCACACCGATCGCAGCGAAGTTACCTGAATCGTCAATCCGAAGATTTCGGAGTGTGCGTGCGAGCCCCATGACTAACTTCCCAGTGACGTATGATGACTTTTCGGAACGGTTCACTCACCAGTTATGGAAGGGTAAGGTTTACACTAGGTAAATTGGCCTAGAAAAATCGACAAAGTTCACTGCCGTCCCGAGCGACATCATCACCCTGTTCGCTGTCCAAAGCGCAATTGAACATCTCGGTTGTTGACGCCACGGCGCAGCAGGTCGCGGGTGTGCGGCAGATCAAGCTCAGCCTGTTCTATCAGGTGCCCACGATGCAGGGGATGGTCGGCCTGCCGGACCTGAGCCTGACCCGGCCGATCTACGTCGCCACGACCTGATCCTTTCGGCAGATTCTGATCCGATTTCACAAATATAGTGACCGAATTAACCAAATCTATTGCCTCTCCCGTTACGAGCTGTGCCCTAGATTTGCAGCCTGAATGTCATGCCGTCTGCCGTTTCGGCCGCACTTGAAGGGAAACCGGCGCATGCGCCACGGGCAGAAGGGCGGCCAATCATCCTGGGCACCGGGCGGCGGCCTTTCAGGATTCCTGACGCGGCTGGCGCATGACCGTTCCGGCAATACGCTGATGATCGTTGCCGCCTGCCTGCTGCCCATCCTGGCGATGATCGGCAGCGGCATCGACATGAGCCGCGCCTACCTGTCGCAAACCCGGCTACAACAGGCTTGCGACGCGGGCGTGCTGGCGGCGCGCAAGCGACTCGGCTCGGCCGTGGCGGTCAGCGGCGCGGTACCAAGCGAAGTCCAGACCTTTGGTAACAAGTTCTTCGACATCAACTTCCGCGCCGGGGACTATGGCACCCAGAACCGCGATTTTCAGATGGCGGTGGAAACCGACTATTCGATCAGCGGCATCGCCAGTGTAACGGTGCCCACAACGCTGATGAAGATTTTTGGGTTCGCCACCCTGCCCGTCAACGTCAAGTGCGAGGCGAAGCTCAACTTTTCCAACACCGATATCATGATGGTGCTGGATACCACTGGGTCGATGAATGACACCAACCCCGGCGATACGCAGCCCAAGATTCAGGTACTGCGCAACACGGTGCAGGCGTTTTATGCCCAGCTTGAAGCATCGAAAACCCCGGGCACGCGCATCCGCTATGGCTTTGTCCCCTATTCCAGCGACGTGAATGTCGGCGGGCTGCTGAAATCGGAATGGATGGTCGACAGCTGGAGCTATTCCGGCCGCGTGCCCAAGGCGACCGGCATCACCAATACCGTCACCGACTGGTGGACTGACTATCAGTACGTCAGCGGAGGCGTGACCTATGGCACGGCGTACACTTCAAACACATGCCCCGGGAACAACTATACCTACCAGACTCTGAACTATACCCACGCGGCAGATGGCACAGAAACCTGGACCATCCAGATCAACGGCACGTATTACAGTTGCTCTACATCGGCGGAAGGCGCGTTCACCGTCCAGCCAGTCACTTACAACGCATATACCTATACCTATGCGCAGCGGCAGTCCGGCACGCATCAGGTCGCTGACTATACCTGGCATTACCAACCGGTGACGCTGAACGTCAGCGGGTTCAAGGCAGTTAACGCCAGCAACCCGCCGGTGGGCGGCTATGTCTCGGTCAACATGGGCGGCGATCCGGAAGCACCCTATGCCTTTGGCGCGTGGTACAACGGCTGCATAGAGGAACGATCGACTTACAAGATCACCGACTATGCCAATGTCGATTTTTCGCAGGCGCTCGATCTGGACATCGACACTGTACCCACCCCCGGCAATCCTGCCACGCAATGGCGGCCCATGCTGCCGGACGTGTCTTGGCTGCGCATGATCGACAACCCGGGCGCCAATCCCCTCAACTGGAGCGTCACCCCCGGCGATTCAGATGGCTGGATCGCCCATGCCGGCAGCCTTGGTACCGCCGCCTGCCCCGCTGCCGCACACAAGCTGGCCGAAATGTCCGCCACCGACGTCACCAACTATGTCAATTCGCTGGCTGCAGGCGGCAGCACGTATCATGACATCGGCATGATCTGGGGCGGACGGCTGCTTTCCCCCAATGGGCTGTTCGCCGCCGAAAATGCCAATGTCGGATCGCAGGCCACCAGCCGCAACCTGATCTTCCTGACAGACGGCCTGACCCAGCCGAACACGCTGACTTACGGCGCCTATGGCATCGAACCGCTTGATCAGCGGCGCTGGTCGACAAGCTCGGTCGACAGTCTGACGACAACCGTGGAGAGCCGCTTTACCGTTGCCTGCAACGAGGTGAAAAAGCGCAACATCACCGTCTGGGTGATCGGCTTTGGCCAGACGCTTAATCCCGTGCTGACCAACTGCGCCGGGCCGGGCCACTCGTTCGAGGCCAACAACGCCGCCGCGCTGAGCAACGTGTTCAGCTCGATCGCCGCCGCTCTGGGCGACCTGCGGGTGTCGAAATGATGCGCTGCGCGTCCGCACTGAAGGCAGTTGTCCGCGACCGCGCCGGGGTGACGGCGGTGGAATTCGCCCTGATCGCGCCGGTGCTGCTGCTGACGCTGGCGGGCCTTTATGACGTAGGCAACATGCTTTACACAAAATCGCTGCTGGAAGGGTCGATGCAGCGCGCGGCACGCAATTCCACCATCGAAGGTGCGGGCACAAACTCCGCGTCGATCGACCAGGCGATCACCCAGAACGTGCGCAATGCCGCGCCGGGGGCGACACTGACTTTCACGCGCAAAGCCTATACCAGCTTCACTTACGTCTCGCGGCCTGAAGACTTTACTGACGTCAACGGCAATGGCTCCTGCGACAGTGGCGAACCTTACGAGGATGCCAACGGCAACCTTACATGGGATGCCGACCGGGGCATGAGCGGACAGGGCAGTGCCCGCGACGCGGTGCTTTATACCGCGCGCATGACTTACCCGCTACCGTTTCCGGGCCTCAAACTGCTGGGCTATCCCAACTCCATGACGCTGACGGCGCAGACCGTGCTGCGCAACCAGCCCTATGCCGGGCAGGCCGCGCCGATCCTGACGAGGAACTGCTGATGGCCGCCCACCACCGTTCGTTGTGGCGCAAATTCGCCCGCACCCTGCGCCGCCTTGGCCCGGCCCGTTCCGGCGTCGCCGCGGTGGAATTCGCCATAGTCATGCCGGTCGTGCTGGGCATGGGCATGTTCGGCTCCGAGACAGCGTGGCTGGTGCTGGCAACGATGCAGGTGGGCGAAGTGGCGGTGCAGATCGCCGACAACGGATCGCGGATCGGCGACACCTCTACCCTCCAGAACCGCAAGATCTATGAATCGGACATCAACGACCTGCTGCTCGGCGCTGACCTGAACGGTGGATCGATGTTGCACCTGCTGCAACACGGCCGCGTGATCATCAGCAGCGTCGAAGTGGTCAGCGGCACGGCCAGCACGCAATATATTCACTGGCAGCGGTGCAAGGGCGCGAAGAATTGGACATCCAGCTATGGCCTTGCCGGAGACACGGGCCTTGCGGGAATTGGCCCATCAGGCCACCAGGTCAGCGCGGTTCCGGGTGAGGCGGTGATCTTCGTCGAGGTTGCTTACGACTATCAGCCGCTGATCTCCGCCAGCTTTATCCCGGACCGCACGATCAAGACCATCGCCAGCTTCAACGTCCGCGACAGCCGCGACCTGTCGCAGATATACCAGCGCAATCCCGTCAGCCCCGATCCGGTGGCCAGTTGTTCCGTGTTTTCAGCAACGTGATTGCCTTGGCGGCGCGGACAATTTCTACCATGAAGGAACGTCCGCCGTCGATGGGCGGTTGATGCCAGGGTTATGACTGGAAAGTTTGGGGAGAGAACGTTCGTCTGTTTACACCGTCGCTGGCGTTGCGCTCACTCTGCAATGATGCAACGTGTCTCTACGCGACTTGGGGTGACATCAAATGCTTAGCCGGAATGCCATTATTACGATCTGCCTGCTGGTTTCACTCTCTGCCCCCGCATTTGGCCAGGAACAGCGGACCTTCTGCCAGCGGCTGGCACCAGAACTGGGGCTTAAGCAGTCAGTCGAAGGAGGACGGACGGCTTGGCGGGTGAATCAGGCTGGCGGGCTTGGGAGAGCACTATTCGGCGGCCCCCCAGTGATGACGAGTATCGGGTTGGACCCGGTCGACACGGAATCCTTGTCTGAATACAAGCGGCTCAGGGATGCGTGTGAGAGAACCGCCAAAGGTGCACTTTGCAGGATCACCGGTCCCGCACAGCTTCATCTGCGGACAACAAGCAGAGAGACAATTGCCGAGCTCAATCCGGGCGAGCGCGCAGAGGTAGAGGTCTCCGTCGCCACAATCATGTGTCGGGATATTGTAGGCTCGGAGGCGCACTGACAGCGGCGCCTTTGTTGTCGTAACCCGAAAGGCCGCTTTACAAGGCAAGACTGGGGCAGCGGCCGTTTGCTCGCGCAACCGCGCTGCCCGCGCCTTCTACCGATAGCAGACCTTCTTCACCGCCGCGACGATGCGGCTGGCGTCAATCAGCGCCAGCTTTTCCAGATTGGCGGCATAAGGCAGCGGCACGTCTTCGTTGCAGACCCGCAGCACGGGAGCGTCAAGGTTGTCAAAGCCCTGCTCCATGCACACCGCCATCACTTCTGACGCGATCGAGCAGGTCGGCCAGCCTTCTTCGGCCACCACCAGACGGTTGGTCTTTGCCAGACTGTCCAGAATGGCCTGCGTATCCAGCGGGCGCAGCGTGCGCAGATCGAGCACTTCGGCGTCGATGCCTTCTGAGGCCAGTGTTTCCGCCGCTTGCAACGCCATGCCGACGCCGATGGAATAGGAAACGATGGTCACGTCACTTCCGGGACGCATCACCCGCGCCTTGCCTATGGGCAGGACGTGGTCGTCCAGTTCCGGCAGTTCGAAGGTGCGGCCATAGAGCAGCTCGTTTTCCAGGAAGATCACCGGATCTTCGCTGCGGATCGCGGCTTTCAACAGGCCCTTGGCATCTTCGGCATCATATGGCGCGATGACCACCAGCCCCGGAACCGAGGCATACCACGGCGCATAGTTCTGGCTATGCTGCGCGCCGACGCGCGATGCCGCGCCGTTCGGGCCGCGAAACACCACCGGGCAGCGCATCTGGCCGCCCGACATGTAATTGGTCTTGGCTGCCGAATTGATGATGTGATCAATCGCCTGCATGGCGAAGTTGAAGGTCATAAACTCGACAATCGGGCGCAATCCGCCCATCGCCGCGCCCGTGCCGATGCCGGCAAAGCCATATTCGGTGATCGGCGTATCGATAACGCGCGCCGGGCCGAATTCGTCGAGCAGGCCCTGCGTTACCTTGTAGGCGCCCTGATACTGCGCGACTTCTTCGCCCATCACGAAAACGCGGGCATCCCTGCGCATTTCCTCAGCCATCGCATCGCGCAAGGCTTCGCGCAGGGTGATGGTCTTCACGTTGGAACCGGCGGCAGGCGGCGCGGGTTGCGCAGGGGCAGCGGGGGCGGCAGCAGGGGCAGCATCGACGGCGGGCGCGGATGGTTTTGCCACGTCGCCCTCACCGATGATCGCGATCACTGTGCCGACTTTCACCCCTTCGGTGCCCTCGGCCACCAGGATCTTGCCCACCCGGCCTTCGTCCACGGCTTCGAATTCCATCGTCGCCTTGTCAGTTTCAATCTCGGCAAGGATGTCGCCCGATTTGACCTCGTCGCCTTCCTTGACCAGCCATTTTGCCAGCTTGCCCTCTTCCATCGTCGGTGAAAGCGCAGGCATTTTCAGTTCGACAGCCATCAGTAACGCTCCACCAGAACATCGGTGTAAAGTTCGGCCAGAGCCGGCTCGGGTGAATTTTCGGCAAAGTCAGCCGCTTCGGACACTTGCGCGCGGATGCGCTTGTCGATGTCCTTGAGCTTGTCTTCGGCGACGCCCATTGCGATCAGTTCGACCTTCGCCGCCTCTATCGGGTCGTGCTTGTCGCGCATTTCCTGCACTTCCTCGCGGCTGCGGTACTTGGCCGGGTCGGACATGGAATGGCCGCGATAGCGATAGGTCTTCAATTCCATCAGCACCGGCCCGTTGCCGCCGCGCACGTATTCCAGCGCAATCTGCGCCGCTTTGCGCACCTCCAGCACGTCCATGCCGTTGACATTCATGCCCGGAATTCGGAACGCCGTGCCCCGGCGGTAGAACTCCGTTTCCGCAGAAGAACGCTGAACGGCGGTGCCCATAGCGTAGCCGTTGTTCTCGATCACGAAGATGATCGGCAGCTTCCACAGCGATGCCATGTTGAAGCTTTCATAGACCTGGCCCTGATTGGCCGCGCCATCGCCGAAATAGGCCATGCAGACGCCGCCGTCCTCGTTGTATTTATGGGCAAAGGCCAGACCCGTGCCGAGCGATACTTGCGCGCCAACGATGCCGTGGCCGCCGTAGAATTTGTGATCGACGCTGAACATGTGCATCGATCCGCCCTTGCCGTGCGAAATGCCCGCCTCGCGCCCGGTCAATTCGGCCATGATCACATTGGGATCGATGCCATAGGCCAGCATATGGCCATGATCGCGGTAGCCGGTGATGACGCTGTCCTTGCCCGGTTCAAGCGCCGATTGCAGGCCGACGGCGACAGCTTCCTGCCCGATATAAAGGTGGCAGAAGCCGCCGATCAGGCCCAGTCCGTAAAGCTGCCCAGCCCGCTCTTCAAAGCGGCGGATCAGCACCATCTGTTCGTAAAGCGCCAGCAGTTCGGCTTCGCTTGCTTTCCAGCGCGGATCGGCTGTGTGCGCTTCCTGCAACGCGCGCAGTGCCGCGCTCGATCCGGGGACCGTTTTAGCCGAACGCCTGCCTGATGCGGCGGTCGGGCCTTTGGCCGTGTTGATGCCCTTGCTTGCGGCCTTGGCCAAGTCCTGTCCCCTGAAGCTGCTCTGGATGACTGCTATAAGAGTTTCTGCACGCAGGGAAACCGGTCAATACGTATTTTCTTATCGCACCAAGCAACTTTTAATCGCGTTTAGCGAGCCGGGCATGCGCCGATCATCGACTTGGTCGCCGACTTATTTGATCAGCATCACCATTTCATCGGGATGCACGACGTTTAGATTGCTGTGCAGCAATTCGCGGGTAATGTCCGGGTCGGTATTGTGGGGATCGAGCAGCGCCACCCGGTTGCGCAGCACGGCACGCTCTGCATCAAGCTGCTTGAGCTCGGCCTGCCGCTTTTCCAGCGTCCGCAAGTTGTCGCTCCAGGCGAACAGACCGCTCGGCCCGGCGATCACCCACCCGCCCATAGCCAGCAGGCATAGCAAGGCCAGCGCCTGGGCGACGTTACCTTTCGCCAATCTGGTTTCGCTGCGTTTGCGTGACATGGTTTCAAGAATCACATCCGTCACTGACTTACAAGTGTAAAAGAGCGAAATTCGGCGAGTTTCGTAACTTGCAGGGCAGATAAGGCACCGCAGGACGTGTCGCACCGCCTGTCAGTTCATCCTCCCCCGGGAACAATTCATCGATCAGGCAGTTTTCCTCTCCACGACAGCAGCTTGCAGTCGGAAATTTGATGGAGAGATCCCATGAGCGAACTGAGCAACAAGACCAAGGGCGCAGCGAACAAGGCGATGGGCAGCGCGAAAGTTGCCGCTGGCAAGGCCGCCGATGATTCGTCGACCGTAGCCAAGGGCCGCGCTCAGCAGGCCAAGGGCAAGGCTCAGGAAATCCTGGGCGATGTCCAAGGCGCGCTTGGCAACAAGACCTGATTTACTGCGTTTAAGCTATCCGGGTCCGCCAGCTAGGCCCCGGTAGATCGTGGCTGGTCGGTGCCATTGGTCCGGCCAGCCCGGTCACCAATTATCTGGCCCGATGACCCCATAATTTTCGTGCAACAGGGTGAAGGATAAAAATCATGCTTATCAACATCATCGTGATCCTGGTGATCGTCGGCGTGCTGCTGTGGCTGCTGAATAATTATATCCCGATGGATGCCAAGATCCGGCAGATCCTCAATATCGTGGTCGTCATTGCCGTTGTGATCTGGTTGCTGCGCGCTTTCGCAATAGTCTGATCGCGCCCCAGTAAAAGCATTTGCAAGGACAATAACCATGAGAAAACGTGTTTACGCGGCGCCACTGGCCGCCGCTTCGCTATGCCTGATGCTGGCTTCGCCAGCGCTGGCCGAAGGCAAGGGCGACCGGGCCAAAAAGGCCATCGCCGAGGCCACGGGCAAGATCGACGCGGCGGTTAGCGTAGGCCACGGCGGACGGGCAGACGACATGCAGCTTCAGGCCAAGGCTTTGCTCCGCACCGCGCAGCAGGAAGCCGACCACGGACAAAAGGACCAGGCGATAGCCGACGCCAACCACGCCTCGATGATCGCCGACGCGGCCATCCTGGAGGCGCAGCGAGCACAGTCCTCTGCCCAGGCGGCAGACCGCGCACGCAGCGCGGACGTAGTCGCCGATGCCCGGCAAGAAGCCGCAGATGCCAACGCCCGCGCCAGTGACGCGCAGGCCCGCGCCAGTGATGCGCAGGCCGTCGCCGCCGCTGCCACGCAGGATGCCGCAGCCGCCCGCGCCGCCACGCCCGCCCCGGTCGTGATATTGACACCTCCAGCGGCACCGACGACGACATCGGTGACCACGACGGAAACGGCCACTGCAACGACTGCGGCTCCTGCCAAGACTGTTGCCAGGGCTGTGGTCGTTCGCAAGCCGGTGCGCCGCGGGGTCCGCCACACCGCCCGCGCGAAACGCACGGTCACGAACCGGACAACAACTACAGTGACGACAACGCACTGATCCGCCGCGTTCAAGACTTCCGGAACAGAAGAGAGCTCAGCACTGATCCGGAAGAATGCCGGGGGCCATGTGGCCTCCGGCATTTTTTATGTCAGTCAGTTGAGCCGGGATAATCCATGTGCGCCAGAATGTCGGCAATGGCCACAAAGGCAAAGCAGACCGAACTGTCAGCAACGCCATAGGGCAGGAACAGATCATCCCCCACGCGGATCGCACCGCAAGTATAGACCACGTTGGGAACATAGCCCTCGCGGTCCTCGTCGGCAGCCGAAAGTATCGGGTTGGGTGTGCGCCCCAGCACGATTGAAGGATCATCCTTGTCGAGCAGCACCGCGCCGATGGCATATTTGCGCATTGCACCGACACCATGAGTCAGCAGCAGCCAGCCCTCATCGAGTTCGATCGGCGCGCCGCAATTGCCGATCTGGATGAACTCCCACGGATAGCGCGGAGCCATCAGCAGTTCGCCCTCGTCCCATTCATCCATTTTGTCGGATCGCAGCAGAAATATGTTCTTGCCATCCTGCCGACCGATCATCACGTACTGGCCGCTTATCTTGCGCGGGAACAGCGCCATGCCCTTGTTCCGCCCGGCGCTGCCGATGATAGGCTTGAGGGTGAAATCGCGGAAATCGTCGGTGCGAAGCAGTTCGGAACGGATGTCGCGGCCTGAATACGCGGTGTACGTTCCGACCCATTCGATCCGCCCGTCGTCATGCTGGAATTCCAGCATCCGCAAGTCTTCCAGTCCGTTGCGCTGCGCCTCGGTGATCGGAAACAGCACGGTTCCCGAAATCGTGCTCTCACGGTGACGGTAGACGGTGATCTCTTCCGGCGCGGCGTTCGAACGGGGCTTGCCCAGCATTGCCGCCGTCGCCACCTCGCTTTGCGGCATGAGCATAAGGTTGCGGCCTGACGAGATGATGCCTTCCCGAAACGCCACGGTGGAAATGTGCCCCTCGCCCACTGCGCGCAAGGTCAGGATGATGCGCACGCTGCCGGGCTGCAATCCGCTCTGGTCCGGGTGGCGCACGACGCTGGGGTTCATCAGGGCGGCGGCGGCATAGCTGTATTCGTGGCAGAAATAGGCCCCGATCAACCGCCGCATTTCGTACCGGGCGGGGCGGCATTCCAGCCCCAGCTTGGGTTCGATCTGGGCAAAGCGTTCGTCGAACACTTTTTCGATCTGCCAGTGCCGTTCGTTGAAATCTTGCAATACGACGCTCAGCTCTGCGCGCACAGCACGGGCATCAAGCGACAGGATATCGCGCGCCAGCTGCTGAACGCGGCTGATGTCAGGGCCGGATGCCTGCCAGGCCAGATGGAAGGGGCGCACCACCACGCGGGATGGATCGGCATGCAGGCGAAGATCATGCTGGACGAGTTCTAGCATAGGGCAAGGCGGCCCGCTCTGGAAGACAGTTGTCGCATGGTGATGGTGGCGTGCTGGAACGCCAGCACCGATTCCGCGCCCTGGTTCATGTTCATGCCCTGCCCGGTGATGCCATCGTGACACGAACCGGTGGCAATATCGCCCACCACAACCCCGCGATCGTTGCGACCGCCGAACCAGTCATAAGCCCGCCGCGCTTCCGCTACCCAGCGCGCATTGCCCGACGCTTCAAACGCCGCAATGCAACCGTCGATCGCGGCCCATGCCTCAACCGGCTGCTGATCGAACGGGCGCGGCGGTTCGGCTTCGATACCGAAGCTGTCCGAGCCGACGGGGCGGAAATGACCTGCCGGGGCGGTCTGCACGCGCATGATCCAGTCCATCGCCTCCATGCCTGCGGCCACCATGTCTGCCCTGTCCAGCCGCATCCCGGTGCGGATCAGGGCTTCGGGCAGTCGGCAATTGTCATAGCCAAGCACAGTTTCGAACCAGCGCCAGTCGTCGCGTCTGACAGCCCGATACCAGCCCATGAGCCGCTCTGCCCCGTCACTGATCAGGGTGCGCGACAATTCGTGCTCAGGTTCGCTGGCAAGGCGATAATCTGCGCCCAGCGTGGCAAAGGCAATGGCGCGCGGAGATCCGAAGTCTGCCGCCGAGTCTGCCGTCCGGTCGAACAACCAGCGCGCCCATTGCCGCAATTCACGTGTCCGCCCTTCCAGCGAAGTCGCCCCAAGCGCCCATATGGTGCGACCGCAAGAATCCTCAGACCCCACGTCCTCCAGCCAGTTGCGCGCAAAGCCCATGAAATTGCGGAATTCGCGCAAATCCGGGTTCCACGCATTTTGCACGAAGGCGGCGTAGATATGGGCCAGACGGCTGCGTCCTGGTTCGGCAGCTTCGCCCAGCCGGTTGACCAGCATCAGCGCGCGGGCATTGTCATCAACGCAATAGCCGTGGGCGCGGTCTGGCACGGCGAAGACGCTGTGCTGGAACATGCCGGTGTCATCGCTCATCCGCAACAGGCCGTCGAGGCCGATCTGCGCCGCTTCCGGCGCGCGCGGGGTATCGATGCGCGCAGCTTGCAAAAGGTCGAGGCTTTGCAGCGCCAACCGGGACCAGGTCATGCTGCGGCCATGTTCGTAAGCCCGCGATTGCAGATCCGCCAGTCGCGCCGGATCATCGAACAGTGCACCGACTTCACGGGCGATCGCCGCGCTGTCATTGAAGGGCACCAGCACCCCTCGCCCGTCACCCAGAAGCTCCTCGGCATGGATGTATGGCGTGGAGATCACCGCTTTGCCCAGCGCGACGGCATAGGCCAGCGTGCCCGACGTGGCCTGCGCCGCGCCCGGATAGGGGGTGATGTAGATGTCCGCCGCCTCGATCATGTCGAGCAGTTCGTCGGTTTCGAGAAAAGCCTCAGTCCAGCGGACGTGATCCTGCACCCCTAGCGAAGCGGCCAGATCGTGCAGGCGCTGGCGGTAAGCCTCACCCTCGCGCGCAATCAGATTAGGGTGCGTTGCGCCGACGATACAATAGACGGCCTCAGGATGATCGGCGAGGATACGCGGCAGGGCTTCGATCACCGTTTCGATGCCCTTACCGGGTGACAGCAGGCCGAACGTCATCAGCACTTGCCGCCCAGTCAGCCCGAACTTCTGCTTGAACCGTTCGTGGCGGCCATGCGGGCGATCAGGCACGCCATGCGGGATTACGACAATCTGATCCGGCGATGCCTGATAAACCCGGCGCAGCAGCACGGCGGCATGCGATGACATGACGATCAGGCGCCTGGCTCGCGCCACCAATCGCGTCATGACGCGGCGCTGGTCGTCGTTGGGTTCGGGCAGGACTGTGTGCAGCGTAACGATCAACGGCGCGGCGATCCGGTCGATCAGGCCAAGCACCATGTCGCCAGCAAAGCCGCCGAACAGACCAAATTCATGCTGTAACCACACCACGTCCGCGCCGCTGGCCTCAATCTGGCTGGCCGCATCGCGGTAGCTACCGGGATCATTCTCGGTAATGGTTGCCGCTACGCCCGGGTCAAATGCGATATGCTCAGGCGAAGGGCTCATCGCATAAATATCAACTGCCAGACCCGGCTGAACACCCAGCAGGCTGGCGCGGATATCAGCGGTGTATGTAGCGATCCCGCAGCGACGCGGGGTAAACCCGCCGATCATCGCAATCCGCTTTATGCCCTGCGCGAGCATGCGAAATGGTAAATCAGTAAGAACAAGGCTGACGTCAGCCGTCTCACCCCCGAAAGGGGATTCTGCCAGATCTAACATGTAAAACCTCAGTGGTGAAAAGTTTGCGCCCCGGCCATTGGTGGGGGGTGGGGTTTGCCGGGGCGCGCCGACGCATGGGTTTGCGTCGGTTTGGGGATACAATTCAAAGAACCACTGGCTGCCGCGATTGTTCCATTGCATTGTCAATATTATCGACAGGTAAGCCAAAGAGCCCTCAGGCAGCGGTATCCCGATCAGCCATTTCACTCGCCGCTGTTTTAACCTGACTGGCTTCGTCAGCCAGACGGCCTTCCTTGCGCGCAGAGATGGCATCCTGCGCGCTCATCCCTTCGGATTCCGATTCCAGCCGCCGGGTCATCTCATATTGCCAGTCGGCGAGCTGGATCTTCTTTTCCTCGTCGCTGAGGTCTGGATCGGCCAGCAATTGGTCGGGACTGTCATAGTGCTTGCGCGGATTGGGGGCGATTTCGCTTCGTGCGTATTCTGCCGGGGTACGCTCGCCATGTGTTTCGCGGTGGACCATCAATGCCTGACCGATCGCCGCCATGACTGTTTCGGGTTCGAATGGCTTAGTTATGAGGTAAGTTGGCTCATATCCTTCGCCCGTAAGCAGACGTTCCGGGAAAGCGGTAATGAAGATCGCCGGCACATCCAGCACCTCAAGGATGTCCTTGATCGCGTCGATGCCGCTTGATCCGTCTGCCAGGCTGATGTCGGTCAACACCAGTTCGGGTTGCGTCCGCCCGGCCAGTGCGACGGCTTCACCCCGCGTGCGGGCAACGCCCACGACGCGGTGACCCAGTTCCTCGACTATGGAGCGGATGTGCAGGGCGATGATCGGCTCATCCTCGATGATCATCACGCTGGCGTGCAGTGCTTGTTCGATATCGGCGCGTGCGCGTGCGATTTCGGCGCTGACTTCATCCGGGCCGCTGCCCAGGATTTCGGCCGCTTCAGCAACCGAGAACCCCTCGATCGCAGTCAGCAACAAAGCCTCGCGCGCGTGAAGCGAAAGACTGGCGACCAGACCCTGGGATTGCCCCAGGCTGGACATACCACGCCACAGTTTGTGAAATACGCGGTAAAGCTCAAGCCGCGCCGGTCGCCCCGTATCGAACTCTTCCGGCGCCAGAAGCAAAGCCTCCAGCATCTCTCGCACAGCTCCGTCACCCAGCGATTGCGATCCGGTCAGTGCCCGTGCATAACGACGAAGATAGGGAAGTTGCGGACCTATTGCTGCTTTAAGTGGCATGTCTACTCCTTGATGGGAAACTTCCCGCTAATTCCCGAACTACTGCCGGCCTTTTTTGTTCCCAATCGGAACAATAATCGGTCCGGCACGTTTTCCAGGCACTGATTTTACGGAGCGACGCGGATGGCGAAAAAGGATGCCGCGAAGGAAGAGAAAATGATTCCACCAGGTGCTGCCCGTTTTGACTCGGTTTCAGCAGCCTTGCAACTGATGCACGATGCCGTCGCGGCAGAAGTCGTGCCCGACGAGTTTCTGCGCATTCTCGATGAAATCGACGCAAAGATCGCATCCAGCAAGCGGATCCAGTGATGGCGAATGCCACGGCGCCCAGGCAAGTGATCAACCTGGAAGACACTGAATTTCGGGACTTGCTTGTAAAAACCATCCCGGCGTTGCGCGCGTTCGCTCGCGGCCTGTGCGGTAACCGCGACATGGCTGACGACCTCGCGCAGGAAGCCATGACCCGCGCTTGGGCTGCGCGCACCAGCTTTGCTGCGGGCACGAACTTTCGCGCATGGTTGTTCGTTATCCTGCGCAACCAGTTCTACTCTACCCTGCGCAAGGATTCGCGCATGACGAGCTGGAATCCAGAGGCCGCAGAGCGTCTACTGGTGCAATTGCCCTCGCAGCAGGACGCAATCCACGTCAATGACGTTGCCGCAGCCTTGCAAAAGCTTCCTCCTGTGCAGCGCGAAGTCCTGCTGCTGATCGGAGCCAGCGGGGCCAGTTACGAGGAAGCTGCAGAAATCATCGGCTGCGCTATCGGCACGGTAAAAAGCCGCCTCGCCCGTGGGCGCCGCGCTTTGTCCGAACTGATCAACGGGCCGGACGATGACGCCTTGCCCGAAACCGCCGAACATGACCTGACCGAAACGCAGCCAGTGAGGTTATAATGATCAATGGGGGCGGCATTGCAGATCGGGGGGGCGGCATTGCAGATCGGGGGATCGGCAGAAATCGGATAGGCATCACGTGCGCAACCTGACCCTGCGAGGCGGCATGGCGCTTGCGGTGTTCGTGGCGCTGGTCCCCATTTCGGCGCTCAGCGTGATGCAAGCCAGCGCGGTGCTGGATTATCATCGGCAACTTATCGGTAACCGGCTGCTGATCGGCGCGCTGGCAATGGCGGGGAAAGAGCGTACCCCGCTGATCATCGCCCAGCGGGTGGTGATGACGCTCAGCCACGATGATGACGTGCGCCCCCCCACCCCGCGCTGTCCCGAAGGTTTGAAAGCAGGGTTGATTGACAATCCCGCGCTCGTCAACGTCATGCGGCTGGATGCGCAAGGCCGCGTGCTGTGCTCCGTCCTTCCAGCGGAGCCGACCATTTCTCTGGGCGATGAACCGTGGTGGCAACGGGGCCAGCTGTCCCGCCGTTTTATCCTCAGCCCGCCTGAAACCAGCCCGATTTCAGGCGAACGGGTAATCTTCGGGATGCAGCCGCTTTATGACCCGGCGGGCAAGTTCGATGGCGCGGTAATCGCTGCGATCAGGGTGGCGTGGCTGCAAAATCTGCTGAACGAGCAGAAGATGTCACAGCACGCGGTCGTCGCCGTGGCTTCGGCGCAAGGAGAGGTTCTGATGATCGCCGGGCAGGACGCCTTGCCCCGGTTTGACGTGGAACTGGCCACGCGCAATGTGGTATCCGCCGCCGCCCACGACGGCAGAGCTTGGCTCTATGCCGCCGCGCCGCTGTACGAAGGCGAATTGTACCTCATCAATGCAGAGCCGCGCAAGGAGCTGATGGCCACCGCCATAGAACAGGTACGGATCAGCCTGATCCTGCCGATCGTGGCGATCCTGCTTACGGTGGCCGGCATCTGGCTGAGTACAAACCGACTGGTCCTGCGCTGGCTAAGGCGGCTTAGCGATCTGGCGGGCGAGTTCGCCCAGGGGCAATTTCACGGTGAACCCGAAGAATTCCGCAACGCCCCGCGCGAGATCGAGCAGCTCAGCTTCGATCTTCACGCTATGGGCCGCGCCGTCGCCACGCGCGACCGTGATTTGCGCACGGCGCTTGAGGCCAAGACCGCGCTGACCAGCGAAGTGCATCACCGGGTCAAAAACAACTTGCAGATCGTCTCCAGCCTGCTGACCCTGCAAAGCAGCCGCGTACAAGACCAGATTGCCCGCGAGGCGCTAGACCAGGCGCGTGCGCGCATTGGCGCCTTGACCCAGATTCACCGCCTGCTGCACGAGGATGCGTTTGACAGCGATGTGGTGGACGCGGCGCATCTGATGACCGACATCTGCACCCAGTTGCGCTCGCTTCACTCGTACCAGAACCATGTCGAACTGGTATGCGAAGCGGAAAGCTGCGTCGTCCCCGTCAGCAACGCCGTGCCGCTCAGCCTGTTCGCGGTAGAGGGGATGACCAACTGCTATCGCCATGCCTTCCCATCAAACCGCCCCGGCCGCATCACGCTGAGGCTGACGACACGCGACGGTCACGGACTGCTGGTTATCGCGGACAACGGCCTGGGCTATGATGGCCCGGCGGATAGCAATACGGTAGGAACTCTGCTGATGACCGCTTTTGCCCAGCAATTGAACGGGTCGGCGGACACCACGTCTTCAACTGGCGAGGGGACGCGGATCGTGCTGCGCTTTCCACTCGCCCCGCCATACTGAAGGCAACAAAGGCCCCGCAAGGTCTGGCCTTGCGGGGATTTGGAAACCGTCGCGCGGATCAGCGGCAGCGCACGCCGTCGCGTCCGATGGCGCGGCCGATCAACGCTCCCGCGCCGCCGCCAAGCAGCGTGCCCAGCGTCTCTGAACCCTGCGGCGCGATGGCGTTGCCCAGCAGACCGCCGCCTACTGCGCCGATGATCAAACCGGTCGTGCCATCATTGCGGCGGCAGTAATAACGCCCGTTCGAACCGCGATAAATGCGATCATTGTCGCTCAGGCGGCGCGGCTGATAATAGCGCCCGTCGCGGTAATACCGCTCTGCCTTGTATTTGCCGTCGCGGGGGTCAGGCCGATTATAGTCATACTTGTCCCAGCCCTGCCAGCCGCGCCCATAAGCGTGGCCGCGCCCGTGGCCGGGGTCCGCCATTGCTGGCACAGCGGGAGCGGCAACTGCAGCGGTCAGGAGCGCCGAAAAGATCAATTTTCGCATCGTTCTGTTCCTTTGTTCTGGAGCCGTAACAACGCATTGAACGGACTTTTGGTCCGCGCAGGCGCGCGGAAAATGACAGGCTAGTATCCTGAATCTAATGCTCGACTTGCTAAATTCCGTCATCCCGGCGGAGGCCGGGACCCAGTCCCATCAGCAAAAGTCGCGTAACGGCACCTTTTTCTCAGGTTCTGGGTCCCGGCCTTCCGGCCAAAGGGGCCGGAAGTTTATCCAGAGCGAAGTCGATGGGCCGGGATGACGTTTGGTTTTAATAGCACGAACTTCGAATCCACCACACTAGATGGACTGGTCGCCCCCCAGTGCCCGGTAAAGCGAAACGCGGTTCGTTGCCGAAAGCAGCCGGGTCTGGATCAGACTGCGCGCCGCGTTGTAGCGTGCGACGCGGGCGGTCAGGTCTTGCAGATAGCTGTCGATCCCGCCGCGATAGCGGGCGTCTGCCAGACTGAGGTTGTCCTCCGCCGCCGCGTCGCCCGCTTCCACGGCGCGGGTCTGCGCGGTGATCGTGCCGCGCCGGGCGAGCGCGTTGGCGACATCGGCAAAGGCGGTCTGGATGGCCTTCTGGTAACCGGCCAGCGCGGCATCGCGCTGCGCCTCGCTCAACCGCACATTGGCCTTGCCCGCGCCGCCGGAGAAGATCGGATAGTTCGCCGCAGCTCCGCCTTGCCAGACAAAACTGCCGCCGCTGAACAGGCCGGAAAGCCCCGGCGAGACCAGACCCAGCAGGCCAGTCAGGCTGATCCGGGGAAACAACGCCGCCCGCGCCGCGCCGATCTGGGCATTGGCGGCGCGAAGTTGCCATTCCGCCTCGACCACGTCTGGTCGGCGCAACAGGATTTCGGAACTCAGCCCGGCGGGAACGTCACTGATCCCGCTCGCGGCATCGGCAATGGAACCGGGCAGGTTGGCCGGATCGACATCAGTCCCCACCAGCAGGCGCAGCGCGTTGCGATCCTGCGCCACCAGCGTCGTCTGATTGGCGACATCGGCCTCAGCCGTGCGCAGCACTTGTTCGGCCTGGCGCATGTCAGTGCGCGGGGCGACTCCGCCGGTATAGCGGGCGGATGCCAGACGATAGCTCTCCCCCGCCGCTGCCTGGGTCTGGCGGGCAAGGTCTAGCAGGCTAAGGTCAGCGCCAAGGTTTAGCCAGGCGTCAGCCACATCCGCAATCAGCGTCAATCGTGCGGCACGGGCTGCGGAGACGCTGGCAAAGTAACGGCCTTTGGCGGCATCGTTCATGGACCGGACCCGGCCAAACAGCTCGATTTCGTACCCGGTCACACCCACTTGCGCATCGGCGCTGGATGATGGGCCGCCGCCGTTGTCGCTGCGCGAAAGCCCGGCATTGAAGTTCACCGTGGGCAGCAATTCCGCCTTCTGGACATCGAACTGCGCGCGGGCGGCGGCGATGTTGGCGGTGGCAAGCTTCAGGTCCTGATTGGCCGCCAGCGCCTGTTCAATCACCGCGCGCAGCCGCGCATCGGCCATGACGGTGCGCCAGTCATAACTGGGCAGTGCGGCCTCTGACTCGCGCAGATAGGCGTCGCCGGAGGGCCAGGCAGGCGGGATAGCCGGATCTGGCCGGGCATAACGAGGCGCCATCGTACAGCCGGCCAGCACCGCGCCAAGCGCCAGACAGGTGACAGCGCGCTTGCGGATCATGGCTGCGGCTCCTGCGGGGCTTCCGGGCGGTGGCGATGCTTCATGTGAGCCAGCGCATCGCGCGTGGTGCGGCGCACGACGACGAAGAACAGCGGGATATAGAACATCGCCAGCACCGTTGCCGTCAGCATCCCGCCGATCACTGCCGTGCCGATGGCGATCCGGCTGTTCGCCCCCGCCCCGGTGGCAATCGCCAGCGGCAGCACGCCGAAAATGAATGCGGCGCTGGTCATCAGGATCGGGCGCAGACGGATACGCGCGGCTTCCAGCGCCGCATCGATGATCCGCTTGCCCTTCTTTTCTTCCACTTCGGCGAACTCGATCATCAGGATCGCGTTCTTGGCCGCCAGCCCCATCGTCGTCAGCAGGCCGATCTGGAGATAGACGTCGTTCTGCAAGCCGCGCAGCGACACCGCCAGCACCGCGCCCAGCAGGCCGAGCGGCACTACCAGCAGCACGGCGATGGGGATCGTCCAGCTTTCATAAAGCGCCGCCAGACACAGGAACACCACCAGCATCGACAGCGCATAAAGGTATGGTGCCTGACCAGACGACAGCCGCTCCTGATAGGAAACACCTGACCACGCGACCGAGACGCCGGGATATTTCGCGGCGATGGCGGAAAACGCATCCATCGCATCGCCCGAACTGTACCCCGGTGCCGCCTGCCCGCTATATTCGTAATTGGACACCCCGTTGAACCGGCTGAGCGAGCTTGGCGCGACGCTCCAACCGATGGTCGAAAAGGCAGAAAACGGCACCATCTGTCCGCTACTGCCGCGCACCTGCCATTGGGCCAGATCTTCCGGAGCATGGCGATAAGGCGCGTCGCCCTGGATATAGACCCGCTTCACCCGCCCGCGATCGTTGAAATCGTTGACATAACGCCCGCCCCACGCCGCCGAGAGTGTGGCGTTGACGTCAGTCTGGTTCAGACCCAGCACGGCCAGCTTCTGACTGTCGATTTCGAACTTCAGCGTCGGCTGGTCGGCCAGCGATGAAAGCCGGGCATTGGTGATCCGCTTGTCACCGCGCAAATCAGCCAGCACCTCGTCGCGGACACTGGCAAAGTCCTCGCGCGGCATTCCCGATGCGTTGAGCAGCTCTGCGGTAAAGCCCGAGGATTGCCCCAGCCCCCGCACTGATGAGGGCAGCGTGGCATAAAACTCCACGTCGCGCAGGCCCGATAGCGCCTTGGTGGCGCGCCGGGTTATGGCCTCTGCGGAAGTGTCGCCATCGCCAGCGCGCTCGCCCCAGTCCTTGAGCCCGACAAAGCCGCGCCCCGTATTCTGGCCACCCCCGCCGCCGCCTGACGCCCCGGAAACCACGGCAATCGCCGCGACATTACCGCTTTCGTGCGTCAGAATCCACTTTTCGATGGCGTGCTGCGCTTTCTCTGTCCGCTCAAGCGTGGCGCCCGGAGGCAGGTTGAATTGCAGTTGAGCAATGCCCTGATCCTCGGTCGGCAGGAAGCCGCCGGGCAGACGCACGAACATCAAACCGAGCGCAGCGACAAGGGCCACAAAGATCCACAAATACCGCCGCTTGCCTTCGATCACCGCGACCGCGCGCTGATGATACCAGTCAAGCAACCGGGTAAAGTTCGCCTCGAACCATTCGCGCATCCGGTGGCTGTTGCGCCCGATGAAGCTGGTGCGATCCTCATCCTCCGGGCGTTTCAGCATCGCTGCCGTCAGCGCCGGGGTGAGGATCAGCGCGACCAGCACCGAAAGCGTCATGGCCGCAACGATCGTCAGCGAGAACTGGCGGTAGATCACGCCCGTTGAGCCGCCGAAAAACGCCATCGGCAGAAACACCGCCGAAAGCACCAGCGCGATGGCCACCAGCGCCACCTGAATCTGGCGCATCGATTCAATGGTCGCGTCGCGCGGGCTCATGCCGGGGTTTTCCGCCATCAGCCGTTCGACGTTCTCCACCACGACGATGGCGTCATCCACCAGCAGCCCGATCGCCAGCACCAGCCCGAACAGCGTCAACGTGTTGATGGTGAACCCGGCGACGGCAAAAACGGCGAACGTGCCAAGCAGCACCACCGGCACCGCGATTGCCGGGATCAGTGTGGCCCGCCAGCTTTGCAGGAAAACGAAAATGACGATGACCACCAGCACGATGGCCTCACCCAGCGTCTTGACCACGTCGCCAATGGACTCGCGGATGAAGATCGTCGAATCCTGCGGGAAGGTGACGGTATAGCCCGCCGGAAACGAAGAAGCCCGGCTGGCAAACGCCGCCTTGACCCGTTCGGACGTAGACAGCGCGTCGGCGCCGGGCGCCAGACTGATCGACATGCTTGAACCCGGGTGGCCATTCACCCGTCCGACAACGCCATAGTTTTCCGCCCCCAGTTCAACACGGGCCACGTCCTTAAGCATTACGGTAGAGCCATCGGGCTGGGTCTTGACGACGATCCGGGCAAACTGTTCCGGCGTGGAAAGCCGCGACTGTGCGGTTACTGTCGCGTCGAGCATCTGCCCCGGCGGGCTGGGCACCGCGCCGACTTCACCGGCGGTAACTTCCGCGTTCTGGGCCGAAATGGCATTCGCAACGTCGCTTGGCATCAGGGCGAACGAGGCCAGCCGACCCGGATCGAGCCACACCCGCATGGCGAATTGCGACCCGAACACGTTGGTATCGCCCACCCCCTCGATCCGCCCGATGGTGTCTTGCATGTTTGACACCAGCCAGTCGGAAATCTGCAGGTTGGTCGCCCGGTCGGTCTTGTCGAAAACGCTGGCGATCATCAGGAAATCGGGGTTCGATTTGGTGACGGAAACACCCTGTTGCTGCACCTGCTGCGGCAAGCGGCTGATGGCTTGCTGAACCTTGTTCTGCACCTGGACCTGGGCAATATCCGGGTCCACCCCTTTGGCGAAAGTGGCAGAAATCGAAACCTGCCCGCGCGCGCTGGAATTGGAATTGATGTAAAGCAGCCCGTCCACCCCGGCGATCTGCTGCTCGATCACTTGCGTAACGCTGCTTTCCAGCGTCGCCGCCGAAGCACCGGGATAGCTGGCGCGGATGTTGACTTGCGGCGGGGCAATGTCGGGAAACTGTTCGATAGGCAGGGTAAACACCGCGCCCAGCCCCGTCAGCATGACGATGATGGCGATGACCCAGGCAAGGATCGGCCGGTCTATGAACAGGCGCGACACGGCCCGTCAGCCGCGCTTTGCCGGGCGCGGTTGCTGCGGTGCGGTTTCGGGCACGGGCTTTACCGGCTGTCCCGCCTTGGACGGACCGGCTTTGAGCTTGCCCAGCCCTTGCGTGATCACGCGGTCGCCATTGGACAATCCCTCAGTAACCACCCAGGCATCGCCCTGAGTGCGCGGGGCGGTGATGGTCCGCGCCTGCGCCTTGCCATCCTGCGACACGACATAGACTTGCGCCTGCCCTGCCGGGTCGCGGGTCACCGCCACCTGCGGCACCAGGAACACGCCCGCCTGGCTCGCCTGCGCCAGCTTGGCATGGACGAACATGCCCGGCATCAGCAGGCCTTGGGGATTGGGAAACTGTGCCCGCAGCGTGACCGTGCCGGTCGCCGGATCGGCGGTAACTTCGGAAAAGGCGACCCGGCCGGGCTGCGGATAGGCAGAGCCATCGTCAAGCACCAGCGTCGCCGTGGCGGCAACCGGAGCGCTGCCCTCGCCTGCCATCTGGCGTCTGAGGCGAAGCAGGTCCGCCGCGCTTTGCTTAAGGTCGACATAGACCGGATCAAGTTGGGATATCTGCGCCAGCGGATCCGCCTGCCCGTTGGTAACCAGCGCGCCAACGGTGAACAGCGACCGGCCGATACGCCCTGATATCGGTGCGGGCACGGTGGTAAAGCGCAAGTTGATCTGGGTAGTGCTCAGCGCAGCGCGGCTTTGCGCGACAGATGCCTGCGCCTGACGCGCGGCGGCGGCGGCGTCAGTATAGTCCTGCCGGGCAATCGCGCCCTGCTCTGCCAGCGGACGATAGCGATTGGCCTTTTCCTGCGCCGCCTGAGCATTGGCAAGGCTGCTCGCCAGGTTGGCCTGCGCCTGTGCCTGAGATGCGCGATAAAGGCTCTGGTCGATACGGTAAAGCGGCTGCCCGGCACGCACCAGCGATCCTTCGGTAAACAGACGCTGCTGGATAATCCCGGAAACCTGCGGCCGCACTTCCGCCGTCTGCGCAGCGGTGATGCGGCCGGGCAAGTCAACCTCCTGCGTCACGGTTACCGGGTGCATCACGCGAAAACCCACTTCGGGCGGCCCCTTGTCGCGGCCCTGTTTATCACCGGACTTGTCACTGGACGGGCCGCAAGCACCCAAGGCCGCAACCAGCGCAAGCAGAAGGGCCGATCCTGTTCTGGACGATCCTGTTCTGGACGGTGTGGGGAGTAGTCGGAGAGGCACAAACATTGATGCTGTGGAATAGCCAAATGCGCGACGGGTCAAGCAGCTAATTGTCGCAAGTTGTCGTCCAGCGATCATTCCGCCCCACCCTGACTCATCTCACGCCACATGCCCCGTGCAAACGCGATCACCCACCCCGGCCCCGCCGGAAAACCGGGCAGTGCGGGTATTGTTCCCTCTGGCTGTGATACTGCGGTATTAGGTAGCAAACGCACCAAGGATCGCTGCTAGGCGGTCATTTTAGGCTACCAACCAAGTTTGCCTCTGTTAGCTTATTGATAACACTACATGATCTAAGCGCTTCTCTATGATTAGGAGCGACGACAATGTTTGATTCAGCGTGTATTGAACGGGCCAACCGATGCATCGACAAGCTCCAAGCGCTCATCACCGATTTTAATATCCAACCCCCAAGAGCAAACGGTAACCCTAAGGCTACCGAGCTGACTCAGCAAAACATCGCTGATAGGATAGCGATAACGCAGGCTATCGGGGAAGCGGTCGCTGTTATCTTCGACATTCTGACGCAGACGCGTGGAGGCATCCACACGCGGATTCCCGGTAGACCACCAAAATGGTGGGGAGATTTCAAGGACCGTCTGGGTCATGATAGATTGAAAGACACCGAGACCCATAAAGCCTTTCTGAATACCATCGATATTCTCGATCCCTACATCCGCGATGATACATGCAGCATCTTCAACATAGCCTTCATCGCCCACGACACGAACAGCCATATTAAATGGAATCGGATTCGCGTCGGTTTCCGACCGATGGACAAGCCATACCCGGATGATGTCTCCATTATCTTTGATCCGAAGATCGATACATATATTAGCGATACCCTCCACGAACTGGGCGCTGAGGCTCCGGTCTTCCCGAAAGGATGCGCCGTGTTTCTGCGTAGCGTTCTTAACGAAATCAGAAGCCTCGACACTTGAACGTGCTGTCATAATTGCAATTCTCATTTTGGGAACAGCGAGCAATGCTTACGCATTGCTTCACCAAGTATGATACGTTATAACATATCATTGAATTTGTCAAGTTTATTCACGCCATGGCTATCTAACAGGCGGCAACCCCACCGTCAGCGCCGCCACATCACACCCCATTGCCCTCGCGATCTTGATCAACGAGACGAAAGTCAGATTGTGCTCGCCGCGCTCGATTCGGCCAAGGTAGCTGCGATCCAGCCCTG
Source organism: Novosphingobium sp. (assembly GCA_040007615.1). GTDB lineage: Bacteria > Pseudomonadota > Alphaproteobacteria > Sphingomonadales > Sphingomonadaceae > Novosphingobium. The sequence continues at coordinate 35,531 of JBDTUQ010000011.1, forward strand.
CCGTATGCGCCAAGCCTTCCTGCGACATACCCAGCTCGTGCCTTCTGGCACGGATGCGTCGGCCAAGAATGTCGAGATATGGGTCCACCGAGCCAAGTCGCCGGATAGGTGACTACTCGTCCACGGTGTACTAATCCCGTTGTTAACCTTTAGTGATTTATAGGACCTCTATCGTTTTGAAAATGGGCCAGACAGGAGGGCTATATGAGCAAGTGGATAGCAGCAGGTGTTGTGATCGCGATGGGAGCAACCGGCGCGGCTCAAGCGCAGTCATCATATTATTGGCCAGCACCTGAGATAACGAAGAACGCTGAGGGCCAGCGTTTCTTTCTGCCCATGGGAACGCCGCTGATGCTGCGGACAAACACGCAAATCTCGCCCAAAGACAACAAGCCCGGTGATCACGTCTATCTGGAAGTCGCTGAAAATGTGGCGTTCAGGGGTCAAGTCGTTATTCCCATCGGCTCTCCCGTGCTGGCGGAAGTTACCCGCGTGCAGCGCAACGGTCATTTCGGCGTGAAAGGAAAAATTGGCATTCGGTTGGTTCAGGTCGAAACACCTAACGGCCCCGTTCGTCTTGGCGGAACCGCCTATAAGGAAGGCAAAAGCGGAACGGTTGCGTCGTTTGGCACAATGGTACTGGTCTCGTCACTGGGCTTCCTGATCCATGGAACCAGCGGGCAGATCAAGCCGGGGACGGCTGTGGAAGCCTACACCACCGAACCCATGCGTTTTACATGGTACGCAGAGTCAGAGCGTGCGCGCACCGCCATGCTCCCAGCACAAGCCGATGCCCCGCTCCCACCAGCGAAGCCGGGTTTCAGCTCGTTGGAGAGGTAGACTAACTGTCTAACTTTCTAATAAATAGGAGAAGTAGAGACGTGAAAGCTCATCTATGGAGTAAGCTGGTTATAGCTGCTTTGTGTCTCATCGCGGCTGCACCGCCACCGTCGCCGATGCTAGCACACGCCAAAAGCCTAATCTCGGCGCACATGGTCGATCCCACTAGCCTACAGTTTCGGAAGACTCGTGTTGTTCACCGTGTCGTTGACGGGAAGTCCCTGACCATCGCCTGCGGCGAATTTAACGCTCGCAATAAGTTTGGTGGCTACACTGGTTTCACTGGCTTTGCGTATGAGGCTACGACGATGCACGGCGTCCTGAGTTGGGATGGCGCAAGCGATTTTAGCTTCTTCGCAGATGATGGTGGTTCCGAGATGGACCATCCCGGCTCATTCAACGACGCTAACGCGAGTATCCTCGCTGTCTGCGTGGGTATTTCATAGTAGCCGTTAATCGCAAAATCTAATCATTGTAGCGAAAGTCGCCTTCAAACACGCACTGGATGCGGTTCGTCTGGATCATGACACCGGGGCAGACACCATGCTCGTCTGCCTCGGTCATGTGTCCCGACAGGAAACGAACGCGGGACGCCTCTTCGACAAGCGCGGCAATGTTGTGTGCCGGTAGATCGACGATAAGCGGCTGTGGAGCGCCAATCAGGCAGAATCGGAAGGTTGCCATCAAGCCGCCTTCCGCCGTTGCCAGTAGCCCTTCCACTGGCGTGAAACGGCATGATGCGTGGTCAGCCTCAGGATTTCGCCGTAGTTGTCCTCGTTTGAATAGCGGCGGCGATCCTCACGCCACGAAGATTCGTTGGCATATCCAAGTAGGTAAGGCCCGGAGATGTGATGGTGCGTCCCCATCTCAGCGCGCCTGAGCCTTGCGAAGTAGGATTCGGCCCAATTGGATGACGTATCGCCGTCGGCATAGCGCTCGCTATGGTTGACCATTTTCAGCACGTAGCGGGCGGCGATCCGGTTGAACTGAGGGCCTTCGTCGGTGTAGATCACGCTGCCGGGTTCAACGATTTGTGGAACCCGGTTGGCGGCTTCACTTTCCGAGCAGACGAATGCACGGCTTCGGCCATTGCGCTCGCGCATGATGACGACACATTGGCGCTTCGAACTCTTGTGTATCAGACGGCGGCGATCGACACGTTTTGGAGCTTTGTTGCGAGGCCGCACATGCCCGCCAAAATAAGCGCCATCAATCTCAACTTGTCCACGCAACTTGCCGGTGTGCTGCTTGGTCGTGACAGCCTCCCGGAGCTTGTGCTTCCAGACGAATGCCGTCTTGTATGTCACCTCAAGCTCTTGGCTCATGCGGACGGCGCTGAGGCCTTTCGCTGCGTTGACGAAGTGGGCGATCAGGAGGAGCAGATCGCGGTAGTGCAGTTTGCGGCTAGCGAAAATGGTGCGTGATGTTGCCGAGAAATTTCGGCGGCAAGCCTTGTTGGCGCATTTCCATGTGCGGCGGGACGTGATCGCGTAAACGTGTTTGTGGCCGCACCATGGGCAGTACGGATCGCCGCCATTCTCCTCAAAGCGCACGGCGACGAATTCGGCAAATGCCTCGTCGTCCGTGAGGCGATGGATGCGCTTTGTACTGAGCGCCCTCGCCTGTGCCGAGAGAAGAAAATGCTGCGACGTAACCTCCGTTGCGTATGTTGCAGCGGAGAAATAATGCACAATTTTGAGTTATTTCAACAAGTTTGTTTCGTGAGTTAAGAATTGGCGAAGTCCTGCGGGACACAGAGGAATTGGAAAATCTTTTCGTGAACTAAGAATCGCCACTAAGCAGGATTATCGCGAATCACTCGCCATTCTTTGGCGTAATCACCACGTGATTCGACAAGATCACCTGCGTGCTTGCGGAAGTAATTTCCAAGCGAATTAGCTATTTTCTCGCGGGCATGACGATCAACCGGATCATGCCCCAGCTGGTCGAGCATGATCTTCGCAACATCACTGGGACGGAGCCAGTCGCCGCGTTCCCTGAGTATCGCGAGGGCTGTGCGCCCCATATCACCCGACTTGAATGGATTGTTCCAAACCCGCTTTTTCACCGGCTTGATCTTGTCCGCACGCCATTCTGGATGATCATCGATAATGATCCTCGCGGCGGACTCGATGAGTCCTTCCAATTCGACGATACGCTTCTGGAGCGGAATTAGGCGCATGACCCCGGTTTCGATCATCTTCATCTCGGCCTGTGCGCCTGCAAGTTCGCCCCGGTAGTGGGCAATCTTCTGTTCCAAGCCGTATGTGATGTTCGAAATGCCCATGATCAAAAATTAGGCTAATTTCAGATTTTTGGCTTGGTGCGTTTGCTACCTAATACCGTGATACTGGTTGGGGCGGCAGGATTCGAACCTGCGAATGCCGGTATCAAAAACCGGTGCCTTACCGCTTGGCGACGCCCCATCAGCAGGCAGTCCCGCAAGAGGGCCGCTGGTTGGAATGGCCGCTTAGCGATTGATCGGCGCTAAGGGAAGAGCCTTCCGGTCCGTTTCTGCTCGCGCGCTTATTCCGCCGCCGGTTCCAGCTTGTCTTGCGTGCGCAAATCGAAGTCCGATGCGTCGTGCCGTTCGCGCAGCTGCGATTCGAGCGGTCCCTGTGCCCGGTTGACCATCCGCCCGCGGACCACCGCCGGCCTCGCTTCGATTTCAGCCACCCAGCGGCCCAGGTTTTCATACTCGTGCATCGAAAGGAAGGTCGAAGCGTCGTTGTAAACGGTGCCGCGATAGATCGCCGACAGCCAGGGGAAGGCAGCGATATCGGCAATGGAGTAGTCGTCACCGGCCAAAAACCGGCTTTCCGCAAGGCGACTGTCGGCAACGTGGAACAGCCGCTTGGTTTCCATTGCAAACCGGTTGATGGCATATTCGATCTTTTCCGGCGCATAGAAGTAGAAATGGCCGAACCCGCCACCGATGGACGGCGCGCTGCCCATTTGCCACATCAGCCATGACAGGCACTCTGCCCGGCCCCGCGCATCGGTGGGAATGAACGCGCCGAACTTTTCCGCCAGATGCAGCAGGATCGCGCCGGATTCGAATACCCGCACCGGCTCTGGCCCGGAAAGGTCGAGCAGCGCGGGTATCTTGGAATTGGGATTGACGCCGACAAACCCGGACGAAAATTGATCGCCCTCACTAATCCGCACCAGCCAGGCGTCGTACTCGGCCCCGGCGTGGCCTGCGGCAAGCAGTTCCTCGAACATGATCCCGACCTTTTGCCCGTTCGGCGTGGCCAGCGAATAGAGCTGGAATGGATGCTTGCCCACCGGCAGCGCCTGTTCATGCGTGGCGCCGGAAACCGGGCGGTTGATGCTGGCAAAGGCACCGCCGTTGCCTTTGTCCCAGGTCCACACCGGGGGCGGGCTATAGTCGTCGGCCATTTCAGTTCCCTTGCACAGGCATACATTTTCAATCGAGGCGATGGACCCAACCGTGCGTGTCAGGCGTTTCGCCGCGCTGGATGGAAACAAGCTGGTTCTTCAGCTTCTGCGTCAGCTGCCCCGACCCGCCCGAACCGATGGTAAATTCGCCATCGCGCCCGGCGACCTTGCCAACTGCCGTCACCACCGCCGCCGTGCCGCAAGCGAAGACTTCCACCAATCGCCCCGATGCCGCATCGGCCCGCCACTGATCAAGGCTATAGCGTCCTTCGGTCACCGTAAGACCTTCTTCGCGCGCCAGCGTCAACAGGCTTTCGCGGGTGATGCCGGGCAGGATCGAGCCGTTGAGCGCGGGGGTCAGCAAAGAGCCGTCATCGAACACGAAGTACAGGTTCATGCCGCCCAGTTCTTCGATCCACTTGTGCTCGGCAGCATCAAGGAACACCACCTGATCGTGGCCAAGCGCCATCGCTTCGCCCTGAGGAACCAGGCTGGCGGCATAATTCCCGCCGCACTTGGCCGCCCCGGTGCCGCCGGGGGCCGCGCGGGTATAGTCACTGACCCATATCGAGACTGCCGGTGCGCCAGACTTGAAATAGCTGCCCGCCGGGCTGGCGATGACGATGAACTTATAGGTCTTGGCCGGTCGCACGCCCAGAAACGCCTCGGTCGCGAACATGAACGGCCGCAGATAAAGCGCGCCGCCAGCCACGCTGGGGAACCAGTCACGATCAATGCTGACCAGTTCCTCACAAGCCTGCACGAACATCGCCTCTGGCATATCCGGCATCGCCAGCCGCCGGGCCGAGGCATTGAAGCGCGCGGCGTTCGCCTCAGGCCGGAACAGCGCCATGCTGCCGTCGGCAAGCCGGTAAGCCTTCAGCCCCTCAAAAATCTCCTGCGCATAATGCAGCACGGCGGCGGCGGGATGCAGCGGGATCGGCTGCAACGGGCCGGTGACGGGGTTATGCCAGCCCAGTTCCTCGGACCAGTCAATCGACACCATGTGATCGGTGAAAACCTTGCCAAAACCGGGATCCGCCAACACCGCCGCGCGCGACTCCACGGCCATCGGCGCGGGGTGGGCCATGCGGGTGAAAGCGGTTTTCGGTTCGGCGAGAGTCGCCATAGCAGATATCCTCAACTTGGTTGGTCGCGCAGCCGTTGAACGAAAATTACGCCAATGGCAAGAAAAATGAAATAAACAGAATGTCTGTCCGTTGTCACCTGCTTTAGAGCAGAACACCCGGAATGTGAACCGCCCTTCCCCAACCCGCTCATCCTGAGCTTGTCGAAGGACTGCTTTTTTAATGCGGATGCGCAAGTATCAAAGAGAAGGACAGCCCTTCGACAGGCTCAGTGAAGCGGCTTTTAAATGAAGGAGATGTGCGAATCCCCGACATGGATCTGGTATGAGGTAAGGCGACGAAAAATGAGAAGGGCTACAACGCGCGGTGCGTTGCAGCCCTTCGCATGGTCAGCGGCAGGAAGTGCCGCCTATGGAGCCTCTATCGCTTGTTATTGGCACCTTTGCACAAGTGCCATCAGCGATAATGCTCCACGACGGTTTTGTCCGACCTCTGTGCTGAACCATGAGACATCGGATCACCTCCTTTCGCGCTGTTGAGCCAAGTTTCGCCCCTTGCGGAGCTGGGGCGGCGGGGGATTAGACCGCAACTACCTTAAGCCCAATGTGAGTCAAAACGGGGCTAACAACAAGACTTGCATTCAAATATTTTTCCGTCAAAATCTCACGCTTCGTGCCGGTGAAAACCGGTTTCGCGCGGAGACGCGGCAGAGGCGGAGAATCGCTTCTGGGCAAAGGCTATTTTTCAATAAATCCAGGCCGTTTCCGCTGCGATCAGGAAGAGGCGCGGCTACGCCGCAAGGGCAACTTCCTCCGCGTCTCAGCGCGAACCAATCCGGACTAACGGCAATCCTCTATCACCCGGCTGACCTCAGGCCAGCTCGGCAGGTAAAGCGTGGCGAACCCCGGAGCTTCCACCATGAACCGCCCCCGGCTGAACGCCATCGCGTCCAGCAGCGGATCGTTGGCAGCAATTGTCGCTGAGAGCGCAGGTGGCTCACCCAATTGGGAAACCCCGCTCAGGACGCGCTTTTGGCTGGTCGTGGTAACAGTGATCGGTTCTGTTCCGGTCGCCGCTCCCGCCCGGACCAACGTGATGGTATGAACAGCAGGATTGCAGACCAAGGTTAGTCCGCTGCCGCCCATTGTATCGCCAAACCGGGCGACGGACAGCCCGCCTTCCTGCCGCCAGCGCCAGTCACCCGCAGTCGCCGCAGCATCGCGCCAGTCCGCCGGGCCTTTCACCACCGGCGCCGGGGCGGGGCGCGGCCTTGGCGGCGGCGGCAAGGGCGCTGGTGGTGCGGGCGGCGGGGGCGAGGCGCAACCGGCCAACAGCGCCAGCCCGGACAGGACGCTCATGGCCTTTATCGAAATTCGGAGATTTGCCTTCATGCGCCCGGTATGGAATGAGGCAGGCCCCATGCACAAGTGCGCAAATTGAATGACTTCTTCAGCTAAGCCCAAACCGGCCACCAAGACCCGCATCGACCAGCTGCTGGTTGATCGCGGACTCGTGGAAAGCCGCACCCGCGCGCAGGCCTTGATTCTGGCCGGGCTGGTCTATGTTGGTGAGGTAAAAGTGGCCAAGGCCGGGCAGACCGTGCCCGCCGATGCGCCGCTGGATGTGCGCGGGCGCGATCATCCGTGGGTGTCGCGCGGCGGGATCAAGCTGGCCCATGCGCTCGATCATTTCGCGCTTGATCCCACGGGCGGCACGGCGATGGACATCGGCAGTTCGACCGGCGGCTTTACCGACGTGCTGCTCAGCCGGGGCGCGGTCCGGGTGTTCGCCGTCGATTCAGGCACTAACCAGTTGGCGTGGAAACTGCGCCAGGACCCGCGCGTCACCGTGCTGGAACAGACCAGCGCCCGCCTGCTGACGCCCGGGCTGATCGACGCGCCGTGCAACTGGGTGGTCTGCGATGCCAGCTTCATCGGCCTGGCCAAGGTGCTGGAAGTGCCGCTGCGACTGGCTGCGCCGGAATGCCGCCTCGTCGCGCTGATCAAGCCGCAGTTCGAGGTTGGCAAAGGCGAAGTCGGCAAAGGCGGCGTCGTGCGCGATCCGGTTTTGCACGCCCGCGTTTGCGACGAAGTGCGCGAATGGCTGGAAGCGTCCGGGTGGACGGTGGAAGGCATCGTCGAAAGCCCGATCACCGGCCCGGAAGGGAATATCGAGTTCCTGATTTACGCGCGAAGAGAGTAGGCGCGGGCCCTCCCCTCAACCGGAGGACAAAATCTCTCCATGTAAATTGTGCCAAATCGGACGCTTTGCCGGTTCACGAACAAGTTGCACTTTCCGAACCGCGCGCCAGTATCGCCTTTGAATTGCGCGCCGAATCGCGCGCCCGCAACGTCAGGTCGATAGCCGCCATGAATATTATTGCCTCCCCCGGCCAGTTGCGCGCTTCCTTCATGCGCTGGGCGCTGGTGCTGGTGCCGCTGGTGCTGCTGCTGGGGTTTCTCTCCGGAATGGTGGCGGGCAGCACAGCGCAAAACCCGTGGTTCATGGGGCTGAACAAGCCGGCGATCTATCCGCTGCCGGCGACATTTGGCATCGTCTGGTCGCTGCTTTACCTGATGATGGGCGTGGCGCTGGCGATGGTTGCCGCTGCGCGCGGCGCACGCGGGCGGGGGTTGGCGCTGGCGGTTTTTGGCGTTCAGTTCGTGCTCAACCTGGCCTGGTCGCCGCTGTTCTTTGCCATGCACGAGATTTCGCGCGCGCTGTACTTGCTGTTTGCCATCGACCTGGCCGTTCTGGCGACGGTAATCCTGTTTGCGCGAGTGCGGCGCTTAACCCTGCTTCTGCTGCTGCCCTATCTGGCCTGGGTGCTGTTCGCCACGGTGCTGAATTGGCAATTCCTTGATGCCAACCGCCAGTTTGACGGGATGCCCACGGCTAATACGGTGGCGCGGGTACAGTTTTAAGTTTTGATCTTGCAGCAAACGGTGCCGCGTCCCATCTAGGGACCATGCAAAGCGAAAACCCCCTGCTCGCCGACTTGGTCAAACTGATGAACAGCGCCGCTGGAACCGTGGCCGGAATGGGCCGCGAAGCCCACGATTCCGCGCGCGAACGGCTGAAGGAAACGCTAGGCGGGTTTGATTTCGTCAGCCGCGAAGAATTCGACGCGGTAAAAGACATGGCCGCCAAGGCGCGCGAAGACAGCGAATTGCTGAAATCGAGGCTGGCGACGCTTGAGGCAAAGCTGGCCGCACAAGCTCCCGAAAAGCCCGCCAAGTCTGCGCCAAAACCTGCCTCATCCCCGCTCAAGTAACCCTGCACTCCCCGGCCCGATGCGCTGACATGCAAAACCTCAGCGCCCCGGCCATCGTCTGCGGCACCCGCCCGCATGGCGAAACGGCGGTGATCGCCCGGTTGCTGACGCGCGAACATGGCATGTATGCCGCCTATCTCGCGGGCGGGCGCGGGCGGCAATTGCGCCCGGTGCTGGTGCCGGGAAACCTTGTCGCCGCAGAGTTTTCGTCCCGCTCAGAAAGTCAGTTGCCCTTTGCCCGGCTGGAACTGGTGGAAAGCCGTGGCCCCTGGCTAGGCGAGCCGCTGGCCGCCGCCGCGATCAACTGGGCGACCGCGCTTGCCGCCACTGCCCTGCCCGAACGCCAGCCCTATCCGGCGCTGCATGAGGCGCTGTCCGCCCTGCTCGATGCGGTGTGCCACGCCCCCTCGGCGCGCGGCTGGGCGGCGGCGCTGGCGGGATATGAGGCACTGCTGCTGCGCGAACTGGGCTATGGCACGCCCGATCCGCGCCCTGCGCCAGACGATTTTGCCGCAATACTTGGCGCATTGGATCATCTGGGGCCGCTGTTGTCACGCTATGTGCTTGCCGAGAGGCGTTCGGGTGTTAAGGGGGCCGATATCATGGCGGCGCGGGCCATCCTGCGGGACCGGCTGGGCAAGATCGCGCCCTGAATGTTGATTGATGTGGGGACAGCATGAAGATTGCGGTATTTGCAGGCGACGGGATCGGCCCGGAAGTAACGGCACAGGCAGTGCGAGTGCTCGAAGCGCTCACCTTGCCCGGCCTTGAACTGAACTATGGCGACGTTGGCGGCGCGGCTTGGCGCAAGCACGGCCACCCCCTGCCTCCCGCCACGCTGGACATCGCCCGCAGCGCCGATGCCATCCTGTTCGGCGCAGTCGGCGATTTCGAATGTGACAAGCTGGAACGCCATTTGCGCCCCGAACAGGCGATCCTGGGCCTGCGCAAGGAACTGGGCCTGTTCGCCAACTTGCGCCCGGCCAAGGTTTTTGCCGGATTGCAGGACTTGTCATCGCTCAAATCCGAAGTCGCCCTGTCGATTGACCTGCTGATCGTTCGCGAGCTGAACGGCGACGTCTATTTCGGCGAAAAGGGCACGAAAACGCTGCCCGATGGCCGCCGTCAGGGCTGGGATATGATGTCCTACGCCGAAGATGAAGTGCGCCGCATCGCCCACGTCGGCTTCCGCGCCGCACGGGGCCGCGCCCAAAATGGACAAAAGGGGCGGCTGTGCTCGGTCGACAAGGCCAACGTGCTGGAAACTTCGCAACTCTGGCGCGATGTGGTGATCGAGGTTTCGGCGGAATATCCAGACGTCGAACTCAGCCACATGTATGTCGACAATGCCGCGATGCAGCTGGTCAAAGACCCGGCGCAGTTTGACGTGATCGTCACCGGCAACCTGTTTGGCGACATCCTGTCAGACCTTGCCAGCATGTGCGTCGGCTCGATCGGCCTGCTCGCCAGCGCGGCGCTGGCGGACGGCACAATGGGGCTTTATGAGCCGATCCACGGCTCCGCGCCCGATATCGCCGGGCAGGATAAGGCCAACCCGATGGCCACGATCCTGTCTGCCGCGATGATGCTGCGTCACAGCTTCGCGCTTGAGGCACCGGCAGCGCGGATCGAAACCGCCGTCGCCAGCGCGCTCGCCGCAGGCATTCGCGGCGGTGATCTGGGCGGCAGCCACGGCACCCGCGCCATCGGCGACGCGGTGCTGGGCTATCTGTGAGCCGATATGGCAATCTTGAATTTTGTCCATTATCGGCCCGGAAGCATCGACAAGCGCCCGTCCCGCAAGCATGAAGGCAGCTATGGCTGACGAAAAGACACTCCAGCTCGCCGTGGTCCTGCCCACGTATAATGAGCGCAAGAACATCGCCACGATGGTTGACCGGATCGCTGCGGCGCTCGATGGGCTGGCATGGGAAGTGGTCATCGTCGATGACAACAGCCCCGACGGGACCTCGGACGAAGCCCGCCATCTTGCGCTGACCAATCCGCGCGTGCGCTGTATCGAGCGTATCGGACGGCGCGGCTTGGCCTCTGCCGCGATTGAGGGCATGTGCTCCACCGCCGCGCCGGTGGTGTCGGTGATGGACGCCGATCACCAGCACGATCCCGCGCTGCTGCCGCAGATGCTCGCCGCGATGGACAGCGGCGAATATGACATCGCCTATGCCTCGCGCTTTGCCGAAGGGGCCAGCACCGAGGAATGGGGCCGGCCTGACCGGGTCAAGGCATCGGGCTTTGCCAACCGCATTGCCAACAAGGTAACGGGCGTTGAACTGTCCGACCCGATGAGCGGCTATTTCATGCTGCGCGCTGAAATGCTGCGCGCCGACGCGCACCGCCTGTCTGGCGTGGGCTTCAAGATCCTGCTCGACATCCTCGCCACGGTGGACCGGCCGCTACGGGTCAAGGAATTCCCGATGAACTTCGCCGCCCGCGCCGAAGGGGAGAGCAAGCTTGACCAGACGGTAGTGTTCGAATTCCTGATCGGACTTTACGACAAGTGGCTGGGCCGCATCATCCCCACCCGCTTTGCCCTGTTCGGCACCGTCGGCGCGATGGGCGTGGCGGTGCAGCTGGGCATGTTGTGGGTCATGCTCCACCTGGTTCTGGGGCAGCGGTTCGTTTACGGCAACTGGTCCGAAAGCACGATCTTCAACATCGCCAACACCGTCGCCGCGCTGGTGGCGATGACGTTCAACTTCGTGCTGAACAACGAACTGACCTATTCCGACAAGCGCCTGCGCGGTTTTGCCCCGCTGATGCGCGGCTGGGCCAAGTTCGCGCTGACCTGCTCGCTCGGCCTGCTGACCAACGTGGGCGTCGCCGCCGTGCTCAAGACGATGGGCTTCCACGACATTATCGCCGTGGTCACGGGCATCGTGCTGGGTTCGGTGTGGAACTTCGCGCTGTCGAGCAAGTTCGTGTGGGGCAAGTATTAAGGCGGTAGGCCGCCGCTTAATCCTCCCCGGCACGGGAAGGTGGCAGACGCGAAGCGGCTGACGGAGGGCGCCCACCGCTCGTCAAGTGCAGCGCCCAATTGAGAGGTGGGACCCCTCCGCCCTTTCAGGGCACCTCCCCGTGCCGGGGAGGATATATCCTACCGGAAATTATCCGCGTAAGTCTGCAACTTCAACCGCCTAGGCGGGGTGGCGTGCAGCGTGGCCGCGATGCCATGTGTGGCAGCATAGGCCTGTGCCTCAGCGGCGCTGGCGAACGTCAGCGTGACCTGGCTCTGCGTGTCGCCCGAACCGGCCCAGCCCATCAGCGGATCGGCGCGGCGCGCTTCGGCGGGTGCGAATTCGAGCAGCCATTGATCGGTGAGCGCCTTGCCGGACTGCATGGCGTTCTTCGGACGTTGATAGATGCGTGCGGTCATAGGGCAGTGCCATCCAGCCAAACGGGCGAAAAATCAAGTCCGGTTGAAGGCGTTCTTGGTTTTCAGGCTGGGGTCTTCGGTCCACGGCTCGTCCGGCCAGCGGTGGCGCGGGTAGCGGCCCTTCATATCCTTGGCCACATCACGCCACGATCCGCGCCAGAAACCCGGCAAGTCGCGCGTGGTCTGGATCGGACGGCCCGGCGGTGAGGTCAGCTTGAGCAGCAAAGGCTGCGGCGGCTGGCCAAACATCGGATGCCGGTCCAGCCCGAACAGCGCTTGCACCCGCACTTCCACACTGGGGCCGCCGGGGTCGGCATAGTCGATGGCATGATGCGTGCCCGCCGGGCTGACAAACTGCGCCGGAGCCAGCCGGTCAAGCGCCTGCCGCTCGGCATAATCGAGCCGGCCCAGCAGCGCCTGATGCAGCGCGCCCTTGTCCAGCGCATCAAGTCGGCGGCCCAGCAGGGGCAGCAGCCATTGCTCCACGTCTGCCCGCAAAGTGTCTTCTGATAGCGCCGCCAACCCGGCGTGGGCCGCACGCGACAGCAGTGCCAGGCTCGCGCCTGACAAGGGAAGCAGGCCCAGCCCCTCCTCACGTACCCGCGCCGCCAACAGCGCGGCGATGGCGGCGGGATCAGGCGACGGATCGGCCCCGCGCGCGATGACAATGGCGCCCAGCCGCTGCTCTAGCGTTGCCTCGATCCGGCGCTCGTCCGCGATCCAGCGCAACGTGGGCTTGCGCTCGATGCGGTGCGCCAGCCAGCGCAGCACTTCGGCCTCGGTCAGGGCAATCGCCCCGGTAATCCGCGCGCCCTTGGCCTCGCCCTGCGCTTCGCCAACTGCCAGCCACTCGGACCGGATCAGCGAACTTGCCGGGTCCAGCCGAAGCCCTCGCCCGCCAGCGGTCAGCCATTGCTCGCCCGCCGGATCGCGCCTGCGGGCAAGGTTGTCGGGGAAGCCCTCGGCCAGAATCGCGCCGAGCGGCGGGGTGGCATCCACTCCCAAAACCCGCTCATCCTGAGCTTGCCGAAGGACGCGCGCAACCTCAGCCCAGCGTGCCGCCAGCTTGCGCGAAGCCTCGGCACGCGGCGAACGATCACCCCGCCAGCGGTCCAGCCGCGCGGCCAGATCCTCACCGCGCCCTCCCAGCCCGCGTTCCTGAAGCAGTAGTGCCAGCGCCGCCGCCTCGCCCGCAGCACCCTGTTTGGCCGCGTGGAGCAGCATGTGCGCCAATCGCGGCTCCAGCGGCAACCCGGCCATCGCGCGGCCATGCGGGGTGATCTGCCAACTCCGCTCATCCTGAGCCTGTCGAAGGACCAACGCGCCCAGGCTGGCCAGCAACGCCCCCGCCGCCGCCATCGCCGCAGCCGGGGGCGCATCAAGCCACGCCATTGCGCCGGGATCGCCCGCCCCCCACTGCGCCAGCGTCAGCGCCAGCGGCGCAAGGTCCGACACCAGCATTTCCGGCGGATCGAACGCCGCCCTTCCGGCGTGTGCGGCCTCTTCCCACAAGCGGTAAGCCACCCCCGGACCCTGCCGCGCGGCGCGTCCGGCACGCTGTGCGGCGGCGGCCTGACTGGCGCGGTGCGTGACCAGCCGGGTGACGCCCGCCGCCTTGTCAAACTCTGCACGGCGCGAAAGCCCGGCATCGACCACCACGCAAACCCCGTCCAGTGTCAGCGAGGTTTCGGCAATCGCGGTCGCCAGCACGATGCGCCGCCGACCTTGCGGATCGCGCTTGATCGCCGCCCGCTGGGCCGCCGGTTCGCATTGGCCGTGGAGCGGCAGGACGAGCGCGGCGGGGAGCCGCTCTGCCAGCCGCTCGCGCGTGCGCTCAATCTCGCCAACGCCTGGCAAGAAGGCCAGAATGTCGCCCTCTTCCTCACGCCATGTGGTCAGGATCGCGCTCGCCATCGCATCGTCCAGCCGCAGTTCGGGCCGCGCGCCCAGCCAGCGGACCGTGAGCGGATGGGCCTTGCCTTCGCTCTCGATTACCGGCGCGTCTCCCAGCAGAGCCGCAAAACGCGCGCCGTCGATGGTGGCGGACATGACCAGCAGCCGCAGATCTTCGCGCAGCACGCTCTGGCTCTCAATCGCCAGCGCCAGCCCAAGATCGGAATCGAGATGCCGCTCGTGCGCTTCGTCAAACAGTACCGCGCTAATACCGGTGAGGTCGGGGTCTTTCATGATCGTCGAGACAAAGATCGCCTCGGTCATCACCAGAATGCGGGTCTTGGCGGACCGTTTGCTGTCCAGCCGGGTGAGATAGCCGACAGTCTGCCCCGCCGCCTCGCTCATCTGCTCGGCCATGCGTTCGGCGGCAGCGCGGGCCGCAACGCGGCGCGGGGAGAGGAGGATGACGGTGCCGGTACACCAGTCCTCGGCCAGCAGGGCGGGAGCGACCGACGTGGTCTTGCCCGCGCCGGGCGGAGCGATCAGGACGGCGCTATTGCGCTCGCACAGCGCCTGCCGAAGCTGCGGCAGGACGGCAAATATCGGAAGCTGCGGCTCGCTCAATACCGCCGCGCGACCGCGAATTCAGCCGTCTCGGCCATCGCTGCGCGGGCCGGGCTGGCGGGGAAACCGGCGATGGCATCAATCGCCCGGCTGGCGTAATGCCGCGCGCGTTCGCGGGTTGCGGAAACGGTATCGTGCCTGGCGATCAATGCCTTGGCATGGACAAGGTCGGCGTCTTCGTTGCGGAAGCCGGCGATGGCGTCTTCCCAGAATTGCCGCTCTTCCGCATTGCCGCGCGCATAGGCGAGGATCACCGGCAGCGTCATCTTGCCTTCGCGGAAGTCGTCGCCCTGCCCCTTGCCCATCGTCGCGGCATCGGAATCGTAATCGATGGCATCGTCGACCAGCTGGAACGCAATGCCTAGATTGCGGCCAAAGGCATCAAGCGCCATTTCGTCAGCCTCGCTTCGTTCGGCCACCACGGCGGCGATGCGGGTGGCGGCGGCGAACAGCGCGGCGGTTTTTGATCCGATGATCGAGAGGTAACGCTCCTCGCTGGTTTCAACCTTGCGCTGGGAAACGAGCTGATCAACCTCACCCTCGGAAATAACCGAGGACGCGCGCGACAGGATTTTCAGCACTTTCAGGCTGCCATCCTCGACCATCAGTTCAAACGACCGGGTGAACAGGAAGTCGCCCACCAGCACGGTCGCCGGGTTGCCGAACACAATGTTCGCCGTTTCCTTGCCGCGCCGCAAGTCAGAACCATCGACCACGTCATCGTGCAGCAGCGTGGCGGTGTGGATGAACTCCACCGCAGCGGCCAGCTTGTGATGGCGGGTGCCCTGATAATCGCACAGCGCGGCCCCGGCGATGGTCAGCATCGGCCGCATCCGCTTGCCCCCGCCCGAAATCAGATGCCCGGCGAGCGCGGGGATCAGCGGAATTTCGCTTTGCATCCGGTCAAGAATGATCGCGTTGACGCTGTTCATCCCCGCCGCAGTCAGCGACAGGATCGGTGCCAGCGAGGGTTGTGGTGCGCCGGGACGCAGGGGGACGACGGTTGCGCTCATGGCTTTGGCCATAGCGACCGGCACGCGCGCTGCGCAAGTGCAAAGCAGGCATTGGCAATCGGTAAATGGCCGTGCTAGCGCAGGCATCGATGGCTGAAACTCCCACCCCACCCGCTCCCGATCAGACGCTGGCAGGCTACCGCGCCGGGATTGACAATATCGACGCCGCGCTGGTGCACATGCTGGCCGAACGGTTTCGCATCACGCAGGCCGTGGGCGCTTACAAAGCCGCGCATCAGCTTCCCGCGTCAGACCCCGCGCGTGAGGAGCGCCAGATCGCCCGCCTGCGCAATCTGGCAAGCGCAGCCAACCTTGATCCCGACTTTGGCGAAAAATTCATCCGCTTCATCATCGAGGAAGTCATCCGCCACCACGAGCGGGCGAAAAACGGGGGCTAATACCAACCGGCCCGCCGCGCGACGGATCGCACGACGGGCCAGCGTTCCTCCCCAGGAACTGTTAACTTGCGTGTCAGCGTCCGGCGACACTGCCCAGCCGGTGGTAAAGGTTTGAGAACTTTATCGATTCCGGCGTATCCTCGATCTCCTTGAGATAGTGCAGTACGGCCTGCCGGATCAGCTTGAAATCCTCGGTGGAGAGGACTGCGCGGGCGCGGGTCGGTTCGGACATGCTACTTCTCCTGCTGTTAATTCAGGCAATTACGCCGCAAACTGGTTCATCGTATTGTGAGCGCCGCCGGCCTTGAGAGCGGCTTCACCGGCGAAGTATTCCTTGTGATCATCGCCAATGTCGCTGCCCGACATGTTCTGGTGCTTGACGCAGGCGATGCCCTGGCGGATTTCCTGCCGTTGGACGTTCTTGACGTAGCCCAGCATCCCGGCTGCGCCAAAGTATTCACGCGCCAGATTGTCGGTGCTGAGCGCCGCTGTGTGATACGTCGGCAGGGTGATCAGGTGGTGGAAGATACCAGAGCGGGCGGCGGCATCGCGCTGGAAGGTGCGAATGCGTTCGTCAGCTTCGGCGCCCAGTTCGGTGGCGTCGTAATCGGCGCTCATCAGCTTGGCCCGGTCATAGGCTGAAACATCCTTGCCTGCTTCGGTCCATGCATCAAAGACTTGCTGGCGGAAGTTCAGAGTCCAGTTGAAGCTGGGCGAGTTGTTGTAGACCAGCTTGGCATTGGGGATCACCTCGCGGATTCGGTCAACCATGCCCGCGATCTGCGCAATGTGCGGCTTTTCGGTTTCGATCCACAACAGGTCAGCGCCGTTCTGCAAAGACGTGATGCTATCCAGAACACAGCGGTCTTCACCGGTGCCGCTGCGGAACTGATAGAGGTTCGATGGCAGGCGCTTGGGCTGCATCAGCTTGCCGTCGCGGCTGATCAGAACCTGGCCGTGGGTGATCTTGTCAGCGGCGACTTCTTCGCAATCGAGGAAGCTGTTGTACTGATCACCGATGTCACCGGCTTCGCGGACGAAAGCGATCTGCTTGGTCAGGCCAGCGCCCAGCGAGTCGGTACGGGCGACGATGATCCCGTCGGGAACGCCCATTTCCATGAACGCATAACGGCAGGCGCGGATCTTCGCGATGAAATCTTCGTGCGGGACAGTAACCTTGCCGTCCTGGTGGCCGCACTGCTTTTCGTCCGATACCTGATTTTCGATCTGGAGCGCGCAGGCCCCGGCCTCAATCATCTTCTTCGCCAGCAGATATGTCGCCTCGGCATTGCCGAAACCGGCGTCGATGTCGGCGATGATCGGCACGACGTGCGTTTCATAATTGTCGATCGCATGTTCGATCTGCTTGGCCTTAACCTCGTCACCAGCATCGCGGGCGGCGTCCAGATCACGGAACAGCATGCCCAGTTCGCGCGCATCGGCCTGCTTGAGGAAGGTATAGAGTTCTTCGATCAGCGCCGGAACGCTGGTCTTTTCGTGCATCGACTGATCGGGCAGCGGGCCGAAATCGCTGCGCAGGGCGGCGATCATCCAGCCGGACAGGTAAAGGTAGCGACCCTTGGTGGTGCCGAAATGTTTCTTGATCGAGATCAGCTTCTGCTGCCCGATGAAGCCGTGCCAGCAGCCCAGCGACTGCGTGTAGTTCGCCGGGTCGGCATCATAGGCGGCCATGTCGCGGCGCATGATCCCGGCGGTGTAGCGGGCAATGTCCAGTCCGGTGCGGAACCGGTTCTGCAACTGCATCCGCGCAACCGACTCGGCATCAATGCCGCTCCATGTGGAGCGGAAATCGCCGATTTCACGGCCTGCTTCGGCGATGGAGTGCTGATAGGTCACGGATAATTCCTTTGGATGGGATAAACTGTTGCCCCCATGCTAGTGCGCAATGCTGCATTGCGGAACGGGGCTTGGTGTGCTCCTGTCAAACTTTACAAGATTTGCTTGTATAGTTGTACAGACATGACAAGATAGGCCGATGAACACCATGCGCGCGCTATACCTTGGCCCCCGAATGCGGCGTCTGCGACGTGAACTTGGCATTACCCAGCAGGCGATGGCCGATGAACTGGGCGTGTCGGCCAGCTATATCGCGCTGCTGGAGCGCAACCAGCGACCGCTCACGGCGGAACTGCTGCTGCGGCTGGCGCGGACATACCGACTGGAAGTGGCCGATCTGGCGGGCGAAGATGCGCAGGATTACGCCCGCCGCCTTGGCGAAGTGCTGCGCGATCCGCTATTTGCCGATATCGACCTGCCGCCGCTCGAAGTGTCGGACATCGCGACCAACTTCCCCGGCATGACCGAGGCCATGCTGCGCCTGCACACGGCCTATGCCCGCGACGCTCAGGCGCTGGCCGGGCAGCGCGAAAGTGGCGGCGGCGGCGATCCCGCTGCCGATCCGGTGGGCGAGGCGCGGCGCTATATCGCGGCCCATCGCAACTACTTCGCCAGTCTGGACACGCGGGCAGAGGAACTGTCCGGCGAACTGGACGAGGCGGGCGGCGCGGCGGCATGGCTGCGAAAACAGGGCGTGCGGCTGCGGCTGGTGCCGCCCGATGTGCTGGTCGATGCCATCCGGCGGTTTGACCGGCACAACCAGCAATTGCTGATCGCCGACACCCTGCCCGCCGCCACCCGTGAATTCCAGATCGCGCTGCACCTGGCCTATACCGCGATGCGCAGCAATATTGGCGAGCTGATGCGGCGCGAAAGCTTTGCCAGCAAGACCGCCGAAGTGCTCGTCCGCCGTGCGCTGGCGGGCTATGCGGCGGCGGCGCTGCGGATGCCATACGGCAAGTTCGCCCGCGCCGCGCGTGAGCGGCATTACGATCTGGCGGCACTGTCGGGCCTGTTCGGGGTCAGCTTTGAACAAGTCGCCCACCGCCTGACCACCCTGCACCGCCCCGGCGCGGAAGGGGTGCCGTTCTTTTTCATCCGCGTCGATGTGGCGGGCAATGTCTCCAAACGGCTGGACGGAGCGGGCTTTCCGTTTGCTGCGCACGGCGGCGGGTGTCCGCTGTGGACGCTGCATTCCGCCTTTGCCACGCCGGGGCGGATCATCACCCAATGGCTGGAACTGCCGGACGGTCAGCGGTTTTTCTCGATCGCGCGCACGGTCACTTCGGGCGGAGACAACTGGCAGCGCCCCGGCTCATGCCATTCGGTCGCGCTTGCCTGCGCCGCCGAACATGCGCCGCAGACGATTTATGCGCGGGGGGCCGATCTGGCGACCACAGAGGCCACGCCCATCGGCATCTCGTGCCGCCTGTGCCCCCGCGCCGATTGCACAGCGCGCGCGCTGCCACCGATAGGCCGCGAAATCATCGCCGACGACCAGCGCCGCCCGCCTGCGCCTTTTGCGTTTGTGGATGGGTGATGATGGGCCGGGTGTTCCCGTGGGGGTAGACGAGCTGACTCACACGAAGACACGAAGATGTTGCGTGCGCCGCAGGTTGCGCTTGGCGCAAGTGTGGTGGATTCGAAGTTCGTTCCATTAAAAGAAAACGTCAT
This sequence comes from Novosphingobium sp., assembly GCA_040007615.1. Taxonomy (GTDB): domain Bacteria; phylum Pseudomonadota; class Alphaproteobacteria; order Sphingomonadales; family Sphingomonadaceae; genus Novosphingobium. The sequence goes on from JBDTUQ010000011.1 coordinate 54,988, forward strand.
CCCGGCGGAGGCCGGGACCCAGAACCTGAGAAAAAAGTGCCGCTACGCGACTTTAGCTGATGGGACTGGTTCCCGGCCTCCGCCGGGATGACGGGAATTTAACAATGCGAACTTTAGATTCAGGATACTACGCCGAAATGACAAACGGCTTCGCCCGATAGCGCAACATCTTCGTGTCTTCGTGTGAATCAAAAAAGCGCAAAAATGACAGCCCTCCGCATCAGCAGAGGGCTGTCCGCGATCAGCGAAGGCTCACCACATTGTCCGAAACGCGCGGATCCCGACGGTCGCCGCGATACTGGCTGGCCATCGGCTCGTCCGTTACTTCCACCACTGCGCCCTGGCCAAAGCCGTTGAACGCGGTACGCATCGCTGCGCCATAGGCGCCGAGCATCCCGACCTCGATATAGTCGCCAGCCGCAATGTCGGCTGGCAGCAAGAACGGGCCTTTCATGAAATCGGCGTCGTCGCAAGTCGGGCCATAGAACGAGAACTCCTCATCAGCGCCGTTCCTGCCATCGCTCACGCACTTCACAGGAAAGCGCCAGCCGACATGCGCCGCATCGAACAGCGCGCCATAGGCTCCGTCGTTGATATACAGTTCATCACCCCGGCGCCGCTCCACGCGGACCACCAGCGAGTTGTATTCAGCGCAGAGTGCCCGGCCCGGTTCGCACCACAGTTCCGAGGAATAGGATACCGGCAGCGATTCCGCCGCGCGGTGGATCGCGCCGAAGAAATCCTCCAGCGGCGGCGGCTCCATGCCGGGATAGATTGAGGGAAACCCGCCGCCGACATCGACGATGTCGACAGTAACCGCCGCGTCTACAATCGCCACGCGCACGCGCTCCAGCGCCTGCACATAGGCGAACGGCGTCATCGCCTGACTGCCGACGTGGAAGCAGATGCCCAGGCTGTCTGCAACTTGGCGAGTCGCCTGAAGCAGCGGGGCAGCGTCGGCCAGATCAATGCCGAACTTGGCGGCAAGGCTGAGTTCCGAATAATCGGACGACACGCGCAGCCGCACGCAGAGCGACAGATCTTCCGCGCCATTAGTTGCCGCGACGATCTTTTCCAGTTCTTCCTGCGTATCAAGGCTGAACACCCGGACGCCGTGATCGCTATAGGCCTCGGCAATGGCGCGCGAGGTTTTCACCGGGTGCATGAAGCACAGCACGGCATCGGGCAACGCAGCGCGAACCGCGCGCACTTCGGCGATGGAGGCGACATCGTAATGCGTGATGCCCGCATTCCACAGCACCGTCAGCAGGTCTGCCGAGGGATTGGCCTTTACCGCATAGAGCGACTTGCCCGGAAACTTCTGCGCGAAGAAACGAGCGGCCCTTTCCGCAGCGTGCGGACGGTTCAGAATTACGGGTTCGTCAGGCGCGAGTGCGCGAGCTACAGCCGATGCGTCAGGATGGATGTGCAATTCAAGGGACCCCCAAACAGATAGTTCGAAAAAGCTGCCTTGCGGTTTGGAAGTCCCCATGGGGCAGCGAGGGGTCGCTATAGGGCGCGCAAGATGAACTGCAAGTTAAAAAGGGGTCGCGCGGGGATGTGACAAAAATGTCCGATTAAGACAAGTAATTTCAACGCATTATCTGCGAACCTTGCGAGGGCTTAAAACGCCACAACCGGCGCGTCGCGCACCGCGCCTTCGCCGTCACCGATTCGCTGGAAATCATAGGCTGAAAAGCCGAGCATTCCGGCGAACAGCACGGCGGGAAAACTCTCACGCGCGGCGTTGTAAGTGGCAGCAGCAGCGTTCTGCGCGCGGCGGGCGGCGGCGAGTTTGTCTTCCACGTCGGCCAGTTCGCCTTGCAGCGTTTGGAAGCCGGTGCTGGCCTTCAGATCGGGATAGGCCTCGGCCAGCGCAAACAGCTTGCCCAGCGCCCCGCCCAGTGCGGATTCCGCCGCGGCATCGCCGCCCCGGCCCGCTTCTGCCCGGTTACGCGCGGTGATCACCGCATCGAACGTCGCCTTCTCATGCGCGGCATAGCCTTTGACCGCCGCGACAAGGTTGGGGATCAGATCGTGCCGCTGGCGCAACTGCGCGTCGATGTCGGCAACACCTTGATTACAATTTTGGCGTAAGGACACCAGACGATTGTAAATCGTGATGAGCAGGAAAACGATTACTACAGCGATCACGATTGCCGATGACAGCCACAGATTAAGCAGAATGTCCCGCACTTGATTACCCCTTTTGCCCGGTTGCGGACATTTTAGAGACGAAAGTTAAAGAAAGCTGCAACGAATGCTTGAAAGACCCGATCCCGATGCCTTGCTGTCAGGCGACCTTGGCCAATGGCTGGCGGGCGAAGGCACGATGCGCAGCGCCGCGTCGGCCCGCGCCTCGCGCATCCAGACCGCCGCCATCGCGCTCGCCTGCGCCCTCTCGGTAACCGTCCTGCTGACGACAAAGTTCAACGTCATCAGCGCCGGGCAGATCGGGCTGTTCGTCGGCGTCGGCGGGCTGGGGCTGGCCGAATGGAGCAAGCGCCCGGCGATCCGCGCCATCAAAGGCGGCATGAACGGCGCCATCGCCCGCGCGCTGCAGATGGACTACAGCACCGCCGCCCGCCCCGGTGCGGAGTTCGAACTGGCTAGGGATTTCGGCCTGCTGCCCAAGTACGAACGCTCATCATTCGAGGACATGTGGCGCGGCACGATCGGCGACCGGTCGTTTCAGCTATACGAGGCCAAGCTGGAGCAGAAGCGCAACAGCGGCAATAACCGAAGCTGGGAAACCGTATTCCAGGGCAGTCTGATCACGGTGGACTTCGCCCGCCGGTTCCACGGGGTAACGCTGATCGAGCGGGCGGGCCAGCGCAAGAAGCTGTTCGGCCTGCTGGGCGAAAAGGACGCGATCACGCTGGCGGGCTATGGCCTTGGCCGGGTGGACATGGTCGACCCACGCTTTGCCCGCGAATTTGCCGTGTGGAGCAACGATCAGGTGGAGGCGCGCTATCTCGTCCACCCCGATTACGTCGAGCGACTGATGGCGGTGGAGCAGGCCTTTGCCGGCGAAAAGCTGCGCGCGCTGTTCAAGGACGGGCAATTGCTGATCGTGCTGGAAAGCGGCAACCTGTTTGAAAGCGGATCGCTGGATGCGGAGAAGGACCGGCAATTGCTGGCAAAAACCATCGACCAGTTCGGCACGCTG
>JBDTUQ010000012.1:0-55989 GCA_040007615.1 Novosphingobium sp.
TCGCGCAGCAGCGCGGCCTGCCGCGTGACAGCCACTAATCGCGTGACAGCCACTAGAGCGGGCTGCGTTATATCTGACGCAGTCGCCCGCTCTAACTATTTGTTGCCGCATCGTTCAAAGCTGAAAACCGGTTCCCACTTTTCAGCACGATGCTCTAATGGAGTACAACATGATTAGCGGTGCTATATTGATAGGCGGAGTTGCCCGCGAAGGCAAAAACCGATTTCGCGCGATCAACCCGGCCAGCGGCGAACTGCTCGAGCAGGACTATTCCGAGGCAACACAGGATGACGTTGCCGATGCTTGCACACTGGCGGAGCAAGCTTCGGAGGATTTCGCAGAATTGTCGCCGATCGCACGTGCCGAATTTCTCGAAGCCATCGCCGAAGCTATTTTGGCCATCGGCGAACCGTTTATCGAAACGGCCATGGCAGAAACCGGCCTCCCGCGTGTCCGGCTCGAAGGCGAACGGATGCGCACGGTCAACCAACTGCGGATGTTTGGATCCGAGCTTCGGCGTGGCGAATGGCTCGATGTTACCATCGACCTCGCCATACCCGAACGAATTCCGCCGCGATCCGATTTGCGCCGGATGAATTGGCCGGTGGGGCCGGTAGCGGTTTTCGGCGCATCGAACTTCCCACTCGCCTTTTCGGTGGCGGGCGGTGACACCGCTTCGGCTTTGGCTGCGGGTTGCCCGGTGGTGGTCAAGGGGCATCCCGCTCATCCCGGAACGGGTGAGCACGTCGCCCGCGCGATTTGCGATGCGGTTCGCGCTACCGGGTTGCCGGGCGGCGTCTTTTCCTATCTTCCGGGCAGCGAGCATGCGCTTGGCGGCGCGCTAGTTGCCGATCCGCGGATCAAGGCGGCAGGATTTACCGGCTCGCGCGTTGGCGGACTTGCACTAGCCGCAATCGCCGCGCGTCGGCCGGAGCCGATTCCGGTCTTTGCGGAAATGAGTAGCATCAATCCGGTTTTGTTGCTGCCTGCCGCGCTGGAGGCGAGGGCGGAGGCGCTGGGCGCGGCATTTGTTGGATCGCTGACCATGGGCGCGGGCCAGTTTTGTACCAATCCCGGACTGGTCATCGCAGTAGAGAGTCCCGCACTCGACCGGTTTGTCGCGGCCGCAACAGAAGCGATTCGGGCAATCGAACCGCAGGTCATGCTGACTCCAGGGATTCATCGAGCCTACGAAAGCGGCATTGCCGCTCTGGAGGGTCACAAGGCAACCCGACACGTGGCTGGCGTGGCTGAAACGGATGCGCCCAACCGTTGTTCTGCGTCTTTGTTCGCAACAACCGGCAGCGAATTTCTGGCTTCAGCCGAGCTCGCCAACGAAGTTTTTGGTAGCGCATCGCTGATCGTGCGTTGCCGTGATTTGCACGAGCTTCTGGCGGTTGTCGAAGGCGTTGAGGGACAGTTGACTGCAACCCTACATGCGGATTCTGGCGATGCCGGCTTGGCCGCCCGGCTAATGCCGATATTGCGCCGCAAGGTTGGGCGCATTCTCGCAAATGGCTGGCCAACCGGGGTCGAGGTTTGCCCGGCCATGGTTCACGGCGGACCGTTCCCGTCCACGACCGATGCCCGCACCACTTCGGTCGGCACCCTGGCGATGACGCGGTTTCTAAGGCCGGTCTGTTATCAGGACATTCCGGACGAACTTCTTCCGGTACCACTGCAGAGCACCAATCCATGGGAGTTGCCGCGCCGGGTCGATGCGGGGACCTAGAGCGGGCTGCGTTAAATCTGACGCAGTCGCCCGCTCTAACTATTTGTTGCCGCATCGTTAAAGCTGAAAACCGGTTCCCACTTTTCAGCACGATGCTCTAGTCGGCGACCCGCTGCACCATGATTTCTCCGATCGGGCAGTATTCCTGACCGGCCACGTCCGCAGAAAACGAGAACAGGTCGCCGGCATTGGGTTGGTCGGCCAGTTCTCGTTCGCTGAGCCCCTTGCTGGCGGATGTTGCATAGACGGTTCGGCCGTCGCTGCCGCCAAACGCCAGCTTGGTGATATTGGCCGCCGGGTATCTGACAACGGTAAGCAATTCGCCGCTGGGTGAATAGCGGCGCGCCGACCATCCGCCCCACAGTCCGGTCCAGACGCAATCTTCGCCATCGACTATCGGGCCGTCGGGATAGCCGTCAGCCGGGTCGATCTGTACGAAAAGTCGCGTGTCGTACAGTGCGCCATCGTGGGCAATCCGACTCACGCTGATTGTCCCTGCCAAGGTGTCGGTGTGATAGAGCAAGTCGCCGCTACAGTTTGCAGCGGGACCGTTAGTAATGGCTATCCCGGAAATGACACGAGCGATCCCCCTCGCATCGGCGCGAAAGAAGCTACCGGTCGACTGGCTTTCACCGTCGTCCATCGAACCAAACCAAATGCGGCCGTGAGAATCGACTGTCGCGTCGTTCAGGCGGTTGCCGGGAAATTCGGGTTCGACATCGCCCAGGTGAGTGAAGGTCTCGCTGTGTCGGTCGAAGCGGCTGAGCCCTGATTGCAAACCGCAAATCAGGCCGCCCGACGCATCCGGAAGTATCCAGCCGGGTTGGGCAGGGGCATTCCAGCTATCGAGCGCGCCGCTATCCGGGGTGAAACGATGCAGCTTGCTCTGCTTGATGTCGACAAACCACAGGGCCTGCTCTTGGGGAATCCAAACCGGGCCTTCGCCCAGCGTTGCGCCAACCCGGCATGCGACCTCGGCTGAAAGCTCTATCATCGCATCAGCGCCAGCCTGCATCCACGAAGTAGCTGTGAGCGGTGCACATTCGCGCATCGTCGGAACTAAGAAAGAGTGCCATTGCGGCAACGTCGCTGGGCATGACGCGGCCCTTAATGCACTGGTTTTCGAGAATCCGGGCGGCCTCGGCCGGATCGTGCCAAAGCAGGTCCTGGCGGGGAGTTTTCACTCCGCCGGGAATGATCGCGTTGACGCGGATTCCATATTCGCCGAGGTCCTTGGCAAGGCCGCGGGTCATGCCCTCGATCCCCGCTTTCGCAGTCTGATAAAGCACCAGATCGGGCAGTCCCAAATGCCAGCTGATCGAACCCAGGTTGATGATCACCCCGCGTCCCGCCTTGCGCATCGCTGGGATCACCGCTTGGGCCGCGAAAAACACATGGCGCAGATTAACCGCTATCCGCTGGTCCCAATATTGGGGAGTGACTTCCTCGATTTTGTGGCGGTCGTCGTTGGCAGCGTTATTGATCAGCACTTCGACGGGGCCGTGGGCCGCGACAATTTTATCGAAAGTCCGGTTGAGCGCATCGACATCCTGCAAGTCGCAGGGATGGAAATGAACCGGATGGCGGGCTGTGGGAGCCAGCCGTTCGACCAATCGGCGCGATTCCAGTTCCGCGATATCAACGAAGCTCACCCTTGCGCCGTGCTCGACAAAGGCCAAGACAAACGCCTCTCCGATCCCCGATCCACCGCCTGTGATCAGCACATGCTTGTCGCGCAGACTGGGATAGATCGCATGCCCGGTGGATTCATCCGTCAGTCCACCAGCAAAGGCTTCGTCGGTGCCAAGTATATCCGCTTGGATCATAAACCGGTTCCCAAAAGGCCGCGCGCCGCCAGGTTCGACATCAGTTTGCCAATGCCGAACGTCCAGGGAGCGACCGTATTCGTAGTTGCGACCCTGTTCTCAAGGGTTCCCAAAAGCGGAGTGGAGATGCGGACGATGTCACCGACCTTGTGGGTGAATCCCAGCCCCGGCTCGTCGCGATCCTGCGATGGCGCGAACAGAGTGCCGAGGAACAGCGCAAAGCCATCGGGGTAACAATGCTCGCTCATGGTTTGGGCAATCAGTTCGTCCGGATCGCGGCTGATTTGCTTCATCGAACTCGAACCGTCGAGCACCGATCTGGTTGCGTCGCTGACATTCAGAGCGATCTCCATCGCGCGCACGTCATCCATTGTGAAGCCTTCGTCGAACAACCGGATTAGCGGTCCCAGCGAGCAGGAAGCATTGTTGTCTTTTGCCTTGCCCAGCAACAGCGCTGAGCGTCCTTCGATGTCCCGCAGGTTCACGTCGTTGCCCAGCGTTGCGCCGACAGCGCGCCCGGACGCATTAACGATCAGCACAACTTCGGGTTCGGGATTGTTCCACGCCGAATCCGGTCGCACCCCGACCTCGGCCCCCCAGCCGACGGTCGACAGCGGCTGCGATTTCGTAAAGATCTCGGCGTAGGGTCCGATCGCTACTTCGAGATATTGCGACCAGACGCCCTCTTCGATGAACGCGGCCTTGAGCGCTTCGGCCTCGGGCGATCCCGGCACAACCGTTTTGATGCCCGCGCCGATGCGTTGCTCGAGACGGGAGCGGATGCTTGCCGCGACTGCCGGGTCCCCGCGGGCGCTTTCTTCGATTACCCGTTCGAGTGCCGAAACCGCGAAAGTAACCCCCGAAGCCTTGACGGCCTGGAGATCGATTGGGCTCAGAATTCGTGCACCTTGGCCGCCGGGAGGGACGAGGCCGAGCTCATTGACTGGGCCAAGGTCTTCGCCGTTTATCAGGACCGGATTGCCCAGTTCGATTGCTTGCGAAACCGTAGGAGCTGAGCGGGAAATGTCACGCGCGCGCCCATTCTGGATAACGATAGGGGAAGGCCCGGCACCCAAATCGACCCGGCCGATAAAGGTTCCGTCCTGCCAGTCTGCAGGCAATGCGGACGGTAATTCAAACATCGGCCTTCTGTATCCTCTCACCCAATGACAATTTTTTGTGGTATCGCTACCATTGATTTTGCCCCAAGCTTTGTCAAGTTGTTTGAGCAAGGCCCAGTACGCCCGATAGCGAGATTGCGGAACGCAACCCGTCCCGTACCAGCAGCATAGATCGCTGGGCGCAGACTCATGAAGCCATCGCGGACGTTCTGGTTCTAGTGTGGTGGATTCGAAGTTCGTTCCATTAAAAGCAATCGTCATCCCCGCGGAGGCCGGGACCCAGAACCTGAGAAAAATGTGCCGCTACGCGACTTTAGGGGGATTCCGTGGGTTTAGCCCTGCCAGGCAAGGCGGTGACGAGCACCGCAGTCGCAAATGGCCTCATTGGCTGTCCCATTACGTTGCATGGTGTCCTGCGAATTGTGCAGCGACCGGTAATGTTGAGAATATTTTGCACCACCCGCGCAACACAGGGCTCCGGCCCATGTGAGGAAGAGTGTGTATAAGGCATTAAATGGTATAGTAATATTGGTCGGGACGAGAGGATTCGAACCTCCGACCCCCACACCCCCAGTGTGATGCGCTACCAGGCTGCGCTACGTCCCGACCGAAGCGCGGCCTATAGGCATGGGTTTTGCCGGATGCAAGCGGTCTGCGGTGGATTTGATTGCCGTTCAGGCAACTGCGCTACATGGCCTGCGTTGCCACAGTTTCGCTTTGCTGCTAACCGCCCGGCCTTGCGGTCGGCCAGCCGGCAGGCACTTGTTCTTTTTCGATGAAAGCCGATATCCACGCCATGAACAGCGCAAACCTGACCGTCCTTGCCGCCGCCGCCAATGCCGGTGCCCCGCCTGCGTGGATGCAATTCATGCCGTTGGTGGCGATGGCCCTGATTTTCTGGCTGCTGATCCTGCGTCCGCAGATGAAGCAGCAGAAGGCGCTGCGTGACAAGATCGGGGCGATCAAGCGCGGCGATCAAGTGCTGACCGGCGGCGGCTTTGTCGGTAAGATTTTGAAAATCGATGAAAACTATGCCGAAATTGAACTGGCCCCGAACGTGAAGGTCAAGGCGCTGCGCTCGACGATCTCGGACGTCATCACACCGCAGGGCAGCGGCGCGGCGAACGACTGAGCCAGCACAGGAAGCGCACGATAATGCTCGATTTTCCCCGCTGGAAGCAGGCGTTCTACTGGACGATCACCGCGCTCGCCATGCTGGCGGCGCTGCCGTCGCTGTTCTCGGTTGCGGGCGCGCGCTGGCCGTCTGGCCTGCCTGCGCCGATGATCAATCTGGGGCTTGACCTTGCCGGAGGCAGCCACATCCTGCTGGAAGCCAATCCAGATCAGGTTCGCCGCCAACGCCTTGAAGCGATGGAGGAATCCGTCCGCTCAAAGATGAAACTGGCGCAGCCCGCCATCCGCATCGGTGACATTTCATCGGCTGACGGCTCGCTGCATTTCATGGTGGAAAATCCCGCGCAAGTGGATGCGGCGATGGAAGTGGTCCGTCCGCTGACCACCGGCGCGGGCCTCACCGGCGCGCGCGACTGGGATATCCAGGTGGTCGAAGGATCGCGCTTCGTCCTGACCCCGACCAAGGAAGGCATCGATCTGGCGGTCAGCCAGGCGATGGACACCGCGACCGAAGTGGTGCGCAAACGCATCGATTCGCTCGGCACGCGCGAGCCGACCATACTGCGTCAGGGACCGGACCGCATCGTGGTGCAGGTGCCAGGCCTGAAAGACCCCTCGGCGCTGAAAAGCCTGCTCGGCCAGACCGCCAAGCTTGAATTCAAGCTGGTCGATACCACCGCTTCACCTACTGACGTGGCGCAAGGCATCGTTCCGCCGGGCGATGAACTCGTCCCCTATGCCAATCCGGGCAAGGGCGGCGCGACCATGCTGGCGGTCAAGCGGCTCGGCGGGATCAAGGGCGATCAGCTGACGAACGCCCAGCAGGGCAACGACCAGCGCAATAACGAAGCGATCGTCTCGATCACGTTCGATCAGGCCGGCGGGGCGAAATTCGCCAAGCTGACCAGTGAAAACGTCGGTCGTCCGTTCGCCATCATCCTCGATGGCAAAGTGCTGTCAGCACCCAATATCAACGAGCCGATCATGGGCGGCAGCGCCCAGATTTCGGGCAGTTTCACCGCAGAAAGCGCCAACCAGCTGGCCATCTCGCTGCGTTCCGGGGCGCTGCCGGTTGACCTCAAGGTGGTCGAGGAACGCACGGTCGGGCCTGATCTGGGGGCGGACTCGATCAAGAAGGGCATGATCGCCTTCCTCGTCGGCACAGTGGCTTTGGCGACCTTCATCCTGATGACTTACGGGCCGCGCTTTGGCGGCTATGCCTGCGTCGCGCTGGTGGTCAATGTGCTGATGATCCTGGGCGTGATGGCTACGATCAGCACCACGCTTACCTTGCCGGGCATCGCCGGTTTCGTGCTCACCATCGGCGCGGCGGTTGACGCCAACGTGCTGATATTCGAGCGGATTCGCGAAGAGCTGCACCGCGGTCGCCGCGTGTTGCAGGCCGTGGAGATGGGCTACAAGGAAGCCAGCCGGGCGATTTTCGATGCCAATATCACCAATGTCATCGCCGCTGTGCTGATGGGCTATTTCGGCACCGGCCCGGTGCGCGGCTTTGCCATCGTGCTGATGATCGGCATCGCCACTTCGGTCTTTACCGCAGTGACGCTGACCCGGATGTGGGTGGCAAACTGGCTGCGCAAGGCGCGGCCCAGCGACATCGTGTTGTAGGAAGCGCCAGATGAAACTGCTCAAGCTGGTCCCGGACCACACCAACATCAAGTTCCTGCGCCTGCGCGGCCCGTTCTATGTTGTCAGCCTGCTGCTGATGGCGCTCAGCATCGGGCTGGTGATGACGCGGGGGCTGAACTTTGGCGTCGATTTTGTCGGCGGCCAGATGATCCGCGTTACTTTCGTCAATTCCGCTGCCGCGCCTGTCGCTGCGCTGCGCGGTGAGGTGGATACGCTCGGCTATGGCGAGCCAATCATCCAGCAATTCGGCAAGCCCAACGAAGTTTCGATCCGCATGAAACTGCCCGCCGGGGCAGACCACGATACCGCGCTGGCAGACACGATGGCGCGCAAGATCACCACCACGATCAAGGCGAAACACGCCGATGTGCGGGTTGATGGCGTCGATTCGGTATCGGGCAAGGTGTCAAAGGAATTGGGCTGGACGGCATTCCAGGCGCTCGGTTTCGCGGCACTGGCGGTGGCGGCCTATATCTGGTTCCGGTTTGAATGGCAGTTCGGCATCGGCGCGCTGTTTTCGCTGGTTCATGACGTGACGCTGACTCTGGGCATGTTCGCGCTGACCCAGATGGAGTTCGACCTCAACATCGTGGCGGCATTGCTGACGCTGATCGGCTATTCGCTGAACGATACGATCGTGGTTTATGACCGCATCCGTGAAAACCTGAAAAAATACCGCCGGATGCCGATGCCGGAACTGCTGGACCTGTCAGTGAACGAAACGCTGGCTCGCACGTTGGTGACTTCGCTGTCGATGCTGATCACGCTGGTAGCCTTGCTGCTGCTGGGGCCGAACGTGATTTTCGGCTTCACCGCCGCGATCACGCTGGGCATTTTCGTCGGCACATACAGTTCGATCTACATGGCCGCGCCGATCCTGATCTGGCTCAAGGTGACGTCGGGCAGCTTTGTGCCGACCGAAAGCGAGATGGACCGGCAGGAACGTCTGGCCCGCGAACGCAACTGATTATCGGCCCGCCAGCCGGTGATAGTGCGCGGATAGCTGGGCGGCGTTCGCTTCCCAGCTGAACCGGGCGACATTGGCTGCTACCTCTGCCTGAGCGGGCGGGGCGGCGAGGATCTGTTGCAAGGCATCTGCAATCGCTTGCGGGGTGCGTTTCGCCAGCCGTCCGGCCGATGGGGTGCTGACCACTTCCGCCGCGCCGCCGATGTCCGGGATCACCAGCGGAGCACCGCAGGCCAGCGCCTCTATCCAGGCATTCGCAAGCCCCTCGCGCTCGCTGGGCAGCACTACCGCATCGGCGGCTGATAGCCATTGTGGCAGCACGTCGTGGCCTACCTGACCCAGAAAGAGCACGCGGTCTGCCAGTCCCAACCGCTGCGCCAACGCGCGCAGGGACGCTTCGTCCGGCCCGGCACCCGCCAATGCCAGCCGTGCGCCGGGGATGGCGGCCAAGGCCTGAATGGCGAAAGCCTGGCCCTTGATCGCGATCAGCGCGCCGGGGCAGACGAACAGCGGTCCGCCTGTTAGTCCCAGCGCCGCTCGGGCAGCCGCGCGGGGGGTGGGGTGAAAGCGGGCGTGGTCGAGCCCGGTGTAGTGGACGGAAATGCGCTCCTCTGGCATCCCTAGCGCCGCCATGTCCTGCCGCAGCGTGCCTGACACCGCCAGCATCCCCGATGCCTGATTCGCCGCCGCGAGCATCTGCTGCCGCGCCTTTGGCCGCGTTCCCCAATAGTGGATGTCCGATCCGCGCGCCTTTATCGATAGCGGCAAGCCAAGGTCGGCAGCGATCAGCGCGGCAGCGGGGCCGTCCGGGAAAAAGAACTGCGCATCGACCAGATCGAACGGGCGCTGGCGGTGCAATTGGCGGACCATCGGCAGCACGGCATGGGCAATCCGCGCCGGGTTTGTATCGCCGCCGATCACGGGAATCAGCGGAAAGCGCGGGTGGCTGACGGGCACGCCGTCCAGCATCGCGGCGCGGGGAACGGCGGCCTCGCAAGCGTAAGGCTCGCGGCGTGACAGCGGCCACGGCGGCACGCCCAGCGGGTTCACCATCAGCAGATCGACGTCACTCCGCCGGGCGAGCGCCGCCATCTGATTGGCAACAAACCGCCCGAATGCGGGCCGCGCCGTACTGGGAAACAGGGTGCTGATCGACAGAACGTATGGGTTCACAGCTTGCGCACCAGCATTTCCGCTGCTGCCAGCCAGGCCGGATTGTCGATCACAAGTTGGCGCTGGCCGTGGCCGGGGGGAAGGATGGCGATGCGTGTGCCGTCGCGGTCAATCAACCGGCCAAACCCGAACCGGCCACCGGGGCGGGGCACCAGCACATCGCGGTTGAGCAGGCGGCTCCAGCCCGCCTCGTCCGTCTGGCGCAGCCAGATCTGGTCGCCCGCGCGGTATTCCCCGGCGCTTGCCTCCACCGCCATCGCCATCAGTATGCCGTCTCCTGCGAGGGCGCTGGGGAGGATCGCGTCGCGCGGGCTGGCCAACGCTTCGGCCCCGCTCTCACCAAGCCGGGCGACCATCTGCGGCGTGGAAGTATCCGCGCCGCGCAGCAGCAGTTCCGGCTCAACCTCCAGCGCGGCGGCAATCCGGTTCATCCATACCAGCGACAGGTTGCGGGTGCCCGTTTCCAGCCTGCCTATCGTTTGCGCCGTGGTCTGCGGTGAGCAGCGTTCGGCAACATCGGCCAGGGTCAGGCCTTTTTCGCGGCGAATGTCACGAATGCGATTGATCATATGGGCTGATCCATAACCAAATAGGTTTTTTACTTTCCTACATATGGTTCAATTTGGCAATAGCGATTCGGCAGCAGGAGATGAATATGCAGCGCGAACTGGTGGAACGGGAACTGACGAGCGAAGTCCCTTCGGCGCGCGAAGTGCGCAAGGGCGGGCGCAGCGTGACGGTCAATCTGGCGGAATCGCCGCTGTCATGGCTCCACTCGCGCGGGCATCTGACGGACCGCCAGTTCGCTGCTGGTGAGCAATTGCGCAGCGACTGGGAACGCGCGCAGCTTTCCCCCGGCGTGACGATGCGCTGGGACGCGGTTCGGATCAGCGGCACGGGGGAGCGGGGCATGAACCCCAGCGAGCGGCAATTGGCCGCGAAGGGCCGCTTCGACAGCGCGGTGGCCGCCGCCGGGCCGGGGCTGGCCGATGTGCTGTGGCGGGTGGTCTGTTCAGGCGATACGTTGCCTGAGGCTGAGAAGGCGCTGGCGTGGCCGGTACGCAGCGGGAAACTGGTGTTGAAGCTGGCGCTGGACCGGGTGGCGGGGTTTTATCGGTTGGGGTGAGGAAGTGACCCCTCCGTCAGCCGCTTCGCGTCTGCCACCTCCCCATTTGTGCTTCGTGAAAATAGGGAGGATCGCATAAGTCTGCCAGATCCTCCCTATTTTTGCGAAGCACAAATGGGGAGGTGGCTGGCGAAGCCAGACGGAGGGGTTTCTTACCCCTCAACCATCTCCGCCAGTTCGAGCCAGCGTTCCTCCGCCGCATCCTTGTCGGCGCGCGCTTTGGCTACCGCAGCAGTCAGCGCGGCGAATTTGACCGGATCGCGGGTGTAGAGGGCCGGATCGTGGAGCTGATCCTCGTCGCGCAGGATGAGGGCGTCCAGCTCCTCGATCCGCTTGGGCAGCAATTCGTAGTCGCGCTGGTCCTTGTAAGACAGCTTGCCCTTGCGCGCTGGCGGGGGAGCGGCTTTCTCATTTGCTACTGACGTTGGCGCGGCGGATTTGCCGACTTTCAGAGTGTCCTCCGCCTTTTGTCGCACCCATTCAGCGTAGCCGCCCGCGACGACATCGACTTTGCCGGAGCCGTCCAGCCCTAGCGTCACCGTCACCGTCCGGTCCAGAAAGTCGCGGTCGTGGCTGACAATCAGGACGGTGCCGTCATAGTCGGCGATCACTTCCTGCAGCAGGTCGAGCGTTTCGAGGTCGAGGTCGTTGGTCGGCTCATCGAGCACTAGCAGGTTAGACAGCCGGGCAAATTCGCGGGCCAGCAGCAGGCGGGATCGCTCGCCGCCGGACAGCGTGCCGACTTTGGCCTCGATCATGCCGGGATCGAACAGGAAGTCCTTGAGATAGCCGCGAACATGCGTGCGCACGCCGCGCACATCGACCCAGTCGCCGCCCTCGGCGAGAATGTCGCGCAGGGTTTTCTCGGGCGAGAGCAGGCTGCGCTGCTGGTCGATCATCACGCCGTTGAGCGTTTTGGCGAGGGTTATCGTGCCTTCGTCCGGTTCCATCTCGCCGGTCAGCAGTTTCAGCAGCGTGGTTTTGCCTGCGCCGTTTGAGCCGACAATGCCGATCCGGTCGCCGCGCTGGATGCGCAGGGAAAAGTCCTTGATGATGGCGCGGTCGCCAAAGCGTTTCGTCACCTTGTCGGCAACGATGACCGACTTGGTCTTCACATCATCGCTGCCGAGTTTCAGCTTGGCGACGCCTTGCGGATTGAGCATCGCGGCACGCTGGGCGCGCATTTCCCACAGCTTTTCAAGGCGGCCCTGATTGCGTTTACGACGGGCGGTGACGCCGCGTTCCAGCCAGTGCGCCTCCAGCTTCAGGCGCGCGTCCAGCCGTTCGGCGGCGCGGGTTTCGGCGGCGTAAACCTCGTCTTCCCAGGCATCATAGCCGCCAAAGCCAACGTCCTTGCGGCGCAGTTTCTGGCGGTCCAACCACAGTGTCGCGCGGGTCAGGCGGGTGAGGAAGGTGCGGTCATGGCTGATGACGACAAACGCGCCGTTGAACCGCGCCAGCCACGATTCCAGCCACTCAATCGCCGCAAGATCGAGGTGGTTGGTCGGCTCGTCCAGCAGCAGTAGATCGGGATCGGAGGCGAGCGCACGGGCCAGCGACGCCCGCCGCCGTTCACCGCCACTGGCGCTGTGCGATGGGCGCGACAGGTCAATGCCCAATTGCCCGGCAATCGCCTCAACCTCGTGCCGGGGCGGGGCGCCCGGCTCGTGCAGCGCGAAATCCATCAGCGTGTCATAGCCGGTGAAGAACGGGTCCTGCTCAAGCATCACCACTTTTAGTCCGGGACGGAGCGAGCGGCGGCCCTTGTCAGCCTCAATCTCGCCAGCGATCATCCGCAGCAGCGTCGTCTTGCCCGCGCCGTTGCGACCGATCAGGGCCAGCCGATCACGCTCGCCAATGGCAAGGTCCAGATCGTTGAAAAGCCAGCCGGAGCCCTGATGAAGGCTCAGGCCTTCCCAGCTGAGGATCGGTGCGGCTGCCATGATCGTGCGCCCCTATTGGCTCAGCGGCCAAATGACAAGTTCGGCAAATGACAAGTTCGGTGATTGACATCAGCAGCCGGTGAACGGACACCCCCTGCAACATTCACCCGATGTTCAAACCGCAGGCGATAAACGCATTTCCGACATGACCCGAAACCCTGTTGCCCTATGGCCCCTGATCGCCCCGATAGCTGCCGCGCTGCTCGCCGCCGCAGCTGTAATCCCGATGGCTCATGCCAATCCGGGCGACGAGCAAGGGCAAGTGCGAAAGGAAATGCGCGCGGGCAATGTCCGTTCGCTGCGCGAGATTGAACAGCGGGTGCTGCCGATGATGCCGCAGATGCAATACCTTGGCCCGGAATATGATCCTGCGGCAATGGCTTACCGGCTGAAATTCATTCACGAAGGCCGCGTGGTGTTCGTTGATGTGGACGCGCGGTCTGGCCAGATCCTTTCACGCCATTGACGGATTCGCCCTTTCGCCGCATGGATTCGGCTGACACAGCACTACGGGGAACTTGGCAATGCGCATCCTGATCGTCGAGGACGAGCCCACCCTTGGCAAGCAGCTTAAATCCACGCTGGAACAGACCGGCTATGCGGTGGACCTTTCCACCGATGGCGAGGACGGGCATTTCCTTGGCAGCACCGAGGAATACGACGCCGTTGTGCTCGACCTGGGCCTGCCGGAAATTGACGGGCTGACCGTGCTGGGCATGTGGCGCAAGGAAGGCCGTACGTTTCCGGTGCTGGTGCTAACCGCGCGGGACAGCTGGTCTGACAAGGTTGCCGGGCTGGATGCCGGGGCCGATGATTACCTGGCCAAGCCGTTCCAGACCGAGGAACTGATCGCCCGCCTGCGCGCGCTGATCCGCCGGGCTTCGGGCAATTCGTCGTCCGAACTGACGGCGGGCGATGTGCGGCTGGATACCCGGTCAGGCCGGGTGACCCGCGATGGTGAGCCGGTGAAGCTGACCGCGCAGGAATACAAGCTGCTGTCGTACCTGCTGCACCACAAGGGCAAGGTCGTTAGCCGCACGGAATTGATCGAACATATCTATGATCAGGATTTTGATCGCGATTCCAATACGATCGAGGTCTTCGTGACCCGCATCCGCAAGAAGCTGGGTTCCGATGTCATCACCACCATCCGCGGGCTGGGCTATAGTCTGGACGATCCCGCCGGGCCGGGCCGGGGCTAACCCCGTTCCGCCAACCCTGAGCTTGTCGAAGGGCTGTTCTGTTTTTGTGAGGCGACAAAGAAGTGCAGTCCTTCGACAAGCTCAGGATAGACGGTAAAGGGTAGGCGCGCCAATATGGCCCCCGAATCCCAAATACCCAAGGTTCATACCGGATCGCTGTCACGGCGGATGATGCTGATCGCGGCGGGGTGGATCACCATCCTGTTGCTGCTGGGCGGTGTGGCGCTTGACAGGACGCTTGCCGGACTGGTTGAGCGCAATTTCGACGAGCAGCTTGGCTATATGCTGACCGCGATGGTCGCCTCGGCAGAAATCGGCCCGGACGGGGAGATATTCTTTAACCGGCCACTGGGTGACCAGCGTTTCCTTGAGCCGAATTCGGGCCTGTATTGGCAAATCAGCGGCAAGGGGCATGACGATTTCCCCAGCCGGTCACTGTGGGACCGGACGCTGAAAGTGCACGGCGACCATTTTGACAGCACGCCGCACGTTTATGACAGTCCGCAGTTCGCCAACGAGCCGCTGCGGCTGATAGAACGGTCGATCATCCTGCCGGGCAGCGAAACGCGCTGGTGGTTTGTGGTCGCCGCCAACCGCGCGGATGTCGATGGGCAGATCACCCGGATCAGGGCGATCCTGCTGTGGAGCTTTGTCGTGCTCGGCCTGGGGCTGATGCTGATGGCGTTGCTGCAGACGTGGTACGGGTTGGGGCCGCTGCGCCGGGTGCGCAACGCGATCCAGCGGATCAGAAGCACCGGCGCGAACCGCGTCACCGATCCGCTGCCGCTGGAAGTGCAGCCGCTGGTTGAGGAGCTGAACGGGCTGCTGGGCCATATCGAGCGTCAGGCGGAAGAGGCGCGCACCCACGCGGGCAACCTTGCTCATGCGCTGAAAACGCCGCTGACGGTGGTGATGAACGCCGCCACTGCCCATGCGCCCGACCTTGACGAAACGGTGATCCGCGAGGCGGCGGTGATGCGGCGGCAAGTTGACCACCACCTTGCCCGCGCCCGTGCCGTAGGCCGCCGCGCGGTAGGCCACAGCCGGGCCGTGGTGGGCGATAGCGTGGAGGCAGTGCTTCGCGCGGTCACCCGGCTTTATGATCGGGCGAGGTTCGACCTTGATGGTAACCGGCTGGCCGAAGTTGCGATAGAGCGGCAGGATCTTGACGAGATCCTTGGCAACCTGATCGAAAACGCAGCCAAATACGGCGGGGGCAGCGTTTTTGTCACCATCGACACTTGCCCTGATGACAAACAGTTCTGTGAAATCTGGGTCGAAGATGACGGCACCGGCGTTCCCGAGGAAGAGCGCCAGCGCATCTTTGATCGCGGCGCGCGGCTGGATACCGGCAAGCCCGGCACCGGGCTGGGCTTGGCCATCGTGCGTGACGTGGCCGAGATTTACGGCGGCGCAGTCGAACTGGACGAGAGCGAGGACCTGGGCGGGTTGCTGGTGAAACTGCGCCTGCCGCGCGCCGGGGCGAGCGGTTAGCAGCATCGTGCGTAATATCTGAACCACCCGTCATCCCGGCGGAGGCCGGGACCCAGCCGTTCTGAATACCAGGCCGCGAAGCGTCGCTGCTTCTTGGTTTGAACACTTCTTGGTTGGGACTGGGTCCCGGCCTCCGCCGGGATGACGATTCAGATTAAAGGCAACTTGCGCTAAAGCGAGCGCGTCACTGTGTGTCCGCAGGTCTATCAGCGGGAGCATCGGGCGGGCAGACGATCCGCAGCGCGCCCGGATCAATCCGGAAGTGCAGGGGAAAGCTCAAACGCGCTAGTTCGCCATCCAATGCCATCTTGACCGAACTGGTACGTGAATCGATGGTCAGTTCGGTACATTCGCCGAAAGCGACAAAGTCCTTCGTCTGGTTCGCCCGCCCCAGCAGGGTACGGATTGAAAACCAGACCAGCGCCAGCCGGCTGCGGTGGACTACGGCAAATACCGACATCACCCCATCACTCAGCGAGGCGCGCGATCCCAGCGCGCCGCTTTCCAGCGAATAGACATTGTTACCGACGAACAGCAGCGAAGTGATCAGCCGTTGCGGCCCCTGGCCCATGTCTATGGTCAGACGGTGCAGCGGAAATCGGGCCAGCGCGGCGATCCCGGCGGGGATGGTGGCGAACCATTTGGGCCAGCCGTGGCGCTGACGATAGGCCTCGCGCTGCGCCACCATGCGCGGGTAGATGCCGATCGAGGCATTGTTGACAAAACTGCGCCCGTTGACCTCGCCCAGGTCGACCGGCACGGCCTGTCCGGTGGCGGCAAGCGCGGCGGCTTCCTCCAGCTTGGCCGGGATGCGCAGATCGCGGGCCAGATGGTTCAGCGTGCCGAGCGGCAGCAGGCCCAGTTCCGTATCGCTGCCGCGAAGGGCATAGGCGGCGCAGGCGGCGGTCCCGTCACCCCCGGCCACGATCACGCGGTGCGCCTTCGCCTTGCCGACGGCACCCGCAATCTGCGGTCCGTCCAGCAGGTGCAGATCAATCTCGCAGCCGCTTTGCCGAAATGCCTGTTTCAGCGAATCCTTCAGATTTGCCCCGGCAGCATGCGCCGCGCCGCCAGAACGGTTGACTATGACAGGAATTGCCAGATGCGCCGCACAGGCCGCGCCGATGCCCGATTCCGCACCGGTGATCAAGGCTTTGCGCGTGCCGGGTTCAGCCATGCGGGTGCGCGGCTTTCAGAGTTATGCTCATCGAAAAGCATCGCGTCTGGCCGGGTTCGACGACAAGGATGCCGGGCTTATTCCAGATTTCGTCAGTGAAACCCACGGGGTCGGCAAAGCCCTGCCAAGGCTCAACGCAGATGAATTGCGCGCCGGGCTTGGTCCAGACGGCAAAATCGGGAAGGTTGTTCCAGCTTACCTGCAGCGTAGGCCCGGTCTGTCCTCCGTAAGTCAGGCTCTGACTGTGCAAGTGATCGAAGATCACCGCGTCGTCTTCGAACAGGTCGTCGCGCAGGGCGAGGATATGGCCTTCGACTGGCGATGGTCGCGGCTCGGCGGTGAGCAGGCCCTGGCTATCGAGGCGGCGGATCGGTTCCGGCTCTGCGCTGTCGAACGAAACTACGTGATGTTCGCGCGGAACGCCATAAGGCAGCGGCCAGCGCAAGGCGGGATGAAAGCCAAAGTTCATCGGCATCGGCACCGCGCCATCGTTGCTAACCCGCGCGATCATATGCAGCTTGCTGCCGGTCACCACAAAGCGGACGTTCAGATCAAATTCGAACGGATAGACCGCGCGCGTCTCGTCACTGGCGGACAGGGCCAGTTCCAGCCCGCTGTCAGAGTGCTCCACCAGCTTGAATTGCGAGCGGCGCGCAAAGCCATGCCGGGGCATGGCATAGTCGCGCCCGTTATAGCGATAGTTGCCGCCTGCGAGCGTCCCGATCACCGGAAACAGGATCGGCGCGCGGCCGCTCCATACTGCCGGGTCGCCGTTCCACAACAGATCGCGTCCTTCGGCGTCCTGAAGGGCAGTCATTTCCGCGCCGAGGCTGGAGACGGAAACCTTAAGCCCGGCCGAATGGAGATCGAACTGCTCCGCCATTGCAAAATCACCCTGTCGGTGACGAGGCAAAACCCCCGCCATTGCTGGCCGGGGTTTTACCAGTGGCATGTTATGCCCGTCGAGGCAGAATTACCTGCACACTCGTTCGCGGTGATGGTGGCGCCATTGCATCCAGCAGTGACGCCAGTGGCGACGCCCGTGGTCGCGCCAGCGGTCCCCATCGCGAGTCTGGTGCCAGCCATCATTGTGGCGAACGCGATCATGGCGGGAATTGTCATAGCCGCGCGTATCGCGGTGCATGGCGCCGTTCTCGTACCGATCATGGCCCCTTTGCGCGACTGCAGGAGAAGCGGCAGCCCCGGCAAGGGCCATAGCCAGAGCGGCAGCGATAATCTTTTTCATGACATCAATCCTCTTCACTGACCTGTGGCAAAACGCCAGGGAGTGAGTAAAGTTCCGGCACGGATCGCGCCGTCGCGGATGCGGACAATGTGGTTGCTCTGGTTTTAGGCTGAGATTAGAGGTGCGATGTGTGGTTCGCAGCCGATGATACACCCGTGGATCGCACGGACCGAAGGGATCGCGTCGTTATTCAACTGCGGTTGCTGATCAATGGCTCGTCGCCACCACGGTTTTTACCGCAAGCGGGTGCCGCCCTCCCGCAAGTGAAGGTCGTATGACCGATTTTGCAGGGTTCGATTGCAGCTCTATGAGTCAGCGGCGTAGATGGGCCGCAATCGCGTGGACTCCCGATCTCGCCCGCAACATTGGCAGCTTCCAGTGGTTTGCCGAATTGTCTGCGCTGATCGCATTGGTGTTTTCGGCGCTGTTGTTTTGGCCAAGCTTTTCACCGTTGGCGTTACCGCAGATATCTGGAGGAACCGAAGAACTGAGCAGCCTCATCCTGGCGGCACACGGTTGGCTTGCTTGGTGAAATGCGCGAACGGCCGGCGTGTCGTGAGTAAGCGGCCGAATGCCAAGCGACTCGCGGGCAATGCCTGTGCCACTCGCTGGAGATCAGAGACTTCACTGGTGTCGACCGCAATGGTCAGCGTGCGACCAGCACCTTAGTAAATGGCAGAGCGCCAGCTTACCGGACGATCAAGGCTGGTGAGTGCGTTGGCCGTAAGTGAGAGCAACGACACGAACTGACCGGGTGCGACTCGCTGTCGGGCGTCATATCGGCAAGCGTCGCCAAATCCGCGATTAAACTCGGAGCACTATGAATTAGACATCACGCTTTTGGGAAATCCTGAATGTCGATCCCGCCTAGGAAAATTCGGAGCTTTGCACAGCGCCGGACACTCTCACAAAGGGAATTATATACATGACTCCCTTTTCCTCTCATGCCGCTTCGCCCGTGCACCACGTTCCGCACTCGGCGTCGTGCTCGTCGTCGGGGTCGCTACCTTCGTTGAAATCGAACATATCTTGCGCGAGCACGGAGGCTCGCAAGGCTTCGACGCTCTCGTCGCGATGGAACCTAGCGCCAGACGGCACGGCGCACTTCGCACCCGCCTCCGCCTCCGCCCACCAATCGGCAAAATCGGGGCGTCGGCGGATGATCTCGGCTCGCTTTCCTCTGCCTTTCAAGAAGCACAGATCGCAGTTGCCCTCGTGCGACATCAATTCAAGGTCGAACGGCTGGCGCGTCCAAAACTCCGCGACCTCGCGGACGGTCACGCCAGCCTTGGCAAGCGGACACATCGTTACGAAGCGTTCCTTGCCCGAATCATTACGCTCCATCGTTTTCCACACGCGATGCATTTCATCGGCGCGAAGACCGGTGGTGTTGGTCCAGGTCTTATGACCCAGCGACTTCATAAAATCGCGCATGACGCGGATTTTCAGTTCGATAGTGCAGTAGCGCATCTGACTATTCGGAAGGTATTGCTTGCGCCGGATCAGCCGCATGAACGGCTCCCCGTTGCGCGCGGCGCTGTTGTGAGTGACCTTGGCAAACCGCAAGCCGACATGCTCGCTTTCAGTCGGCTCGCGCCACTCCAGCCATTGCACATGAACGCCCCAACGCACCGCGCATTCGTGGACGAAGCGCAGCGTTTCTTCGCGCTCCTTGCCGGTGTTAGCAAAGCAGACGTGAACATCGGCGGGCAACGTGCCCCCGTGCGCCTGCAAGTGACGCCAGAGCATGTATGCCGATGTTCGCCCGCCGCTAAAGGAGATCAGCGACGGCCCTGTGAGAAAGAACGGGTCAGCCATCGGCCTTCGCCTTCCTTGCTACCCGCTTGGCGCGCTTCTTTCGGTCCTTCGCGGCGTCTGACACCGGTTTGGGCCGGTAGCGCAGCACAACGTCCGCAATGGCGTCTAGGACGGCTGGGGGCTTCGGCGCGTCTGTCATGCGACCAGCCCGCGATAGGTCAGGCGCTTACCCGCCGAACTGGCGATGAAGCTGTCCAGCCGGGTCAAGGTGTGGTGCTTCACGTCGCCTTCGTTCAGGCGGAACGCGAACTCATTGACGTAGCGGCCAAGGTGTTTCGGCGAGGCGTGGTGATAGACGCCGATCAGGCCGCGCTTGAGGACCGCGAACACGCTTTCGATACCGTTCGTCGTGACGTTGCCGCGCCGATACTCGCCCGCGCTATGGTTGATCTTTTCGTGCGTGTAGATCAGCCCGCCAAGGCGGTTGTAAATGGCGCTCTCGTCGGTGTGGACGGTCGATCCGGCCTCAATATGTCGGTAGGCGAAGCCGGTAGCGGTGCGGCGCGTGACGGTGCTTGGAACCTCCGCCTTGATGCGCCCAGTGCCGCGCTCGCGGGCGGCGATGACAGCCGTCTTGCCGATCGCGCCGCGCCCCAAGCCTTCGCGCTTGGCGACGTGCTTGTTCTTCTCGATGCCCCCGACGTAGGTTTCATCGACCTCGACAATGCCGGTCAGCTTTGTGAGATCGGAACCGCAAGCCTCGCGGAGCCTATGCAGAACGAACCACGCCGTCTTTTGCGTGACGCCGATCTCTTTCGCCAGTTGCAGGCTGCTGATGCCCTTTCGAGCCGTCACGAGCAGATACATGGCATAGACCCATTTGTGCAGCGGGACGTGGCTGCGTTCGAAGATGGTGCCTGTCCGCACGGTGAAGTCCTCCTTGCACTGGTTGCAGCGGTAATACCCGCCCTTCCGCGTCGTGATCCGCTCGCCAAGCCCGCATACCGGGCACTTCGGGCCTTCCGGCCAGAGCCGGGCTTCAAGGTAGGTCCGCGCCGTCTCCGCATCGGGGATCAACGCGAACAATTCGAAAGTGGAAATGGTGGACTTCGACATGCTCTATCCCTCGGTTTCAAGCCAAAAACTAGCCGAAACCGGCGAGGGAGTAAAGTATATAATTCCCCTCACAAACCCGTCCGCAAGACAATCGTTGCATATCAACTGGCTCACCTCGGCACACTTGCCAGCCGATTTCTTTCGATCCTGAGGGGCTGATTCATAATCATTTGCTTTGATTGCAAACGCTTGCGCTTTCAATTGTCCGCTCGAAGTCTTTGGCGAGGCGGCACATCCCCGAAAACCTCGCCCAAGCAGCATGAAAAGGTGCGAAACACCGCCTCAGGCTTAAATCCAGAACCAAAGCACACCGCGCTGACAACCTGCTAAAGCACCGTGCGAAAGTAAGCGATTGTCTCTTTCAGGCCATCAGTCAGCGAAACCTTGGGTTCCCAGCCAAGCGTCGATTTGACTAGGGAAATGTCAGGCTTGCGCTGCCTGGGATCGTCCGAGGGGAGTGACTCGAAAATCAGCTTTGAACGGCTGTCCGTAAGCTTCAACACTGCCTCGGCCAGTTCCAGCATTGTGAATTCGCCCGGATTGCCAATGTTCACCGGACCGATGAAATCAGTCGGCGAATCCATAAAGCGCATCATGCCTTCGATCAGGTCACTGACGTAGCAGAAACTGCGTGTTTGCTGGCCATCGCCGTAGATTGTCAGATCTTCGCCCTTAAGTGCCTGCACGATGAAGTTGGAAACCACCCGTCCATCATAAGGGTTCATGCGCGGACCATAAGTGTTGAATATCCGCATTACCTTGATCTGCAGGCGGTGCTGGCGGTGGTAATCGAAAAATAGAGTTTCAGCGCAGCGCTTGCCTTCGTCATAGCAACTGCGGATACCAATGGGGTTCACGTTGCCCCAATAGGATTCGGGCTGGGGATGCACTGTGGGATCCCCATAAACCTCGCTGGTCGAAGCTTGCAAAATCCGTGCCTTCACCCGCTTGGCCAGACCGAGCATATTGATCGCGCCGTGGACGCTGGTCTTGGTCGTCTGGACCGGGTCATTCTGATAATGCACCGGACTTGCCGGACAAGCCAGATTGTAGATTCTCTGCACTTCGACGTAGAGCGGAAATGTCACGTCATGGCGCATCAATTCGAAATTGGTATTACTGACCAGATGCGCGACATTTGCCTTGCTGCCGGTGTAGTAGTTATCAAGGCACAGGACGCCGTCGCCGCGCTCGATGAGCCGGTCACAAAGATGGGATCCAAGAAAGCCGGCACCGCCGGTTACCAGAGTCCGGGTCATCGACGCTCTCCATATATCACAAAAACAATGACCTACTTCGCATTATGAAACAATCAATCTATAATTAATGCCATATCCCATTGATCAGAATCCATGCGTGACCAGTCCTATCGAGGCTCCGCGGCTGTTTGGTGATCGACTGACCGAACTCGTCCCACGCCCAATGCGCCGGATTTTGAGCACCAACGGACGCCCCGTCGAGACCGCACTCAAGCGGAGGAATTCGAGATAGACCGCTTCACTTGTACACTACCGCGCTATGACGAGTGCTAGCCCTTTTCCCGCCTCACAGGCGCGGGCTGACGCGGTCATCCCCGGCGGACTTAGGCCGGACTGGGGGGCGTGCGCAGGCCGCACTGGCCCGCTAACGGGGTTCCTTTTGCACGCCGATCCACACTGGCCCGCCACAGATCGCGGCTTGCACAGCGCTATGTCATGGCCGTGGTCGACTTTCCCGCCGCATCACACCAGCCCCGCCTGCACCTCGTTGATCTGGCAAGCGGGAATACGCAGACGCCTTTGGTGGCTCATGGCAAGGTCTCGGACCCCGGCAATACCGGCATTTCGCGCAAGCTGATCGGCCTCGATCCGCAAAACAACGCCGCAGAGGAACGGGCCATCGTCATCCACGCCGCCCGCTATGTCAGCGCGGAAATGGCGCGCGATCAGGGGCGCATCGGCCGTAGTCAGGGGTGCTTTGCGGTGGCGCAGTCAGACTTGCCAAAAGTTCTGACCCGGCTTGGCCCCGGCGGTTGCTTTACGCCGACAAGGCTTGATCTACGATGTTTTGGTAGTTTGTCCGGGACTTCACATGCTTGATGTCAGTCGCCCGCAGCGGGCGGCGCGGGTTGGCGAGCTTCGGCGTCTGAACCTGACCATCGGGACGACAACCATGACCGAATCGGCCTGTCAAAATAACGTCCAATTGCCAATGCTAAAGCGCAACACACAGCAAGCTCCGTCAATAGCCAGACGTGCGTCCGCGCAGGATCCTTACCGTGCAAAAAATCGAAGCATTCGAGCATTGGCAGATGCAGAATATACAGCGGGAATGATAGGGCCGCGCTCCACGTAGCTATCCATTTGAAAATTGGTGAAAGACTGCACTGGCAGCCTATGATGATAATTATGGGAAAGGCGATTACGCAACTTATCAAAACATAAGCGGCTTCCGTATTATCGCCAAAGACCGGCGCAAATAAAATGGCTACAAGGATAGTAGCCAAAAGCCAGAAAGGTGCTCTTATTTTGGGTAACCGTTGGACCGCCCAAAGCCGCTGGAGGGCGACCCCCGCCAAGAATGACGCGGTGACACGCAATAATCCCGTCAAATATACGTTTCGAAGACCTGTTTCACCGAGCACAACCCCGGCGTGGGTGGCTTGGGACACCGGATTGGCCAGAACGGCCACAGAAAGTCCTATTGTCAACAGCGACAAGACCCAAGCCAGACGGCGATTGGTCAGCCAAGGTGCTACCAGCGCAAACGCAAGGTTAGCGACCATTTCGAAAAACAGAGACCATCTGGGCTCGTTTATACCGAATGGATTGCCGAGCCACGGATTTGGCAAAGCGAGCATGGCTAATGGCAAAGTTATGAGATAGCTCGAAAGTGTTGTGGGATTGCCTTGTCGACGTACCCAACTGAACGTGTCGAGATCACCTCCATTCACCACAACCATCAATTCAACAAAAGCTACCATCAGCGCGCCCAGCATGACGAGCGGCCCAAGTCTGATCGCCCTTGCACGAAAAAATTGCCAAAAACTCATGCTGCTGTCGGTAAGGCGACCCCCATAAGCGTGTGAGATAACAAAGCCGCTGAGTATGAAAAAGAAATCTACCGCGAGGTAGCCATGCTCGGCCAATCCGTGACCCAGGTAACCTCGCCTATGATAGATAAGCACAACGCAGGCGGCGATGCCGCGCATCCCATCCAGCGCCAGAAAATGCTCTTTACTGTGGAGGTGCGGAGTTACGGGTTGAGCGCTTTCTCGTACGTTCACTTAATTCCGATCCTTGGTCAGCCTGCTATCACGACTTGGCCCGCAACATTTTTATCAAGTTTGGATATTCCATTAGCTAGCTACTCCTGTTGCATTTCGCCGCCCGTCGCAAGAGTGCCAAAATCAAAACCCCACTGGTCACCCTTAAAGCCGCCATGCTAGAGGCAGCAGCATATGGCTGACCAACCTGCTCCAGAGCCGCTTCATTTTCGTGTCCGGCGCGAGGCTGGGGGGCTGTTTCAGCGGGTGAGGGGCTTGCTGGCGCGGGTGCCGTGGCGTGAGAGTCGCCGGGTGCGGCTGCTGGGCTATGCGCTGGCGGCGCTGCTGGCTCTTTATGCGGTGGCATGGGTGGCGGTGATCCGCAACCTGCCGTCGGCTGACCGCCTGCTCACTTATCAGCCGCCGCTGCCCTCTATGGTGCGCGGCGTGAATGGCGAGATTGTTTACAGCTATGCGCGTGAGCGGCGGGTGCAGCTGCGCTTCGTCGATTTTCCCAAGCCGGTGATCGATGCCTTCCTGTCGGCAGAGGACAAGAACTTTTTCTCGCACGGCGGGGTGGATTATACCGGGCTGGCCGGTGCGGCGATTGACTATGCGACCAAGTTCGGTTCGGGCGAACGGGCGCGGGGCGGGTCGACCATTACCCAGCAGGTCGCCAAGAACATCCTGATCGGCAACGAATATTCCATTGGCCGCAAGTTCAAGGAAATGATCCTTGCCAAGCGGATAGAGGGCGTGCTGACCAAGCAGCAGATCCTTGAACTGTACCTCAACGAGATCCCGCTGGGGCGGCAAAGCTTTGGCGTGCAGGCGGCGGCGCAGGCCTATTTCGCCAAGGATGTGGACCAGCTTTCCCTGCAGGAAGCGGCGTTTCTGGCGATCCTGCCCAAGGCGCCGGAAACCTATGGCCGCGCGCGCAATGCGGAAAAGGCGATCACCCGGCGCAACTGGGTGCTCGACCAGATGGTCAAGAACGGCGTCGCGAGCGAGGCGGCGGCTGCCAATGCCAAGACGCAGCCGCTGGGCATCGTGCCGCGCCGGGTGGAATCCTATGATCCCTCGGTCGGTTATTTCGTCGAGGAAGTGCGGCGGCGGCTGATCGAGAAGTATGGCGAAACCGCCGATGCCGGGCCGAACAGCGTCTATTCGGGCGGGCTGTGGGTGCGAACCTCGCTTGATCCGGCGCTGCAAAAGGCGGCACAGGATTCGTTGCGCGCCGGGCTGATGCGCTATGCCTCGGGCAAAGGTTGGCACGGGCCGATTGCGCATCTGGATGTCAGCGAGGATTCGTGGCTGGGCGATCTGGTCGCCTCTGGCCAGTCGATCCACTATCAGGACTGGCGGATCGGCGTGGTTATCGTGCGCGATGGCGATACCGGAAAGATCGGCTTTACCGATGGCAGCACCGCGCGGCTGATCAGCTTGCCCGATGGTCTGAAGCCAGGCGATGTGATTGCGGCGGCCCCGGAAGGCAGTTCCTATGCGGTGCGGCTGGTGCCTGAGGTTTCAGGCGGCATGGTTGCCGAAAGCCCGCATTCCGGCCGTGTGCTGGCAATGCAGGGCGGGTTCGACGCCGGGCTAGGATCATTCAACCGCGCAACGCAGGCTGAGCGCCAGCCCGGATCGACGATCAAGCCCTTCGTCTATGCTACCGCGCTGGACAACGGCATGACCCCGGCAACGATGGTGCCAGACCAGAGTTTCTGCGTCTATCAGGGCGCGTCACTTGGCCAGAAATGCTTCCGCAACTTTGGCAACGAAGGCGGCAGCGGCATCCATACCATGCGCTGGGGGCTGGAACAGTCGCGCAACCTGATGACCGTTCACATCGCCAATGACACTGGCATGGATCACGTCGTCAAGACCATCAACCGGGTCGGCATCGGCAACTATCCGCCGTATCTGTCGTTCGCGCTGGGGGCGGGGGAGACTACTGTGGCGCAGATGGTCAACGCCTATTCCGCGCTGGCCAACAACGGTGTGCAGTACAGCCAGTCACTGATCGACTATGTGCAGGACCGCAGCGGCAAGGTCATCTGGCGCGCGGATACCCGCCGCTGCGACGGCTGCAACATGGCCGAGTGGGACGGCAAGCCGATGCCCCGTCTGGCCTTGCGCGGTAACGAAGTGCTCGATCCGCGCACCGCCTATCAAGTCGTCCACATGCTGGAAGGCGTGGTCAAGCGCGGTACGGCGGTGAGGTTGGCCGATCTGAACCTGCCGCTGTTCGGCAAGACCGGCACCACGTCTGGCCCGACAAACGTGTGGTTCTGCGGCGGCAACAAGGATATCGTCGGCGGCGTCTATATCGGGTTTGACCAGCCGCGTTCGCTGGGCGGCTATGTGCAAGGCGGTACATTCGCCGCGCCGATATTCAAGCAGTTCGTCCAGGCCACCCGATCGCGGTGGAGTAGTGTGCCGTTCGTCGCGCCCACAGGCATCCACATGGTTTCGGTCGACCGGATATCGGGCAAGCTGGTGTTCAGCGGCGATGCCAGCGACGAGGCCAAGCCGGCGGTGATCTGGGAGGCATTCAAGGCCGAAACCGAACCGCCACGGCAAACGCGCGAGGATCAGTTGACCGCGCAGCGCGACGCCATCCTGGGCGCCATAAAACGCGCCCGCCAGGTCAACGCCGCTCCGCAGGCCGGGGCGACGCCTGAGCCGGGGGATGGCAATTTCGTGCAGGAGCAGGGCGGGGTTTATTAGCGGTTGTAGAATTCATCGTAGTATCAAGTTCATACAATAATTCGTCATTCCCGCGAAGGCGGGAACCCATCTCCAGACCTGGACTGCTGCGCGGGTGGTGCGCGAATGTGAACCGTTTCGAGATGGGTTCCCGCCTTCGCGGGAATGACGAAGGGGATTTGAACCCCGCCAACCACGCCCGTTTCCGCTGACCGAACACCACAAGCAAGCCCACTGGACGACGCATTCTTTCCCCCGCATACTCATGCCCATGAACCTTTCCCGCCTTGCCCCGCTCGCCGCCGCCTTCGCGCTGCTGTCCCCCATTTCGGCTTCGGCAGAACTGCCTGTCGGCGCCAAGGCACCCACCTTTGCCGCCCACGGCGCGCTGGGCGGAAAGCCCTACGAATTTGCGCTCAAATCGGCGCTCAAGCGCGGCCCGGTTGTGCTTTATTTCTATCCCAAGGCGTTCACCAAAGGCTGCACGCTGGAAGCCCACGCCTTTGCCGAGGCCAGCGATGACTTCAAGTCAGCCGGGGCGACAGTGATCGGCATGTCGAACGACGATGTGCCGACGCTGCAACGATTTTCCACCGAGGCATGCCGCGACAAGTTCGCCGTCGCCTCTGCCACGCCGGACGTAATCAAGGCCTATGATGTGGAACTGAAACGCGAAGGATTGCCGCCGGGGCTGACCAACCGCACCAGTTATGTCATCGCCAAAAGCGGCAAGATCGTGCTGGTCCACTCCGATCTCGATTACCGTGACCACGTTAAGCTGACGCTGGATGCGGTAAAGGCCCTGAAAGCAAAGAAGGGCTAACCACCCGCTCCAGCTTTACAAAACGCGCCGCTGCGCTAAGCGGGCCGCCGGTTAACTGGAGTAATCATCATGCGTGCCGAAGGGCAGGCTCATATCGATCGGATCGGGGCAGCACTGGCGCTCGTCCGCAAGTTTCTGGACTGGGACCGCGCGCTGCGCCGCCTTGACGAGCTGAACGCGCGCGTCGAGGATCCGAAGCTGTGGGACAGGCCCAAGGATGCCGAGGCGGTAATGCGTGAACGGCGGCGGCTTGAGGCGGCAGTCGGCGCGGTCAACCAGATCAGCGGCGAAATGGCCGATGCGGTGGAATTCATCGAACTTGGCGAGGCCGAGGATGATGAAGCTACCGTCAACGAAGGTCTGGCCACGTTGGCCGCACTGTCGGCCCGCGCCGATGCTGACAAGGTGCAGGCCTTGCTGGCCGGGGAAGCCGATGCCAACGACGCCTATCTGGAAGTCCACGCCGGTGCTGGCGGCACCGAAAGCCAGGACTGGGCCGAAATGCTCCAGCGCATGTATTCGCGCTGGGCAGAGCGGCACGGTTACAAGGTCGAGCTAGTCGATTACCATTCGGGCGAACAGGCCGGTATCAAGAGCGCGACGCTGCTGATCAAGGGCGAAAACGCCTATGGCTATGCCAAGACCGAAAGCGGCGTCCACCGCCTCGTCCGCATAAGCCCTTATGACAGCTCGGCGCGGCGGCACACCTCGTTCAGTTCGGTCTGGGTCTATCCCGTAATCGACGACGACATCGACATCGAGATCAAGGAAAGCGACCTCAAGATCGACACCTACCGCGCATCTGGCGCTGGCGGGCAGCACGTCAACACCACCGATTCGGCGGTGCGGATCACGCACATTCCCACGGGCATCATCGTCGCCAGCCAGAACGACCGTTCGCAGCACAAGAACCGCGCGACAGCGATGGGCATGTTGAAGGCGCGGATGTACGAGGCGGAACTGGCCAAGCGCGAGGCTGAGGCTTCGGGCGAATATCAGGCCAAGACCGAGATCGGCTGGGGCCATCAGATCCGCTCCTACGTTCTCCAGCCCTATCAGCTGGTCAAGGACTTGCGCACGGGCATGACCTCTACCGCGCCTGACGATGTGCTGGATGGCGCGCTTGATCCGTTCATGGCCGCCGCCCTGTCGCAGCGCGTTTCGGGTGAGAAGGTGACGGTCGAGGACGTCGATTGAGGCACCTGTCCGCCTTGATCTTGACGGCGCTGGCCCTTGGCGGCTGCCACAAGCAGGACGATCAGGCGGATCGCCCCGCAACGGCGCGCGCGTTTCCGCGTGCTGATCGGGTGGTGGCCAAGACCACGTCCACCCAGTTTTCCACCGAAGACGTGCGCGACAAGCTGGGCGAAGCCAAGTCTGTGATGGACCTGGCCCGGATCGCCAATGGCACCACGGTGGCCGACATCGGCGCGGGTGAGGGCTATTACACCGTCCGCCTGGCCGAGCGTGTCGGCAAGACCGGGCGCGTGCTGGCGCAGGATATCGATCGCGGCGCCCTGGAACGGCTGGGCCAGCGCGTGGAGCGTGAGCGGCTGGATAACGTGGCGATCAAATCTGGCGCGCCCGACGATCCGATGCTGCCGAGTGGCAGTTTCGATCGGATTTTCATGATCCACATGTACCACGAAATCGCCGAGCCTTATGCGTTCCTGTGGCGCTTGCGCCCGGCCTTGCGAGCGGGCGGGCAAGTGATCGTCGTTGATACGGACAACGTGACGGCCCGCCACGGCATGCCGCCTGCGCTGTTGTTCTGCGAATTTGGCGCAGTGGGCTTTCGCTTGGTCCAATTTGTCCGTAAACCCGCCTGGACTGGCTATTACGCACAGTTTGAAGCGGGCGGGGTGCGGCCCGCGCCAGCTGATATCAAGCCGTGCAAGTTGAGCGCTGATGGCTCTGCCGTCCAGCGTTAAGGGAAAGGAAGTCATGTCGTTCAAGGGTTTGAAGCCGGTGCTTTATGCTGGGCGCGAAGTCTGGCCACTGGTCGAGGGCGGGAAGGGAGTCTCCGCCACGAATCACGCCAGTTCGGGCGCGTGGGCGGCGGCTGGCGGTATCGGCACGATCAGCGCGGTGAATGCTGACAGCTATGATCCCGCCGGCAAGATCGTGCCCCAGGTTTATGAACAGCTGACCCGCCGCGAACGGCACGAACAGCTTATCAAATACGGCATTGACGGCGCTGTTGAACAAGTCCGCCGCGCGCACGAGATCGCTGGCGGGAAGGGTGCGATCAACATCAACGTGTTGTGGGAAATGGGCGGCGCGCAGCCGATCCTTGAAGGCGTGCTGGCGCAGACTTCAGGGATGGTTGCGGGCGTCACCTGCGGGGCGGGGATGCCCTACAAACTCTCCGAAATCGCTGAGCGGCACAATGTCATGTACCTGCCGATCGTCAGCTCCGGGCGGGCCTTCCGTCTGCTGTGGAAGCGCGCCTATCACAAGGTGCCGCATCTGCTGGGCGCGGTGGTTTATGAAGACCCGTGGCTGGCGGGCGGTCACAACGGCCTGTCCAACGCCGAAGACCCGTTGCAGCCGCAAGACCCCTATCCCCGCGTCAAGGCGCTGCGCGATGTCATGCGCGTCGAAGGTATTGCGGACACCGTGCCGATTGTCATGGCGGGCGGCGTCTGGGCCTTGCGCGACTGGAACGACTGGATCGATAACCCGGAACTCGGCCAGATCATGTTCCAGTTCGGCACCCGGCCGCTGCTGACGAACGAAAGCCCGATCCCGCAAGGCTGGAAGGACGCCCTGCGCGAACTGGAGCCGGGCGACGTGCTGCTCCACCGCTTTTCGCCGACGGGTTTTTACAGTTCCGCCGTGCGCAATCCGTTCCTGCGCAGTCTGGAAGACCGCTCGGAACGGCAGATTCCGTTCTCGCGCGTGGCGGCGGGTGAGCATACCGTGCAGCTTGATGTCGGCGTGAAGGGCAAGAACTTCTGGGTCACGCCCAAAGACCGCGAACGCGCACGCAACTGGGCGGCGCTGGGCCACGATACCGCGCTGCGCACGCCGGACGATACGATAATATTCGTTGGCCCGGCGGAGCGCGAGATGATCCGCAAGGACCAGTCCGATTGCATGGGCTGCCTGTCACACTGCGGATTCTCGTCATGGAAGGACCACGACGATTACACCACCGGGCGTCTGGCAGACCCGCGCAGCTTCTGCATCCAGAAAACGCTTCAGGACATCGCCCACGGCCAGCCGATTGATGACAACCTGATGTTCGCCGGACATGCCGCGTTCCGGTTCAAGCAGGACCCGCTCTATTCCAACGGTTATACGCCGAGCGTGAAGGAGCTGGTCGAGCGGATTTTGATAGGGGATTGATGGGATGAGGGGGCGTAGACGAGTTGCGCCCCCGCTCACGGCACTGTTTCGTGAGTGTCTGGAAGTCCCCGGAGTTCTGCTTAATTTTGCTTTGCCATCCGTACCCATCGAAAATTACGGCCATCATGCGCATCCCGTTATTGTTCTGCCGGGACTCTTGGCTGGTGATGCATCTACCAGCGTTATCCGTCGATCGCTCAGCCGAGCGGGATTTCAGGTAACGGGATGGGGCTTGGGACTTAACAGGGGATTGCGTCCCGGCCTGCTGGAGCGACTGGTTGCGAGGGTTCAACAAGTTTCGGTCGAAAGTGGCCAAAAAGTCATATTGCTTGGTTGGAGTCTGGGTGGCATCTACGCTCGTGAGGTCGCGAAGCTTGCGCCAGATAGCGTACAACTGGTCGTTACATTGTTCAGCCCATTTTCTGGAAACCCGCGAGCGAACAATGCTTGGCGCGTGTATGAATTAATAAGTGGGCAGCAGATTAATCATTTGACGGCGCAATTTGACCTTGCTTCCAAACCTCCCGTTCAAACAATTGCTGTCTGGTCCGATAGAGATGGCATTGTAGCGCCCTCGTGCTCGTGCGGACTGGAAGGGCAATCTGACCAACAAGTGTATGTGCCATCCACCCATTTCGGATTTGGCCGCAATGCAGATGCCATCCGTCAGGTTGCTATGCTGATGCACGACGCAAAATAGCTACCACCAGAACTATACCCCTCAATCCAGTTCCCAAGCCCGCTCGCCGTGGCTGGTCAGGTCCAGCCCCTCGCGCTCGGCATCTTCGCTGACGCGCATCGGGAAGACGAGGCCAACAGCCAGCGCCAGCACACCGCTGGCGACCGCTGACCACAGCGCGACCACGCCGACGGCCACCGCCTGCGCCACGAGCTGGCTACCCATGCCCATGCCCTCGGCATAGCCTGTACCGCCCAGCAGGGGCGACATGAACACGGCGGCGAGCAGCGATCCGGTGATCCCGCCCATGCCGTGCACCGCGAACACGTCGAGCGAATCGTCGATGTGCAGCTTGTTTTTCACAAAGCCGATCATCGGGAAGCAGACCACCGCAGCGGCAACGCCGAACACCATCGCGGAGCCAGGCGATATGAAGCCCGCCGCCGGGGTAACCGTTGCCAGGCCCGCGATTGCGCCAGTGGCAAAGCCGACGCTGGTGGCTTTGCCGACAACGAACTTTTCGATCAGCAGCCACACCAAAGCGGCCATCGCAGCGGCGACGTGGGTGTTGATGATCGCAGAGGCGGCATCATCGTTGGCGGCCAGCGCCGACCCGCCGTTGAAGCCGAACCAGCCAACCCACAGCAGTGCCGCCCCGGCCATCGTCAGCGCCGGACTGTGCGGCAGCATCAGCGTCTTGGGAAAGCCCATACGCCGCCCCAGCAGCGCGGCGGTGATCAGCGCGGAAACGCCAGCGGTCGTGTGGACGACGATGCCGCCCGCATAATCCACCGCGCCCAGCTTGGCCGCCATCCAGCCGCCGCCCCAGATCCAGTGGGCAACGGGCGCATAGACGATCAGGCCCCACAGCGCGCAGAACAGCACGACCCAGCCAAACCGCGCACGGTCGACCCACGCGCCGACCATCAGCGCCGGGGTGATCGCAGCGAATGTAAGCTGGAACAGCGCATAGGCGCTTTCAGGTACATCGGTGCCTTCGCGCACATTGCCCAGCGCGCCGAACATGAAATTGCTGCCAGCGCCGATCCAGCCGCTCGTTACCGGGCCGAAAGCCAGCGTGTAGCCGATCATGATCCACAGCACCGAAGCCGCCGCAGCGACCGCGCCAACCTGCACCAGCACCGAAAGGAAGTTCTTGGCCCGCACGAGCCCGCCATAGAACAGGGTCAGCCCCGGCATGGTCATCATCAGCACCAGCGCGGCAGAGATCAGCACCCAGGCGGTGTCGCCGCTATCGGCCACGTCTGTAAGCGCATTTTGGGCGTCGACGGCACCATCCTGCGCAAAGGCGGCTACCGGAGCCAACAGCGCGGCACCGGCCGCAAGACGCGCGGTCCATTTGAGCATTGAAATACCCCTCCTGTGCGCCGCCCTCCAGCGGCCCGTCTTCCTCGGCCTCGCGTCTAGGCCAATCGCAGTCTGCGCGGCAAGGGGCGGGGTTGCGATTATTGCGGAAACGCACGATGCGGCCTTGAAGCGCGGCGCGCGCGCGGGCTATGGAGAGGGCATGTCACCACGCCCGAAATTCCTTACCAAAGTTGCGTTTGCCTTCATCATGTGGGCCGCCGCCACCGCTCCGGCGCTGGCCGAGCGCACGGTGCCGTACTGGGCCTCGATCCGCTTGCCGCACAAGGCGCACCAGGTAGAGGCCAACATGCGCGTCGGGCCGGGCGAGGATTACCGGATAAACTGGGTCTATCACCGGGCATTTCTGCCGGTGAAAGTCGTGCGGATCATGGAAGGCTGGCGGCTGATCGAAGACCCCGACGGCGCGCGAGGCTGGATGCTGGCGCTAGCGCTGCAACCGGCGCGCGGAGCCATCATTCAGGCCAAGGAACTGGCCGAAATGCGCGAAAAGGCCGATCCCGCATCGCGCCTGCTGTGGCGACTTGAGCCGGGTGTCACTGGCAAGCTGGGCGATTGCACGGGCGGCTGGTGCCATTTCCAGATCGACCAGCGCGGTGGTTATGTGCCTCAAGCCGCGCTTTGGGGTGCGGGCGAACCCTGAGGGGGCGGCTTTCCAATCCCATTTCGTCACCCTGAACTTGTTTCAGGGCCCATTTATCGGCCAAATCGGAGCGCGTAAATTCAAGCCAACCGATGGGCTGGCTCTCCTCCGGTTGGATTTAGTCGTGCGGCGCGATGGGCCCTGAAACGAGTTCAGGGTGACGACCACTGGCGACTGGCGGCAGGCATGAACCCGCCGCCCGTTATCGCATCAAATCAGTTCGATGGCCACCGCCGTAGCTTCCCCGCCGCCGATGCACAGGCTGGCGACGCCCTTTGACAGCCCCTTGAGCTTCAGCGCGCCGATTAGCGTGGTGATGATGCGGGTGCCCGATGCGCCGATCGGATGGCCCAGCGCGGTGCCGCCGCCGTTGACGTTGACCTTCTCATGCGGAATGCCAAGGTCGGCCATCGCGAACATGGCGACGCAGGCAAACGCCTCGTTGATTTCGAACAGGTCGACATCGCCGACCTGCCAGCCGGCATTGGCCAGCACCTTGTTGATCGCGCCAACGGGTGCCGTGGTGAACTTTGCCGGTTCTTGCGCATGGGCGGCGACGGCGACGATGCGCGCCACTGGCTCCAGCCCCTTTGCATCGGCATAGGACTGGCGGCTGAGTACCACTGCTGCCGCGCCGTCCGATATCGAGCTTGAGCTGGCTGCGGTGATCGTGCCATCCTTGGCGAAGGCAGGCTTCAGGGTCGGGATCTTGTCAGGACGGCCCTTGCCCGGTCCCTCATCGGTATCGACGACGACATCGCCGCCGCGCGACTTGACTGTCACCGGCACCAATTCACTGGCGAATGCGCCCGATGCGATTGCGGCCTGCGCACGGCGCAGCGATTCGATGGAATAGGCATCCTGGGCTTCGCGAGTGAGCTGGTATTCATTCGCGGTGACCTGCGCAAAGCTGCCCATCGATCCGCCCTCATAGGCGTCTTCCAGACCATCGAGGAACATGTGGTCATAGGCGGTGTCATGCCCGGCGCGGGCACCCGCGCGGTGCTTTTTCAGCAGATAGGGCGCGCCAGACATGCTTTCCATGCCGCCGCTGATGACCACGTCGACCGAACCGCAGGCCAGCGCCTCTGCGCCCATGATCACCGTTTGCATGCCGGAACCGCAGACCTTGTTGACCGTGCTGGCCTGAACCGAGAGCGGCAGGCCGGCCTTGATCGCCACCTGGCGGGCAGGGGCCTGGCCCAGCCCGGCGGGCAATACGCAGCCCATGTATATCCGTTCTATATCATTACCGGCCACGCCGGACCGCTCGACAGCGGCCTTTACCGCGGTTGCGCCCAGATCAGTCGCCGCAACATCGGCAAACACACCGGAAAGCCCGCCCATCGGTGTGCGCGCGTAAGACAGGACGACAATCGGATCGGATGCGGAAATTTGGCCCATCGGGGGGTTCCTCTGCCATTTGTGTGCGAACACGTTAATAAACTCTATTGCAGTGCAGCAAGACACCGCAGCGCCGCCTTGTCAAGCGGCGACGTGCTGTGCGCTAGGGCTGATCGCCGCAGAAATTATAGCAATAGGCCAGATTTGATCCCCAACGGCAGGAAATGGGCATATCCGCGAGTTCCCCCACTTGCGCCTGCGGCTTGCCCGGATTAGTGCCCGCTGCAACGCACATGCGGGCGAGTCAGCCGTTCATTCAGCCGCTCATAAGGGTTCTGTCGTGGTCCAGTTATCGGAATATTTGCCGATCCTGATATTTCTGGCGATTGCGCTGGGCTTGTCGACGGCATTCGTCTTTCTGCCCATCGGGGTTTCGTATCTGACCGGCACCCATAACCCGGGCGCGGAAAAGAACAGTGAGTACGAATGCGGCTTCCCCGCGTTTGAAGACCCGCGCAGCCAGTTTGACGTGCGGTTCTATCTTGTGGCGATCCTGTTCATCGTGTTCGATCTGGAAGCCGCGTTCCTGTTTCCGTGGGCTGTCAGTCTGCGCGAAACCGGCTGGGCGGGTTGGCTGACGATGATGGGCTTTATCTTCGAACTGGTCATCGGCCTTGCCTATGCCTGGAAGAAGGGGGCTTTGGACTGGGAATGAGCACCGTGACCACACCTTCTATCATCATGCCGGGAAGTCCGATGATTTCCCCCGATCAGGCGTTTTTCAACAGCCTGAACTCCGAAGTTTCGGACAAGGGCTTTTTGATCACCAGCACGGAAGAACTGTTTCAATGGGCCAGAACCGGCTCTCTGTGGTGGATGACTTTTGGTCTGGCCTGCTGCGCGGTGGAGATGATCCACGTCAACATGCCGCGTTATGACATGGAACGCTTCGGCGCCGCCCCGCGCGCTTCTCCGCGCCAGTCGGACGTGATGATCGTGGCCGGGACGCTGTGCAACAAGATGGCCCCGGCGCTGCGCAAGGTCTATGACCAGATGTCAGACCCGAAGTATGTGATTTCGATGGGTTCCTGCGCCAATGGCGGCGGGTATTATCACTATTCGTACTCGGTCGTGCGCGGCTGTGACCGGATCGTGCCGGTGGACATCTACGTCCCCGGCTGCCCGCCCACGGCCGAAGCGCTGCTCTATGGCGTGATGCAGTTGCAGCGCAAAATCCGCCGCGTCGGGACGGTTGAACGATGATCCTCCGCCAAGCTCAGGATGAGCGACCTTTTTGTTTGGATCGTTCCCAAGACCCGCTCATCCTGAGCTTGTCGAAGGACGCGCGCAACACTCGCCCAACAGGGAGGATCGCAACGTGAGCGTCGTCCACTCCGCGCCC
This sequence comes from Novosphingobium sp., assembly GCA_040007615.1. Classification (GTDB taxonomy): domain Bacteria; phylum Pseudomonadota; class Alphaproteobacteria; order Sphingomonadales; family Sphingomonadaceae; genus Novosphingobium. The sequence continues at coordinate 36,247 of JBDTUQ010000012.1, forward strand.
AAATTCGCCTCGAACCTCGGCGTGCTTGATACGCTGACATCGGCGCTGGGCGCATCCGTGCTGTCCGCCAGGGAAGCGCACGGCGAGGTTATCCTTACCGTCGCGCGCGATGCGGTGGCCGATGTGCTGCGCACGTTGCGCGACGAACACGCCTATCAGCAGTTGATGGAGATCGCCGGGGCCGACTATCCTGACCGGGCCGAACGGTTTGAAGTCGTCTACATGCTGCTCAGCCTGACGAAAAATCACCGCATTCTGGTCAAGGTCAATGCCTCTGAATCCACGCCGGTTCCCACTGTCACCACGCTGTGGCCGGTCGCGGGCTGGCTGGAGCGTGAGGTGTTTGACATGTATGGTGTGCTATTTGCCGGCAATACCGATCTGCGCCGCATCCTGACCGACTATGGTTTCGAAGGCCATCCGTTCCGCAAGGATTTCCCGCTGACCGGCTATGTCGAACTGCGCTATTCAGAAGAGGACAAGCGCGTCGTCTATGAACCCGTCAAGCTGGCGCAAGACCTGCGGCAGTTCGATTTCATGAGCCCGTGGGAAGGCGCTGAATACGTGCTTCCGGGCGATGAGAAGGTGAGCGGACAATGACTCTTCTTTCCCCGCTCATCCTGAGCTTGTCGAAGGACTGTTTTTTCTTTGCAAGCTCGCGCAGAAGTGAAGTGCAGGCCTTCGACAAGCTCAGGCTAGTCGGGTTTGGGGGTGATCTATGAGCCTTTCCCTCGAACAGTCGCCCACCACCGGCGATGATGTCATCACCAACTACACGATCAACTTCGGCCCCCAGCACCCCGCCGCGCATGGCGTGCTGCGCATGGTCATGGAGCTGGACGGCGAGATTATTGAGCGGATCGATCCGCATGTCGGCCTGCTCCATCGCGGCACCGAAAAGCTGATCGAGCAGAAAACCTATCTTCAGGCGCTGCCCTATTTTGATCGGCTGGACTATTGCAGCCCGCTGGCGATGGAGCACTCTTATGTGCTCGCCATCGAAAAGCTGCTCAATATCGAAGTGCCGATCCGCGCCCAGTATCTACGGGTGCTGTTTGCCGAACTGACCCGCATCTGCAACCACATGCTCAACCTTGGCAGCCATGTGATGGACGTCGGCGCGATGACGCCGAACTTGTGGATGTTTGAAATCCGCGAAGACTGCCTGAACTTTTTTGAGCGGGCAGCGGGCGCGCGGATGCACATGGCGTGGTTCCGCCCCGGCGGGGTCCATCAGGATGTGCCGCTGAAACTGCTGACCGACATTGCCGACTGGCTCGACACCCGCTTGCCGCGCCTGTTTGACGACGCGATGAGCCTGGTGGTTGACAACCGCATCTTCAAACAGCGCAATGTCGACATCGCCATCGTTTCCAAGGAAGACGCGGTTTCGTGGGGCTTTTCCGGTCCGATGATCCGGGGCAGCGGCATTGCGTGGGACTTGCGCAAGAGCCAGCCTTACGACGTTTACGCGCAGATGGACTTCGAAATTCCCGTCGGCACACGCGGCGATTGCTATGACCGGTTCATGGTCCGCGTCGAAGAAGTGCGCCAGTCGGCCAGGATCATGAAGCAGTGTCTGGCCGAAATGCCCGAAGGTCCGATCGCCTCTGATGACCGCAAGGTGGTCCCGCCCAAACGCGGCGAGATGAAGCAATCGATGGAAGCCCTGATCCACCACTTCAAACTCTACACCGAAGGCTTCCACGTTCCGGCGGGCGAAGTCTATGTCGCCACCGAAAGCCCCAAGGGCGAATTCGGCGTCTATCTGGTGTCAGACGGATCAAACAAACCCTACCGCTGCAAAATCCGCCCCACCGCGTTCAGCCACCTGCAGGCGATGGACTTCATGTCCAAAGGCCACATGCTGCCGGATGTTACCGCGATTATCGGCGCGATTGATGTGGTGTTTGGGGAGTGTGATCGGTGATTAGTCGCCGAACCGCAGTGGGAGGGGCAATTAGCCTTCCTTTGGCAATGATCCCGATCCAAGGGGCTTTCGCGTCTGACGATGACGTCGAATTTGTTGAAGCCCGGCGCGTTATATTCGCTTTTTTTGAAGCTTTGAATGCTTCTAACTGGTCATTCATTAATGCCGCCCTCGACAGTTCAACCAATGCGGAGACAAACGATATTGCATGGTCGCCTTGGGCCAGATCAAGCAAGGATCGCGCTGTCGCCGTTCGGTTAAATGATGGACCAATGGGTTTCTTGTCGGGTTCTGACGAGGTGCTGCAATTCCTGCGGTTTCGGCAGATGAATAAGGGATGGAGATGGAATCTTCCAAAGGCGATCGATTCGATTTGGTCGCCAGACGTTGGGATCTATTGCGCATACTCGGAATGGCAGCGCACTGACGGAGGTTCGTATGGGCATGTCTACCCAACTAACCCAACCTATTTCCATCGGTTTCACCTTAGCAAAGTAGAAGAGTTTGGGGCTACGGTCTCAAGGAAGATTAATTGGTTTCAGGAAGTTAGTCTGAGGAATGTAGTTTATGACTAACCACCTCGCCACCGCCGAACAAATGATCGCGCACTACAACGCGCAGGATGCTGACGCCTATGTGTCGCTGATGACCGACGACGCCTGCGAGGCCACCTATCGCGGTGCGGTTGTGCGCGAAGGCAAGGAAGGCACGCGCTCCGGCCTAGCCGCTGCTTTCGCCAAGTGGCCGCAGAACCGGGCTGAAATTCACCACCGGCAGGTGATCGGCGATTACGTGCTGTTCCGCGAATTCGTCACGCGCGGGCCCGCGACTGACGGTTCGGAACTGGTCGAACCGTTCGAGGTCATCGCAATCTATTCGTTTGTGGACGGCAAATGCTCTCGCGTGGAGTTCGTCCGGTGAGCGCCGCAACCCACTCAAACCCCGTCATCCTGAACTTGTTTCAGGACCCATTTCTCCCCGTGCGCGGAACTTGGTGTGGCGCGCTCGCTGGCCCGATACGTTCTTGTCTTGATGGCTTCGGTCGTGCGGCCCGATGGATCCTGAAACAAGTTCAGGATGACGATAAGCGGGTTTGGGGTGAATTTAACGGGAATGCATTGACCCATGGCTGATCGTCATCTTGAACCCGATACGCTGGAACTGCGCGCGCGCTGGGGGGCGTTCACTTGGACCCCGGAAAACGCCGAGCAGGCGAAAGTGATCGTCGCGCGCTATCCCGCTGGCCGCCAGCGCAGCGCGGTGATGCCGCTGCTCGATCTGGCCCAGCGTCAGGTGGGTAGCGAAACCGATACGCAGGGCTGGTTGCCGATCCCGGTGATGGAATACGTCGCCGCCTATCTTGACATGCCGATCATTCGCGTGGTCGAAGTCGCCAGCTTTTACATGATGTATAACCTTGTTCCGGTGGGTAAATTCCACGTTCAGGTGTGCGGCACAACGCCGTGCCAGTTGCGCGGCAGCGATGACATCATGGCCGCTTGCAAGGCGCGCGGGATGTCATTGGGCCACAACACCGACGACGGCCTGTTCACCCTCACCGAAGTCGAATGCATGGGCAACTGCGCCTCTGCCCCGATGGTCCAGATCAACGACGACAACTACGAAGACCTGACCGCCGCCGACATGACCCGCATCCTTGATGAACTGGCCGCGGGCAAGAGGCCCAAAACCGGCACCCAGATCGCCGGACGACATACGGTGGAGCCGCTCGGCGGGCCGACGACTTTGCAGGCGATGGTCACCGAAAACCACGATTACCGGGGTGAATGGGCATGAGCATCGCCACTATCGTCATTGCCTTGATAGCAATCCTGATCGCCTGGAAAGTCTTTACCGGGATGATCAAACTCGGCGTGATCGCGGTCATTGTCGTGGCCGGGCTTTACCTACTTTCGCGGGGGGCAATGTAATGGCTCTGTACGACAAAGACCGCATTTTCACCAATCTCTATGGCTACCAGCCGTGGAACCTGAAATCCGCCCAAATGCGCGGCGATTGGGATAATACCAAGGCGCTGCTGGAAAAAGGCCGCGACGGGATCATTCAGGAAATGAAGGATTCCGGCCTGCGTGGACGCGGCGGGGCGGGCTTTCCCACCGGCATGAAATGGTCGTTCATGCCCAAGGAATACAAGCCTGACCGGCCCGGCTTCCTTGTCATCAACGCCGATGAATCCGAACCCGGTTCCTGCAAAGACCGTGAAATCATCCGCCACGATCCGCACAAGCTGATCGAAGGCGCGCTGGTGGCGGGCTTCGCGATGGGCGCGCGGGCGGCCTATATCTACATTCGCGGCGAATATATCCGTGAGGCCGAAACGCTGTTCGCCGCCGTTCAGGAAGCCTACGACGCGGGCCTGATCGGCAAGAACGCCTGCAAATCAGGCTATGATTTTGACGTTTTCGTCCACCGGGGCGCAGGCGCGTATATCTGCGGCGAAGAAACCGCGATGATCGAAAGCCTTGAAGGCAAAAAAGGCCAGCCCCGCCTGAAACCGCCGTTCCCGGCTGGCGCGGGCCTTTATGGTTGCCCGACAACGGTCAACAACGTCGAATCCATCGCGGTTGCCCCCACGATCCTGCGGCGCGGCGCAGGCTGGTTTTCCAGCTTTGGCCGCGATGGCAACAAGGGCACCAAGCTGTTCCAGATCAGCGGCCACGTCGATAAACCCTGCGTCGTCGAAGAAGAAATGAGCATCCCGTTTGAGGAGCTTATCGAAAAGCACTGCGGCGGCATTCGCGGCGGCTGGGATAACCTGCTGGCGGTGATCCCCGGCGGATCGTCCGTGCCATTGGTGCCCGCCGACCAGATCCGTTCAGCGCCGATGGACTTTGACGGGTTAAAGGCAGTCGGCTCCGGCCTTGGCACCGCCGCCGTGATCGTCATGGACAAGAGCACCGACATCGTCCGCGCCATTGCCCGGCTTTCATACTTCTACAAACACGAATCCTGCGGCCAATGCACCCCCTGCCGCGAAGGCACCGGCTGGATGTGGCGCGTGATGGAACGCCTGCGCACCGGCGACGCGGCGGTCGAGGAAATCGACATGCTGCAACAAGTCACCAAGCAGGTCGAAGGCCACACCATCTGCGCTTTGGGTGATGCGGCGGCATGGCCGATCCAAGGGCTGATCAAGCACTTCCGGCCTGAGCTGGAGCGCCGGATTGCGGATAATGTGCGGGAGGCGGCTGAGTGAAGGAATCAGGGATCGTTGTTGTCGTCGGGGCGGTGTTGGTTTTAGTGGGATTGATTGTCATTACCTCGCGCCCTTGGGTTGAATTCAAAATGGCAGGAGCTTGGTTCATCGTGTCTGGCATCGGATTGGTGCTGCATTACAGATGGGCATTTCTGTTATATGCAATAGTCGCCCCATTTGTATGGTTTAAATATGCTTTGGCTGCTTGGAATACTCATCCCAATTCTGTGATTTCAGATTCGATGCTTCTGCTGATCATATTTGCACTGCCGGCCATTTTGGTTTGGCGTAAGAGGGCGTCGTTACGTCTTACCCAGTGGGAGAGGCCCGATGCCTAAAGTCACCGTAGACGGCATCGAACTCGAAGTTCCCGCAGGCGCTACCGTCCTGCAGGCCTGCGAACTTGCGGGTAAGGAAATCCCGCGCTTTTGTTATCATGAACGGCTGTCCATTGCGGGCAATTGCCGCATGTGTCTGGTCGAAGTCGCGCCCGGTCCGCCCAAGCCGCAGGCCAGTTGCGCGCTTCCTGCTGCGGAGGGCCAGAACATCCGCACGGACAGCGAAATGGTCCGCAAGGCGCGCGAAGGGGTGATGGAGTTTCTGCTCATCAACCACCCGCTCGATTGCCCGATTTGCGATCAGGGCGGCGAGTGCGATCTGCAGGATCAGTCGGTCGCCTATGGCCGGGGCAAATCGCGTTATGATGAAAACAAGCGCGCGGTCACCGAAAAGTACATGGGGCCACTGATCAAGACGCAGATGACCCGCTGCATCCATTGCACCCGCTGCGTGCGCTTTTCCGAAGAGATCGCCGGAGTGGACGAAATCGGCGCGCTTTATCGCGGTGAGGCGATGCAGATCACGACGTATCTGGAAAAGGCTGCTGCCCACGAATTGTCGGCCAATGTCATTGATTTGTGCCCGGTTGGCGCGCTTACCAGCCGGCCGTATGCTTTCGAAGCGCGCCCTTGGGAGCTGAAAAAAACGCTGTCGATTGACGTGTCCGATGCGGTTGGGGCGAACATCCGCCTCGATAGCCGTGGCCGCGAAGTGCTGCGCATTCTGCCGCGCATCAATGATGACGTGAACGAGGAGTGGCTGAGCGACAAGGGCCGCTATCAGGTTGACGGGTTGACCAAGCGGCGGCTGGATAAGCCGTGGCTGCGCAAGAACGGCAAGCTGGTTTCTGCCACCTGGGACGAAGCATTCGCAGCGATCGCCAAGGTCAAGCCGGGCAGCAGTGTCGCCGCTGTGGCTGGCGATATGGCCGATTGCGAGACGATGTTCGCCGCCAAGGCGCTGGTCGGCGCGCTGGGGTCCAGCTTGCTTGAGGGCCGCCAGACCGGGCTGGACTATGACTGTTCCAACCTTGCGGCGGTGAATTTCAACTCGACGCTTTCGGGCATCGAGACGGCGGACGCGGTGCTGATCGTTGGCAGCCACGTCCGCTGGGAAGCGCCGCTGGTCAACGCTCGCCTGCGTAAAGCGGTGAAGCGCGGGGCCAAGGTGTTCCTGATCGGGCCGGAGTGGGAAACCACGTTCGGCGGCAAGTTCATCGGCGCTGATCTGGCCGTGCTGAACGATCTGCCGGGCGAAGTTGCTGATGCGCTGTCGGCTGCGGAGCGTCCGGCGCTGATCCTTGGCGGGGCCGGGCTGGGCAAGGGCGCGCTGGCGGCCTGCCTTGGTGTGGCTGACAAGTTCAAGATGGTGCGTGCCACTGACTCTGGGGCATGGAACGGCTTTAACGTGCTGCACATGGCGGCGAGCCGTATGGGCGGGCTGATGCTGGGCTATGCACAGGCGGGCGGCATTGCCGACTTGGCCGCTGCCAAGCCGAAGCTGCTGCTGTCGCTGGGCGCGGACGAAGTGGACTATGCGCAGTTCTCGGACTCGATCATCGTCTATATCGGCCACCACGGTGACAAGGGCGCGCAAGTCGCCGACGTGATTCTGCCAGCCTCGGCCTATACCGAGAAGGCGGGAACTTTCGTCAATACCGAAGGCCGGGTGCAGTTTGCTGACAAGGCCGTGTTCGCACCGGGTGATGCGCGGGAGGATTGGACCATCCTGCGGGCCTTGGCGGATGCGCTGGGTGTGTCGGTAGGGTTTGACACGTTCGAGGCCTTGCGCGCGGCGATGGTTGCGGCGGTTCCGGCGCTGGGCGTTGAAGGTCTGGCGAACTACGGCGCTCTGCCTAAGGCGAAGACGGCCAAGGCAGAAGGTGCGCTTGCGGGCTATCCGATCAAGGATTTCTACCTGACCAACCCCATCGCTCGCGCCAGCGAAACGATGCAGCGTTGTTCGGCAGAATTGCTCCACGGTGAAGATTTTGCGGAGGCGGCGGAATGAGTGACACCACGCAAATCCTCCCCGGAACGGGGAGGTGCCCCGCAGGGGCGGAGGGGGCCCGCCTCTCCGCACGCGCTGCGCTTGCCGATAGGTGGGACCCCTCCGTCAGCCGCTTCGCGTCTGCCACCTCCCCGTGCCGGGGAGGATTTTCAGTATGACTTCCTTCTTCCAAACCCTCGGCATGTCCTACGAATGGGCATGGGGCCTTGCCACCATCTGCGGCATCCTGCTGATCGCGCTGCCGCTGATGCTGGGCGTGGCGATGATCATCTATGCCGACCGCAAGATCTGGGCGGCGATGGCGCTGCGGCGGGGGCCGAATGTGGTGGGGCCGTTCGGCTTGCTGCAATCGTTCGCCGATGGCCTGAAGGTGTTCCTGCAGGAAACCATCATCCCCAGCGCCGCCAACAAGGGCCTGTTCCTGATCGCGCCGATCATCACCTTTACCGTCGCGCTGATGGCCTGGGCGGTGATCCCGTTCAACTCGGGCGCGATACTGGCGAACATCAATGTCGGGCTGCTCTATGTGCTGGCGATCAGTTCGCTGGGGGTTTACGGCACGGTGATTGCGGGCTGGTCATCGAACTCAAAATACCCGTTTTTCAGTGCGATGCGCGCGTCGGCGCAGATGATTTCCTATGAAGTTTCAATCGGCTTCATCCTGATCTGCGTGGTGCTGTGGGCAGGCTCCTTCAACATGAAGGACATTGTCGAGGCGCAGCGGGCGCACGTCTGGCTGATCAACGGCTTTGTCGCCAATCCGCTGCTGTTCCCGATGTGGGTGATGTTCCTGATCAGCGGCATGGCCGAAACCGGCCGCGCGCCGTTCGACCTGACCGAGGCGGAGAGCGAACTCGTCGCCGGGTATCAGACCGAATACTCATCGATGAGCTTCGCGCTCTACTGGCTGGGTGAATACGCCAACGTGCTGCTGATGTGCGCGCTGAACGCCACGTTGTTCTGGGGCGGCTACCTGCCGCCGTTGGATATTCCGGTGCTGTATCTGATCCCCGGTTTCGTGTGGCTGCTGCTCAAGATCCTGTTCTTCTTCTTCATCTTCTCATGGGTGAAGGCCACCGTGCCGCGTTACCGCTATGACCAGTTGATGCGGCTGGGCTGGAAGGTGTTTTTGCCGGTTTCGCTGGGCTTTGTCGTGGTGGTGAGCGGATATCTCATGGCGATCGGACATTTCGCATGACCCTATCCCACCTTATCAAATCGTTCACCCTGTGGGAGTTCGTCAAAGCCCATTGGCTGACCTTGAAGTATTTCTTCAAGCCCAAGGCGACGATCAACTATCCGTTTGAGAAGAACCCCATCAGCCCGCGTTTTCGCGGCGAACATGCGTTGCGCCGTTATCCCAATGGCGAGGAACGCTGCATTGCTTGCAAGCTGTGCGAGGCGGTGTGTCCGGCGCAGGCGATCACGATTGAGGCCGAACCCCGCGAGGACGGCAGCCGCCGCACCACGCGGTATGACATCGACATGACCAAGTGCATCTTCTGCGGCTTTTGTCAGGAAGCGTGCCCGGTCGATGCCGTGGTCGAAGGGCCGAACTTTGAATACGCGACCGAAACGCGCGAAGAACTGCTGTATGACAAGGCCAAGCTGCTGGCGAACGGGGACAAGTGGGAGCGGGCAATCGCCGCGAACCTTGAAGCCGATGCGCCGTGGCGATAGGGGCGTGGGGATGATGACTTTGACGCAAATCCTCCCCGGCACGGGGAGGTGCCCTGAAAGGGCGGAGGGGTTCCACCTCACCCCGCACGCTGCGCATGTTGATGGGGGGAACCCCTCCGTCAGCCGCTTCGCGTCTGCCACCTCCCCGTTCCGGGGAGGATTGGCGCTGTGATCCAGGTATTCGCATTCTATCTCTTCGCCGCGATGGTGATCGCTTCTGGCGCGGTCACTATTTTGGCGCGCAATCCGGTGCATTCAGTGCTGTGGCTGATCCTTGCGTTCTTCAACGCGGCGGGCCTGATGGTGCTGTGCGGGGCGGAGTTTATCGCCATGCTGCTGGTGATCGTCTACGTCGGCGCGGTGGCGGTGTTGTTCCTGTTCGTGGTGATGATGCTCGACATCGATTTCGCCGAACTGCGGGCCGGGTTCATCAAGAACTTCCCGCTGGGCATCGTTTTGGCGTTGGTGCTGTTCATGGAACTGCTGCTGGGCCTTGGCGCTTACAAGGCGGGGGCGCTGCAACTGGGCGTGGCAGACGGCACGGCGGCGACGCCAGCGGGGATGTCGAATATCGAGGCCATCGGCGCGCTGCTCTATACCCGCTATCTGTTCCTGTTCGAGGCTTCGGGCATCATTCTGCTGGTCGCCATGATTGGTGCGATTGTGTTGACGCATCGCCAGCGCACCGGCGTTCGCGGCCAGAACGTCTCCCGCCAGAACCAGCGCCGTCCGCAGGATGCGACGCGCAACGTGTCGCCTGAAGTGGGCAAGGGGGTGCAGTTGTGATCGGCATTGAACACTATGTCGTCGTCAGCTCGATCCTGTTCGTGCTTGGGGTGCTGGGCATTTTTCTGAACCGCAAGAACGTGATCGTCATCCTGATGGCAATCGAGCTAATCCTGCTGGCGGTGAACATCAACCTGGTGGCGTTCAGCAGCTTTCTGCATGACCTGACGGGCCAGATTTTCGCCATGTTCGTGCTGACTGTGGCGGCTGGTGAAGCGGCGGTTGGCCTTGCCATTCTGGTGATTTATTTCCGCCGACGCGGCACGATTGCGGTTGATGATGTCAACCGGATGAAGGGGTAAACCGGTGAATTCCATCCTCTTTATCGTATTCCTGCCCCTGCTGGCAGCGGTGATCGGCGGGCTGGGCAACCGGGCGCTGGGCAATGTGACGGTCAAGGCCCTGACGACGGGCGCTCTGTTCATATCGTGCGCATTGTCATGGCCGATCTTTCTGGGCTTTGTCGCCGGGACTGCCGAGGCGAGCGTTACACCGGTGCTGCACTGGGTCAATTCCGGCACCTTGCAGTTTGACTGGGCCTTGCGCGTCGATACGCTGACGGCAGTCATGCTGGTGGTGATCACGACCGTCTCGGCGCTCGTGCATCTTTATTCATGGGGTTACATGGACGAAGATCCAGACCAGCCCCGGTTCTTCGCCTATCTCAGCCTGTTCACCTTCGCCATGCTGATGCTGGTGACTGCCGATAACCTGGTGCAGATGTTCTTCGGCTGGGAAGGGGTCGGGCTGGCGTCCTATCTGCTGATCGGTTTCTGGTTCAAAAAGCCAAGTGCCTGCGCTGCTGCGATCAAGGCGTTCGTGGTCAACCGGGTCGGCGATCTGGGCTTTATGCTCGGGATTTTCGGCACCTATCTGGTTTTCGGCACCGTCTCCATCCCCGAAATCCTGCACGCCGCGCCGGGCATGGCGGGGACGACGATTGGCTTTCTTGGCCACCGCTTCGATACCATGACCATCCTGTGCATCCTGCTGTTCATCGGCGCGATGGGCAAGTCGGCGCAGCTTGGCCTGCACACCTGGTTGCCAGACGCGATGGAAGGCCCGACGCCGGTTTCGGCGCTGATCCACGCGGCGACGATGGTGACGGCGGGCGTGTTCATGGTCTGCCGCTTGTCTCCGATGTTTGAAACCAGCCAGACGGCGCTGAATTTCGTCACCTTCATCGGCGCAGCGACCTGCATTTTCGCGGCAACGGTCGGCACGACGCAGTGGGACATCAAGCGGGTGATCGCCTATTCGACCTGCTCGCAGCTGGGCTACATGTTCTTTGCAGCCGGTGTCGGGGCGTTCGGTGCGGCGATGTTCCACTTGTTCACGCACGCTTTTTTCAAGGCGCTGCTGTTCCTTGGTGCCGGTTCGGTGATCCACGCCATGCATCACGAGCAGGACATGCGGCACTATGGAAGCTTGCGTAAGCATATCCCGCTGACGTTCTACGCAATGCTGGCGGGAACGCTGGCGATCACGGGTGTCGGAATTGTCGATGCGTTCGGTTTTGCCGGGTTCTATTCCAAGGATTCGATCCTTGAGGCGGCCTATGGCAGCCATACCGAACTGGGCGGTTTCGCCTTCTGGTGCGGGATTACGGCTGCGCTGCTGACCAGCTTTTACTCGTGGCGACTGGTGTTCTTGACCTTCTATGGCAAGGCGCGCTGGGCAAGTTCTGAGCATATCCAGCATGCGGTTCACGATGCGCACGGGCATGACTCGCACGGTCATGATGCGCATGCGCATGATGACCACGCCCACGCCCATGATGACGGCACCGCTGGCTATCACCCGCACGAAAGCCCGCTGGCCATGCTGATCCCGCTGGGCGTGCTCAGCTTTGGCGCGGTGTTTGCCGGGTATCTGTTCCACGGCGCGTTCATCAGCGAAGGCGAAGGCGCGTTCTGGAAGGGCAGTCTGGCGTTCAGCGAACACCTGCTCCACGCGATGCACACTGTGCCGCTGTGGGTAAAGTGGGCACCGTTCGCGGTGATGCTGACCGGTGCGGTAACGGCTTGGTATGCCTATCTGCGCAATCCATCGCTTCCCGGTAAGTTCGTGGAGCAGTTCCCGATCCTGCACCGCTTCGTCTACAATAAGTGGTACTTTGACGAGCTCTACAATTTCCTGTTCATCCGTCCGTCCTTCTGGATCGGGCGCGTGCTGTGGAAGCAGGGCGACGTTGGCGTGATCGACAAGTTCGGTCCCAACGGTGCGGCCTGGCTGGTCGCGCAAGGGGCGGGTTACGCGCGCAAGGTGCAGTCCGGTTATCTTTACAGCTATGCGCTGGTGATGCTGCTGGGCCTTGTCGGCGCGGTTTCATGGATGCTGAGCCACGGGGCGGTGGGATGATTGCTATGACACTCATATACCCCCAAAATCCGACTGTCCTGAGCTTGTCGAAGGATTGTTCTTCACTTGGAACTGGGCGCAATGCCCTGAAGGAAAAAGCAGCCCTTCGACAGGCTCAGGGTAGGCGGATTTTTTGATGGAGACGTTTCCCATACTTTCGTTGATGCTGCTGGTGCCGCTGGCGGGCTCTGTCGCCTGTCTGGTAAGCAATGCCCATACCGCGCGCCGCATCGCTCTGGCCGCCACGCTGATTGACTTCGTGCTGGGCGCATATATGTGGAGCCAGTACCAGATTGGCGGGCCGCAGTGGCAGTTTCAGGAACGCGCGGCGCTGTTCGCCGGGTTTGAATGGAAACTGGGTGTCGATGGCATCGCCTTGATGCTGATCATGCTGTCGGTATTCCTCATGCCGATCTGCATCGGGGCGAGCTGGAAATCGATCGAGAAGCGCGTCGGCGAATACATGGCGGCCTTCCTCTTGATGGAAGTGCTGATGATCGGCGTGTTTACCGCGCAGGATCTGTTCCTGTTCTACATCTTCTTCGAAGCCGGGCTGATCCCGATGTACCTGATCATTGGCGTTTGGGGCGGCGCGGACCGGATCTACGCCAGCTACAAGTTCTTCCTCTACACGCTGCTCGGCTCGGTGGTGATGCTGATCGCCATGCTGTGGATGGCCAACAACGCTGGGACGACCGACATTCCGACGCTGATGGCCTATGACTTCCCGGTAAAAGCGCAGACGTGGCTGTGGCTGGCGTTTTTTGCCAGCTTTGCGGTCAAGATGCCGATGTGGCCGGTGCACACCTGGCTGCCGGACGCGCACGTTCAGGCGCCTACTGCCGGTTCGGTGATCCTCGCTGGCGTGCTGCTGAAGATGGGTGGCTACGGCTTCATCCGCTTTTCGCTGCCAATGTTTCCAGAGGCTTCGGCGCAGTTCGCCTGGCTGATCTATGCGCTGTCGATGATTGCAGTGGTTTACACCTCGCTGGTGGCGCTGGTGCAGCACGACATGAAAAAGCTGATCGCCTATTCATCTGTCGCGCATATGGCGATTGTTACCATCGGCCTGTTTGCATTTAACGTGCAGGGGCTGGAAGGCACGATGATCGTCATGCTCAGCCACGGTCTGGTGGCGGGCGCGCTGTTCCTTTGCGTCGGTATTATCTATGACCGGCTGCACACGCGCGAGATTGACCGTTACGGCGGTCTGTCGATCAATATGCCGCGTTATGCGCTGTTTTTCATGCTGTTCACGATGGCATCGGTCGGTCTGCCGGGCACTAGCGGCTTCGTGGGTGAAGTGCTGGCGCTGTCAGGCGTTTACCAGATGTCGAGCTGGGTGGCGGCAGTTTGCGGCACCGGCGTTATCCTGGGCGCGGCATACATGCTCTACCTCTATCGCCGCGTGGCCTTTGGTGAGCTTAAGCACGCCGATACCGCCGCGATGCTCGATCTCGACTGGCGCGAACTGGCGATGGTCATCCCGCTTGGCCTCGCGGTGCTGTGGATGGGCATCTACCCCGAAAGCTTCCTCGCCCCGATGCGGGCGGATATCGCCGCGCTCGATGCGCGTCTCGCCCGGGCGAAGCCTGCCGGTGATGCGCAACTGACTGCGGCCAAGGGCAAAGTAACAACGACCATGAATGATCATGCCGAGGGGGCGAAGTGATGGAATGGCAGCAGATCCTGCGCCTCATCGCGCCCGAAGAATTGCTGAGCCTGTCGGGCCTCGCCCTGCTGCTCGTGGCCGCATGGGCCGGTGACAAGGCCAGCCGCGCGATCAGTGTCGCCGCTGTCGCCGCACTGGTCGGGGCTGGCGTTCTGGCTGTTCCCGCCTTGTGCACGGGTGCTGGCGGTCCTGCCACCGACCTGTTCATGGGCCAGATTCGCGTCGATGCCTTCGCGGCATTTGCCAAGGTGCTGATCTATCTGGGGGCCGCCGCAACGCTGATGGTCGCGCCCGCTTTCTTTGAGCGTGAGCGGGCGATGCGCGCTGAATTCCCGGTGCTGGTGCTGTTTGCGGCGCTCGGCATGGGAATCATGGTTGCGGCAACGGACCTGATCGCGCTTTATATCGGGCTGGAGATGAACAGCCTTGCCGCCTACGTCCTCGCCGCGTTCCTGCGCAATGATGAGCGTTCGGCAGAGGCTGGCCTCAAGTATTTCGTGCTCGGCGCGCTGGCCAGCGGCATCCTGCTGTTCGGCATGAGCCTGACTTACGGCTTCGCGGGATCGACCGGGTTCACCGCCATTCACACCGCGCTGGCGCATGGCGGGCAATCGGCGGGAATCATCATCGCGATCACGTTCGTCCTCGCAGGCCTCGCGTTCAAGATCAGCGCCGTGCCGTTCCACATGTGGACGCCCGACGTTTACGAAGGCGCGCCGACCCCGGTGACGATGTTCTTCGCCTCTGCACCCAAGGTTGCGGCCACGGCGCTGGCGATGCGCGTCGCGCTCCATGCGTTTGGCGGGCAGGCCGGTGTCTGGCAGCAGATCGTCGTGTTCGTGGCGCTGGCTTCGGTCGTCGTCGGTGCGCTGGGGGCCATCGGGCAAAACAATATCAAGCGTTTGCTGGCCTATTCCTCGATCAACAACGTCGGCTTCATCCTCATCGGCCTTGCCACTGCGACAGAGCGCGGCGCGGCGGCGATGATGACGTACCTGGCCATCTATGTCGCCATGACCGTCGCCGGCTTTGTCGCCGTGCTGATGCTCAAGGATGCGGACGGCGAACCAGTCGAGCAGATTTCCGATCTGGCGGGCCTTTCCCGCCACCGCAAAGTGCTGTCGCTGTGCATTGCGATGGTCATGTTCAGCCTGGCCGGTATCCCGCCGCTGTTCGGCTTCTGGGGCAAGTTCGTGGTGTTCCAGGCTGCGGTCGAGGCGGGGATGATCCCGCTGGCGACCATCGGTATGGCTGCATCGGTGATCGGCGCGTTCTATTACCTCAAGGTCGTCAAGGTCCTCTATTTTGATGAGCCTGCGAACAAGGCCGTGGGCAAGAGCGACTGGGCGCATCAGGCGCTGCTGGCGATTTGCGCCCTGTTCATCTCACCGCTGGGCTATCTGCTGACAGGTTGGCTGGGCGCGCTTTCGGCCAGCGCGGCGGCGGCGCTGTTTCACATCACCTGACCTGACGGCACTTGATAGAAGTCCTCGCCACCACGCCTTCGACCAACGCCGAACTGATCGCGCGGGTTTCCTGTGGTGATCAGGCGCAGGAGGGCGACTGGCTGCTGGCAGACCGGCAGACCAGCGGGCGCGGGCGGCAAGGGCGTGAGTGGTTTGACGGGCTGGGCAACTTCATGGGCTCCACCGTGGTCCGCCCCGGCCTTGGTGACCCGCCCGCAGCCAGTCTGGCGCTGGTGATTGCGCTTTCACTCCACGAAGTCGTCTCCGCGCGGCTATGCCCACACGCCCGGCCGCTGCTCAAATGGCCCAATGACCTGATGATCGGCGAGGCCAAGCTGGCCGGTGTGCTTCTGGAACGTGTAGATGACAGCGTCGTGATCGGTGTCGGCGTCAACCTTGCCGCCGCCCCGCCAGTAGAGGGGCGGGCAACCGCCGCTTGCGCACAGTTCGGCCCGCCGCCTGATCGTGACCTGTTCGCCAGCGATCTGGCCGCCACGTTTTGCCAAGACCTTGCGCGTTGGCGGTGCTATGGGCTGGCCCCGGTTATCGCCCGGTGGCAGGCGGCGGCTCATCCACTGGGCACGCTGCTGTCAGTGGGCGAACCGGGCGAGCCACTGTTGCATGGCGCGTTTGCCGGGCTGACCGACGACGGGGCCTTGCGGCTCACCATTGGTGACGGCACCGTGCGGACCATTCATGCTGGTGAGGTCCGTCTGGCCGTTCCAGACTGAAGCAATAGACTGAATGAAAGGCCGGGCCATGCTGCTTGCCATCGATGTGGGCAATACCAACGTTGTTTTCGCGCTGTTCGATGGCGACAGCATCCACGCGCGCTGGCGTATCGCCACCGATCCGCGCCGCACTGGTGACGAATACGCGGTCTGGCTGATGCAGCTTCTCACCATTCGCGGGGTTGATCGCACGGCCGTGACGCAGATCATCGTCTCTACGGTGGTGCCGCGCGCGATGCACAATATCGAAGTGCTGGCACGCAACTATTTCAATCTTGAACCGCTGGTGGCTGGACAAGATCCGGCGGATTACGGCATGGACATCGATGTCGACCAGCCCAATTCGCTGGGCGCGGACCGTGCGGTAAACGCGATTGCGGCGCACGCCAGATATCCGGGCGACCTGATTATCGTGGATTTCGGTACGGCGACCACAATCGACGTGATCGACTTCCACGGTGCTTACAAAGGCGGCGTGATCGCGCCCGGCATCAACCTTTCGCTTGATGCCCTTGTCGGCAACACTGCAAAACTGCCGCGCATCGCCATAGAAGCGCCCAAGTCGACCAGCGTGATCGGCACCAATACCGAAGATCAGATGCTGATCGGCGTGTTCTGGGGCTATGTCGCGATGATGGAAGGGCTGATCGCCCGGATGCGCAGCGAAATCGGGCGTCCGGCCAAAGTCGTGGCGACCGGGGGCCTGGCCGTGCTGTTCCACGAACATACCGATATTTTCGACGCCGTAGAGGCGGATCTGACACTTGAGGGTCTGGCGATCCTTGCAAAACGGGCGAATGCCAAGTGAAGCATAAAATGACTCCGGGTAAAGAACTGCTGTTTTGTGCGCTGGGCGGATCGGGCGAGATTGGCATGAACGTCAATCTCTATGGCTGTAACGGCAAGTGGCTGATGGTCGATCTGGGGATGACCTTCAGCGGCAATGAATATCCCGGCGTCGATCTGGTGTTCGCCGATCTGGATTTCATCGAAGAGCGGCGGAAGGATCTGCTGGGCGTGGTGCTGACGCACGCGCATGAGGATCACATCGGTGCGGTGCCCTATTTTGCGCAGGATCTGGGCGTGCCGCTTTATGCCACGCCCTTCACCGCCCGGCTGGTGGCGGAAAAACTGGCTGAGGCCGGGCTGACCGGCAAGGTCAAGCTGAACGTCATCGACCATCTCGACAGCTTCCAGCTTGGCGATTTCGGCATCCGTTATCTGCCGCTGGCCCACTCTATTGCCGAGGGTAACGGGCTGGTGATTGAGACGCCCTATGGCCGCATTTTCCATACCGGCGACTGGAAACTGGACGACGAACCGCAGATCGGCTCCCCCGCGACAGTGGCCGAACTGACCCAGTTGGGCGACGAGGGCGTGCTGGCGCTGGTCTGCGATTCGACCAACGTGTTCAATCCCCAGGCTTCCGGATCGGAAGGCGCGGTTTATCGCGGGCTTATGGAGGAGGTCGGCAAGCACAAAGGACGGCGGGTGCTGATCACCACGTTCGCTTCCAACGTCGCGCGTTTGCAAACGCTGGGCGCGGTGGCGCAGGCGCATGGACGAAAGCTGTGCGTGACCGGGCGCTCGCTCGACCGGATCATCAATGTCGCGCAGGCCAGCGGCTATCTGAAAGACTTTCCCGATGTGGTCGATCCGAAGACTGCGATGCGCCTGCCGCGCGGAGAGGTGATGATCGTCGCCACCGGCGGACAGGGCGAACCGCGCGCGGCGCTGGGCCGCATTTCGGAAGGCAACCACGACATTGCCTTGTCTGAGGGCGATGTCGTGCTGTTTTCCAGTCGCCAGATACCCGGCAACGAGATCGCCATCGGCCGCATCCAGAACAAGCTCGCCGCCGACGGCGTGACTATCGTTACCGATCGCCAGGCTGAAATCCACGTTTCCGGACACCCCGGCAGGCCGGAACTTGAGGCGCTCTATAGCTGGGTTCGCCCGCAGATCCTGATGCCCGTTCACGGCGAAGTTCGGCACATGCGCGAGCAGACCCGCGTGGGTGCGGCGGCAGGTATTCCGGTCAACATTTTCCAGAAAAACGGTGATCTGGTGCGACTGGCGCCCGGCGTTCCCGGCAAGATCGGTGAAGTCGGCGCGGGACGCTTGATACTTGATGGCGACATCATCGCACCCGCTGACGGCATGGCGATGGTCATGCGGCGGCGATTGGCCGTCGATGGCCTGCTGACCGTGGTGATCGGCGGCAAGAAGGGCGCGCAAGTGGCGGGTCTCGGCATTCCGCTTGAAGAAGACTACGATGCCTTCGTCGAGGAAGCGCAGAAGGATGTGAACGACGCGCTGGCCAAGCTGAAGGGCCAGACCGCGCGTGACCGCGACGTGCGGATCGAAGCCGCCCGCCTTGCCGCGCGGCGCGCGGCCAAGCGTTGGTCGGGCAAGAAGCCGCAGACTCAAGTCCTTATAGTGGAGTAACCGCCGTGCGCTGGACGTCCATCCTCGCCATCTACACGCTGTTCTGGGTGCTTAGCGCGTTCATCGTGCTGCCATTTGGCGTGCGCACGCGCGACGAGGCGGCGGAAGGCGAGGCTGGCGATCTGGTCCCGGGCCAGGTAGAAAGCGCGCCGATCAACTTTCGCCCCGGCCGGGTGGCCAAGATCACCACCGCGCTATCGCTGGTGCTGTTCGGGCTGTTCTACCTCAATTATACCCACGGCTGGCTAACCTCCAGCATGTTCGATGCCAGCGGCGGCGCACCCGACCTTTACGGCGAGGGGCAGCGCAAGGGTTAGGGCAAGGGTTAATTCCGCAGCCGCTCGATAGCCTGGGCGAGCGCGACATAGAGCTTGCCCATGTCTGATGACAGCAGCGTCACGCTGAGCGCGTGGCCGTCGCGGGTGGACAACAGCTGGCGCAACATGCTCTCGAAATCGTGGATGTAGCGGCGCACATGGTCGCGGAATTCGCCATCATCGTCATAGACTTGCGCAACGGCGCGGGCCTCTGACGTGTCGAGCAGACGCACCGCGCGGCGGGTGAATACGCCCCGGTCGCCGCGCAAATAGCTGGCCCATGCGGTGTCGGTGACTTCGCTCGACAGGGCCTTGGCGATGTCGATGGCGTTGGAATTGAGCGATTCGGTGATCAGCGCGACCCGGCGGGCGAAGTCGCTGTCGACCTTGTCCTCCACTTGCTCGCGCGCCTGAGCGACGCGGCGCTCAAGATTGCCAGCCAGTTCATCGATCCGGGCCAATTGATCGCGCAAGTGCATCGCCGCCTCGCGTCCGCTGCCGGATGCATGATCGGCAGCCTGCGCCAGACGGGCCAAGGCTTCGTCCGTCCGCTCGGCCAGCACACGGTCGAGCGCGCCTGCGGTATCCTGGCTCAGCTTTTCGGCGATGGCGGTAACCGCGCTGCGGCCCGATCGCTCCATAGTTTCGACGGCTTCGCGGGTGGCGGCTCCCAAGGATTCGAGCGTCGCCAGCAGATCGGCCTGACCCTTGGCAGTCAGCCGCTCACTGTCCTTTTCCAAGTCTTGCATGGTCAGGTGGAGCTGCGCCAGCATGTTGCCATGCCGC
>JBDTUQ010000013.1:0-50240 GCA_040007615.1 Novosphingobium sp.
GCTCCAGCTGCCACAACGGCACGATTGCGAGCGGCAAGACTGCCACGCACATCCCCACCACCGGCCAGTGCAGCGATTGCCACAAGACCTCGGGCTGGACCCCTGCAACCTTCAGCCACACCGGCGTGACCGCGGCGTGCTCGACCTGCCACAATGGCACCACGGCAACGGGCAAATCTGCAACACATTTGGCCACCACTAATACTTGCGCTGATTGCCACACCACTGCGGTGTGGAGCCCGGCCAAGACGTTCAATCATGCGGACGCGCTTGGAACCTGCGCTTCATGTCACAATGGCACAGCGGCACCGGGCAAGTCTGTCGGGCACATCAATTCAACCACGCAGTGCGATTTCTGCCATGTCAGCACGAGTTGGACGATCGTCCACGTTGATCACACCCAGGTCATCGGCACTTGCGCCAGTTGTCACAACGGCACCGTCGCAGAAGGCAAGCCGGTGACCCATGTCCCAACCACCGCGCCGTGCAGCGATTGCCACAAAACCACGGGTTGGACGCCTGCGACCTTCAGCCACACCGGCGTGACGGCGGCGTGCTCGACCTGCCACAACGGCACCACCGCCACCGGCAAGAGCGCGACTCATATCAACACGAACAACCTGTGCGCTGATTGCCACACCACCGCGATATGGAGCCCGGCCAAGACGGTGAACCATGCCGACGTGATCGGGGCATGCGCGACTTGCCACAACGGCACGATCGCTAAGGGCAAGGGCCCGACCCACATCAACACCAACAATCTCTGCGCCGATTGTCACAAGACAACAGTTTGGAGTCCGGCAACGACCGTCAACCACAACGATGTGATCGGCACCTGTTCAAGCTGCCACAACGGCACGATTGCAGAGGGCAAGCCCCGCGATCATCCCAAGACAACGCAGGATTGCGGCGCCTGCCACAACACCAGGAAATTTGATTGATGATGAGAGATCCACATGCTGGAAGGCAGACCCTTGACTAACCCGCGTTTCGCCAATGGTAGGCATCTGGCGGCACTAGCCATCGCGACAGGTGTGATGGCCATGCCGACACCATCATTCGGCCAAGGCTCTGCTGACGCCAACTTGTCTGACGTCAAGGTCGACAAAGTGGGCGCTTGCACCTCTGTGACGGTGAACTTCAACATCCGCGTGCAGTTGCTCAGCTACTTCCCGCAAGAGGCTGCGCGTGAGTTGCACATCCGGGTCAGGCCGCTTGATGCGGCCAATGTCAGTGCGCTGCGGGAATCCTTGCGCACGCCTGAGACTGTGCCGGAGCTTCGGTCGATCGAGTATGATGGCAGCGATCCATCTGGCGCGGTGCTTACGCTATTCTTTACGCACGACATGCGCTTTGAAGTTGTCGCAGGGCAGCAAACGCAAAGCATAGTGGTCAAACTGGCTGAGCCGGGTAGCGGGCCGATATGCTCGGACGGAAGCACCGGCCAGACGGACCTGCCCGCGCCGAATGGTCAGGCAAGCGGTGCCCAGGCACCTCCCGCCGGGCCGGCTCCGGGGATCGCAATTCCGGCAGGCCTTTTTGCAATCAATCTGGAATCGCAGCCGACGCCGCTTGGCGAACTTAGTATCGCGCAGAAGCAGGCAGTCGCCGGAAGAGTCACTTACGAGACCAGTTTTGAACGCGATTCTCAGCATTGGCACCGCTTGCGCATGGGCTTTTTTGAGACGAAGGCCGCCGCCGAGGAGGAGCGGGCGAGACTTGCTGCTCATTTCACCAACGCATGGCATGACGCTTGGGTCGTCAAGGTGACGGCGGAGGAACGGGCGCAGGCTGTAGCAAGCCGGATCGATACCGGCGGACAGCCAATTACCGCAGCACCGCAACCGACCGCCGGACCTGCAACCGAAGGCGATACGACCGAAACATCGCGACTGATTACCGAGGCCGAGGATTCAATTCGCGGCGGTGACAATGACCGCGCGGTCCAACTGCTTACCAATGCGCTGACCCGGCCTGAAAACCCCAACTTGCCGCGAGCGCTGGAACTGCTGGGGGTTACCCATGAACGCAAGGGCCAAATGGCTCATGCTCAGGCAGAATACGAGGAATACCTGCGCCGCTATCCCAGCGGCGAGGCTGCCGACCGGGTTCGCCAGAGACTGACCGCGCTCAGCACGCCGCAGGGTCAAGGTGAAACTCCTACGCCGGAACTGCGCCAGGCGACCGGCAAGTCTCGTGCGGCCAAAGACTGGACATGGGGATTGCGGGGCAGCTTCTCACAATTCTATTTCCGCGATCAAAGCACGACCAAGATCCCCGACGCCACCTCGACCATCAACACAGAGGTCGATAATTCGGTAAACCTCAATCAGTTGCTTACTGCGGGTGACATTACGGTTACCGGCGGCAATGATCGTCGGCAGATTCAGTTGCGGGCCGCAGGTTCTTACATCTAGAATTTTGGCACCAGCACATCGGTATCGACCATCAACAATGGCACCAGTGTTACCAAGTTCAGTTCAAAGCCGGGCGGCGGATTGAAGGGGCTGACCGCACTCTATCTCGATTATTCGGACAACGATCTCAACACCTCGGTGCGGTTTGGCCGGCAGACCCGCAACTCGTCTGGCGTGCTGGGTCGTTTCGATGGCGGACTGATTGGCTGGCAGGCCAAGCCTAAGTTGCGGGTCAACCTTGTCGCAGGTCACCCTGTGCAATCGTCGCATCAGATGTACATTATGACCGACCGGTTTTTCTACGGCGCCAGCGTGGATGTCGGCGCAAAGCGCAGTCCGATGCAGCTCTCGGTTTACTGGTTCGACCAACATACCAGCGGCGGTTTCATTGATCGCCGGTCGGTCGGCATTGAAACCCGCTTCGTCAAAAAGCGCTTCAACGGGTTCGCGATGGTGGATTACGATGTGAAGTTCAAGCGGCTGAACCTTGGCCTGTTGACGTTGAATTACAATTTCCCGGACAGCGCCAACCTCAGCTTTACCGCAGACTATCGCCAATCACCGTTGCTGACGAGCCACAACGGGCTGAACGGCCAGATTAACCCGCTGACCATGCTGCCGATCACCGATCTTCCCGGCTTGCGGCCATTTTTTACGGATGACCAGATTTACCAACTGGCCAAGGACCGGACGCTGGTCACCAAGTCATACACAGTGTCTTATTCCCGTCCGCTGACCAAAAAACTGCAGGCGAACGTGGATGTCGCGATGACCGACACTGGCGGCACACCAGCGAGCGGCGGCGTGGATGCGCTGGCCGCGACGGGCAAGGAATATTATTATGGCGGGCAAATTGTCGGCTCCGGCATGTTATGGAGCAACGACATCTACATTATCGGCGGCCGCTACGCTGATACGCAGCGTTCCCGCACATATACCGCCGACTTTAGTGCGCGCGTTCCGATTACAACGAAATTCCGGCTAAATCCGCGGATCCGTTATGGCTATCGCGCTGACAAAATTTCGGCGCAATCGCCGCTTCCGGGGTCATTCAGCCAATTGCAGCCGACCATGCGCTTTAACTATTATCCTGTACGCAACTCCGAAATCGAAATCGAGGTGGGCGGCAATTTTACCAAGCAGCGTCAGGCCTTTGGCGGAGTGCTGAGCCAGTCAAATGAATCTGGCTTCGTAATCAGTGCTGGCTACCGCATCGATTTCTGATCTGGAGACGATCATTTTTATGACAATTCACCAAGGTGTATACCAACCTGCATTGATCCCGACCCATGAGGACGGTTTCTGGCGGTTTTCGGCAAGGAGTGATCGAAGCTGCGATGTGGTTCATCGCTGCGAGAGCACGACGCAGACCGAGGGCCGCCAGAAACCGCCCGCAGGGTTGCGAAACCCCGCTCGCCGGACTTCGTCATGGCCTTGCGACGATGAACCACATCGCCGCTGCAGCCGCTCCTCGCCAGCGAACGGGGTTTCGCAATCCTCATGGGTCGGGATCAATGCAGGTTGGTATCAGTCCAATGATTGCTGAAGCCGGACTCGCAGCCTTGTGGCTGGCAGCTACCCTTGCGTTACTGCAATTCGCGCTTGGTGCGCTGGTTGTCGGGCGCGGGCAATTGGGGCTTGCGCCTGCTATCGTGCCGGTGACCGTGGTGCAGGCCGGGTTGGTCGCCGTGGCGTTCTTCTGCCTGATCGCGGTGTTTGCCCAGTCAGACATGTCGGTGCTGCTGGTCGCGACCAACAGCCATTCGGCCAAGCCGATGCTGTACAAAATCGCTGGAACCTGGGGCAATCACGAAGGCTCGATGCTGCTGTGGGTCACAATCCTTGGCGCGGCGGGGGCGACGATTGCGCTGTTCGAAAAGAAACTGCGCGCCGATACCAAAGTGGCAACGCTGGCGGCGCAGGGACTTATCGCGCTGGGTTTTTATGCGTTTCTGCTGTTTTCATCGAACCCCTTTGCGCGGATTGCTGGCGTGGTCGATGGACAAGGGTTGAACCCGCTATTGCAAGATCCCGGCCTCGCGTTTCATCCGCCCACGCTTTACGCGGGCTATGTCGGCATGTCAGCGGCGTTTTCGTTTGCGGTGGGCGCGCTGGTAACGCGAAACGTCTCTGCAGAGTTCGCCCGCGCCATGCGTCCGTGGATCTTGGGCGCATGGATTTTCCTGACCATCGGCATCACCGCCGGGTCGTACTGGGCCTATTATACTTTAGGCTGGGGCGGTTGGTGGTTCTGGGATCCGGTCGAGAACGCCAGCCTGATGCCGTGGCTGGCGGCAACTGCATTGATCCATTCGGTGACGGTGCTGGCCACTCGCGACGGTCTGCGCGCTTGGACGATCATGCTGGCGGTGCTGGCGTTTTCGATGTCGATGGTTGGCACATTCCTCGTCCGGTCAGGCGTGCTCACCAGCGTTCACAGCTTTGCCGTTGATCCTCGGCGCGGTATTTTCATTCTGGCGCTGCTCGGCATCTACATTGGCGGCGCGCTGGCGCTGTTCGCCGTGCGGATCGGCACGGTGACCGAAGGCAGCCGGTTTGAGATGTTCAGCCGAGAGGCGGCGTTGGTCATCAATAACTTGCTGCTGACGGTGATCCTTGTCGTCATCATGGCGGGAACGCTTTATCCGCTGGCGCTGGAGGCCACGACGGGCGCGAAGATTTCGGTCGGCGCGCCCTATTTCAATGCCACCGCCGGGCCGCTGGCACTGATGCTGATGGTAGTCATGGCCGCTGGACCGCTGCTGCGCTGGCGCAGTGATCGGCCACAGGCGCTGTTGGGGCGCACGGCGGTGGCAATCTTCGCTGCTGCTGCTGCATTGCTGCTGCTTGCGGCATTTGGCGGCAAAATCGGTGTGTTGCCCTTGCTGGGTCTGGTGGCAGCGGCGGGCATCGCGGTTGCCAGCCTTGCGCCTTTGTGGAAGCGCAAGTTGCTGCGCACGCCGCTGTTCACTTGGGGCATGGTGATCGCGCACCTCGGTTGCGGTGTCAGCATCGCGGGCATGGCGTGTGACAGCGCGTTTACCCGTGAGAACATGGTGGCACTGGTGCCGGGCGAAACTAGCAGCGTCGGGCCATTTAATGTCAAGCTGCTGGGCCTTCGTGACAAGCAGGGTCCGAATTATGCCGCGCTGGAAGCAGTGCTGTCGGTGAGCAAGGGCGCGCAGGGCGAGCCCTTCACCATGCTGCCGCAACTTCACCAGTTCACCGATCCGCCGATGCGCACGAATCAGGCCGCAATCCGCACCTTTTGGAACGGCCAGCTTTATCTTGTGGTGGGCGAACAGACCGATGGCACGCGCTGGCTGATCCGCATGTGGTGGAAGCCGTTCGTCACATTCATCTGGCTGGGCGGCGCGATGATCGGATTTGGCGGTTTGCTCTCGCTGATGGGGCGCGTGCATCGCGATGTGCTTGGGCCAAGATGGAAATTGGCGGGCTGGAAATTCTGGCAGCGTCGCAAGGTGACGTCATGAAGCGGCGCTGGCTTCTGTGGCTGCCGTTTGGCCTGTGCATCGCGCTGTTTGCGGTGTTCTTCGCCGGGTTGCTCAATCCAGAGGATCATGTGATTAAATCCAAGGTGGTCGGCCTGCCGCTGCCGGAATTCACCGCACGGCCAGCGTTCCCGCAGCAACCGGGCGTCGCCACGGCAGACTTCCGCGATGGCAAACCGCGCCTGCTCAACGTATTCGCCAGTTGGTGCGTGCCTTGCGTTGCGGAAATCCCGATGCTGATGCGACTGAAGTCAATGGGCGTGGAGGTGGACGGCATTGCCGTGCACGATACCGCCGCTGGCCTTGGAAAATTTCTCGCCGACAACGGCAATCCCTATACCCGGGTCGGGCTGGACGATGAAGGCCGGGCGCAGATCGCCTTTGGATCGTCTGGTGTGCCGGAAACCTATGTAATCGATGGGAACGGCAAAGTGCTGCAACAGCATATCGGCGTGGTGGACGAGGCAGCGCTGCCGAAGTTGCTCGCTTTGCTGGGGCGCACGCAGTGATGGCGCGGGCACTGTTCGCGGCCTTGGTGCTGATGGTGAGCGCCATGATCGCCTCACCGCTGACCGCACGCGATTATGCGCAAGAAGCCTTGCCCAATGCGCAGAAAGAGGCGCAGGCCACGACGCTGATGGATTCGATCCGCTGTATCGTCTGCCAAGGACAGCCGATTTCGGGCAGCAATGCCGATCTGGCGGGCGATATGCGGCGGGTTATCCGCGAGCAGATCGCCGCCGGAAAATCGCCAGATGAAGTGCGCGCCTGGCTGGTCAGTCGCTATGGCGATTGGGTCAGCTTCAAGCCGGTAGTCAAGCCGGAAACCCTGCCGCTGTGGGCCGTGCCGCTAATCGCGCTGCTGGGAGGAGCTTGGCTGGTGAGCCGACGCATCCGGCCCAAGCGTGTCACATCTGACCGGAAGTCAGAAAATGACCAGAAGTTGGAGAAGGAATAATCATGGGATTCGTTTTCGCCGCAGCCTTTGCCGCGATCACCCTGCTGGCGCTGTACTTCAGCGGTCGTTGTTCGCGCCAAGCGCTGGAACTGGCCGCCGCCGCCTTGTTGATCGGGCTTGCCGGCTACACATGGCAGGGCAGCCCATCAATGCCGGGCAATCCGGTAAGTCGTCACACTCCATGATGGTTGCAAATTTTCAGGCGGAGGTAAATTCCATGGCCAACTACGAGCACATTTTTGATCAGGCGATTGAACGGCTTCACTCAGAAGGCCGATACCGGGTTTTTATCGACATCCTGCGCAACAAGGGCTCATATCCCAATGCGCGCTGCTTTGCCGGTCACAATGAGCCAAAGCCGATCACGGTGTGGTGTTCCAATGATTACCTCGCGATGGGCCAGCACCCGAAAGTCGTCGCCGCGATGGAAGATGCACTGCACGATGTGGGCGCGGGCAGCGGCGGCACGCGCAACATTGGCGGTAATACGCATTACCACATCGAACTGGAACACGAACTTGCCGATCTGCATGGCAAGGAAGGCGCGCTGCTGTTCACCAGTGGCTATGTTTCCAACGATGCAACATTGTCCACCTTGGCCAAGATCCTGCCGGGCTGCGTGATCTTTTCGGACGCGCTCAATCACGCCAGCATGATCGCGGGCATCCTTAATTCCGGCGCGGAAAAGAAGGTCTGGCGGCACAACGATCTTGAGCATCTGGAACAGCTCCTCGCAGAAACCGATCCCGATGTGCCCAAGCTGATTGCCTTTGAATCCGTCTATTCAATGGACGGCGATGTCGCGCCAATCCACGCGATCTGCGATCTGGCTGACAAGTACAATGCGCTGACTTACATCGATGAAGTCCACGCTGTTGGCATGTATGGTCCACGCGGTGGTGGCATTAGCGACCGTGACGAAGCGGCGCATCGCTTGACCATCATCGAAGGTACTCTGAGCAAGGCTTTTGGCGTGATGGGCGGCTATCTTGCGGCTGACCGCAAGATTATCGACGTGATCCGCAGCTATGCCCCGGGCTTTATCTTTACCACTAGCCTGTCGCCAGTGTTGGTCGCGGGTGTGCTGGCCTCGGTCCAGCACCTCAAGGCCTCCAGCGTCGAGCGTGAGGGCCAGCAAGCTGCCGCTGCCATGCTCAAGCAGCTGTTCGCCGATGCGCACCTGCCGGTCATGCCATCGACCACGCATATCGTGCCGCTGATGGTCGGTGATCCGGTCAAGGCCAAGGGTATCAGCGACATCCTGCTGGCCGAATACGGCGTCTATGTGCAGCCGATCAACTTCCCGACCGTGCCGCGCGGGACGGAGCGTCTTCGCTTTACTCCCGGCCCTACACACACCACCGAAATGATGCATGAACTGACCAAGGCTCTGGTCGAAATCTGGGACCATATGGAAATGAAGCTGGCGGCCTGAATCGCGGTTTCTACAATATCATCTCCTTGGGTCAGCACCGA
The DNA here is from genome assembly GCA_040007615.1 of Novosphingobium sp. Lineage (GTDB taxonomy): Bacteria > Pseudomonadota > Alphaproteobacteria > Sphingomonadales > Sphingomonadaceae > Novosphingobium. Next base: position 8,364 of record JBDTUQ010000013.1, read on the forward strand.
AGCACTGCATTTATCTCCATGTAGAAATTACAAAATTTTTCGATCAGCTTATATCATAACTACGGACTGAAGTAATTGGCGGATTCCGTGGCTGGACAATACCGACGATCACACGGAGTTAGCCCAGGACATCTTCATGAGTCTCACGCAAGGCGCACAGCACGGTATCGCGTTTACTTCGCAGGGGCTCGATCCGGTCCTGCTGCAGTTGGGTCCACCCGTGAAGCACTGGCGATCGATGTGGATCGGGGAATCAAGGGTGAGCAGGTGGTCGATGCCATGACCCGGATTAGTGTCGTTCGCGGTGCGCCGCGCGCCATTCGTGTGGACAATGGGCCAGAGTTCATCTCTATGGCGATGGATCGCTGCGCCTACGAGAACGGGGTGACGCTGGACTTCATTCGCCCTGGCAAGCCGACGGACAATCCTGTCCTGAGCTTGCCGAAGGGGCCTTTGTTGAATCGTTCAACGGCCGTTTGCGTGACGAATGCCTCAACACACATTGGTTCTTGTCTTTGTCCGACGCCAGAGGCAAAATCGAGGCGTGGCGACGGGACTATAACGAGTGCCGTCCTCACACCTCGCTCGGCTGGATGACCCCAGCCGAATTTGCTTCATCTGCCGGGGTTAACCCCGGCAGATGAAGGCCGGACGCTAACATTGAACCCGGACACGAAACCGGGGGAGCGTCACTTTTTTGGCCTCAAGTTCCTTAAGTGCCATTGGGTGCATCTTTCCTTCTGCCTGTGCCAGAGAAATACCCCCATTGCATATCGGGCTGCGTGCGGATTAATGTGGACGAGAATCGGTCACATCAATTTGTAATTAGTATATTTATTGGAATAATTCGGACGCTATCGGAAGCTTCCGGATTTGGTTTTGGTAGCGGAGGAGGGACTCGAACCCCCGACACGCGGATTATGATTCCGCTGCTCTAACCAGCTGAGCTACTCCGCCCCAAGGGGCTGGCCCGGGATTTCGTCCGGGCAGGCCGCGCCTTTAGGGGGGATGGGGCTTGCGGTCAACTGCGGTATTTGGGGTTTTTGCCGCCGCGTTCTGCGCCCCGGAATGACCACCGGCCCGCCGGCTCCCAAGGTCCCCCGCGATAGTGGTGAAGGGCCAGTCCGGCGAAGCGGAAGGGATAGCCTAAGCCGATCCCATGCGCCCCGTCCAGCTGTGCCGACAGTTCCCGCTGCAAGGCTTTTGCCTCTTGCGGGCTGACCTTGTTCTGCACGGTGATATGCAGCCGGGGCGCGTGGCTGTCTTGCGACGTCAGCGCGCCGTGGAAGTGGCTGGCGATGTCTTCGCGGATCGCCAGCATCGCCGGGCAGTCGATCGCCAGCGCCGTGCCGCCGCCCAGCGGCAGCAGGCCGGACAAGCGCGCGGGCGGCGGCGCGCACTCACCCGCCAAGGCCGCCAGCAGTGTTTTCAACTCGCCCATCAGCGAGGGCGCCATCGCGTGAAACAGCGTTACGTGGGCCTTGAGCTGGTTGCGTTCCGGCGGGTAATGCTCGCGGCGCAAGCTGTCTGCCCAGTGGGCCAGGTCAGCAGGCAATTCAGCCGTAATGATGAGCGGCGCGCCCCCTGCCACCGGCGTGGCGGCAGGAGGCGCTGCCGACATCAGGCCTGCGCGCCGGTGAGCGCGGCCAGTACCTTTTCAGGCGCCGTTTCGCCGTAGGGATCGCTGTCTGCGCCCACGTCGTTTATGCCCGGCTCTTCGAACCAGCTGGTCACGACATTGTCTTCCACGATCATCGCATAGCGCCAGCTGCGCATGCCGAAACCAACGTGGTCCTTGTTGATCAACATGCCCATGTGGCGCGTGAAGGTGCCAGAGCCGTCTGGCAGCAGCTTTACGTTCTCAAGGCCCATATTCTTGCCCCACTGGTACATGACGAAGGCGTCGTTGACCGAAACGCAGTAGATTTCGTCCGCCCCGGCAGCCTTGAACTGGTCATAAAGTGCCTCAAAACCGGGAACCTGATGGTTGCTGCAAGTGGGTGTGAACGCGCCGGGGAGCGAGAAGATGACCACCTTTCGGCCTGCAAACGCCTCACGCACGGGCAGATCCTGCCAGCGGAACGGATTGCTGCCTTCGATGCTTTCGTCGCGGACGCGGGTTTTCAGGGTGACTTCGGGAATGGTGCGGTTGATCATGATGCGACTCCAGTTGGTGCGGAGGCTCAGATAGGTAGCCCGCGCCAGATTGCAAAACCGGATAAGCTGGAAACGATGATCGGAAATGCCGCTTGGACCGCGTCGCCCCAGTCAGATCTCCCCGCGCGCCCGGCGCAGCGCGAACCACTTTTCCACATTGGCGTTGTGCTGTTCCAGCGTGGGGGCAAATGCGTGGCCGCCGGTGCCATCTGCCACCATGTAGAGCGCGTCTGTTTTCGCCGGGTGCAGCACCGCCTCTATCGACGAGCGCCCCGGGTTGGTGATCGGCCCCTTGGGCAGGCCGACCATCGAATAAGTGTTGTAATCGTTGATCGCCTGGATTTCCGACTGGCGAATGCGGCGGCCCAGCGGCTTGCCCTTGGTGATCGGGTAGATGATCGTCGGATCGGCCTGCAGCATGATGCCCTTGCGCAGCCGGTTGGAATACAGCCCGGCGACCATCGCCCGTTCGGCGGGCTTACCGGTTTCTTTTTCAACGATGGAGGCCAGCACCAGCGCCTCTTGCGGCGTTCTGGCGACTGTATCGGGGGAGCGGGCAGCCCACAGTTCGGCCAGCGTGCGCTGCATCGCCGCCTGCATTCGCAGCAGCACGGCTTGGCGGCTTTCCCCGCGCTCAAAGTCATAGGTATCGGGCAGCAGCGTGCCCTCGGCAGGCGGGGCTATAGTGCCAGTGAGAAAAGCCTGCGCGTTCAGCCGTTCATAGACCATGATCGAGGGCATGCCTTCGGGCACGGTAACAAAGCGGCGCAGCGCCTCGCCCCCTTGCAGGATCGCCAGAACCTTTGAAGGACTGGCCCCGCGCGGCAGCATGAATTCGCCCGCGCGGATCGGTGCGCCGCCCGCAAGAATGCGCGCACGAAGGCGGAACGCGCTGGCCGAAGCAATCGCGCCCTCCTTTTCCAGCTTGACGGCGACTACGGACAGGCTCGCCCCGTCGGGGACGATAAACGCGGTGTCGCGGGCAAGAGGCCCGCCCAGAAACCAGCCGCCGAGCAGCCAGCTGAGGCATCCCAGCGCCAGCAGGACCGCTGCCAGCCCTGCCAGCAGGATACTGCGACGCGGCATCCGGGCTTAGACCGCCCGCATCACAAGGCTGGCGTTAGTGCCGCCAAAGCCGAAGCTGTTGTTCAGCACAGCATGAACCTTGCGCTTTTTCGCCGTGTGAGGGACCAGATCGACGCCCACGCAGCCGTCACTGGGGTTTTCCAGATTCAGCGTTGGCGGGACAATCTGATCGCGGATCGCCAGAATGCAGAAGATCGCCTCAACCGCGCCCGCGCCGCCCAGCAAATGGCCGATAGCAGACTTGGTGCTGCTCATCGAAACGGTCTGGATGGCATCGCCGAACAGGCGGCGCACTGCGCCAAGTTCCAGTTCGTCACCCATCGGCGTGGAGGTGCCGTGCGCGTTGATGTAGTCAATATCGCTCGGCTCCAGCCCGGCCTTGCGCAGCGCCATCTGCATCGAGCGGAACGCGCCCGAGCCTTCTGGATGCGGCGCAGTGACGTGATAGGCGTCACCCGACAGGCCATAACCGATCACTTCGGCATAGATCTTCGCGCCGCGCGCCTTGGCGTGTTCGTACTCCTCCAGCACGACCACCCCGGCACCCTCACCCATGACGAAACCGTCGCGGTCCTTGTCGTAAGGGCGGCTGGCGCGGGTTGGCTCGTCATTAAAGGCGGTGGAGAGCGCGCGGGCCTGAGCAAAACCGGCGATGCCGATGGGGCAGATCGTGCCTTCCGCGCCGCCCGCCAGCATGATGTCGGCATCGTCATCGCGGATCATGCGCGCGGCGTCACCGATCGAATGCGCGCCGGTGGAGCAGGCGGTGACGACCGCGTGGTTCGGTCCCATCAACCCGTACTTGATCGACACCTGGCCCGAGATCAGGTTGATCAGACGCCCATGAACGAAATGCGGCGAGACCCGGCTCGGCCCTTTTTCGTGCAGGACCAGTGATTCGCTGGCGATTCCCGGCAAGCCGCCAATGCCCGACCCGATCGAGCAACCGGCGCGAAACCGTGTGGCTTCGTCCATGTCGGTCAGCCCGGCATCCTCAATGGCCTGACCAGCAGCGTCGATACCGTAGATGATGAACGGATCGACCTGGCGCTGGACCTTGTGGTCCACCCGCTTGTTGGGATCGAAGCCATATGGGTGATCAGCCGGTTTCACCTCGCAGGCGATACGGCACTTCTGGTCACTGGCGTCAAAGCGCGTGATCGGCCCTGCCCCCGATTTCCCGGCGATGAGATTCTGCCAGACGGTTTCCACGTCCGCACCAAGCGGAGTGACGAGGCCAAGCCCGGTTACGACAACACGACGCATAAAATTCTCCGAAAACGCAACAGGCCCAACCCCTTATGGAGTTGAGCCTGTCGAATTTCTAGTACCGGAAATCCCCGCATACCGGCCACTCGACAGGCAATCGGCAGCCGGGAACGGTGGGCTGGATCAGCCCTTGTTTTCGTTGATGTATTTGATCGCATCCTGAACGGTGCTGATCTTTTCAGCCGCATCGTCAGGGATCTCGACACCAAATTCTTCTTCGAAGGCCATGACCAGCTCAACGATGTCAAGGCTGTCTGCGCCCAGATCATCGATGAAGCTCGCTTCTTCTGTCACCTTGTCGGCTTCGACGCCAAGGTGTTCGATCACGATCTTCTTAACCCGATCGGCGGTGTCGCTCATGCAAATATCCTCTCGTGAACGGGGGATTAAAACTCTGCCGTCGCCCTAATGCGCAGAATCGGTGCTGGCAAGGGGGCGGTGCAAATGGAGTTCAAAACGGGGTGTAACATGCGCAAAACAGGCGTTGCCGTAGCGATTGCGCCTGCTCTAGGCCTTGGCCAGCTCAACCAGCCGAATGTTGAGTTCGCGTAGCTGCTTGGCCGAAACCGGTCCCGGCGCGCCCATCATCAGGTCTTCGGCCTTCTGGTTCATCGGGAACACCACGACTTCGCGGATGTTCGGCTCGTCTGCCAGCAGCATGACGATGCGGTCAACGCCCGGAGCCGATCCGCCATGCGGCGGTGCGCCGTACTTGAACGCATTGATCATGCCTGAGAAATTGGTGTCGACATCCTCGCGGCTGTACCCGGCGATTTCAAATGCCTTGTACATCACTTCCGGGCGGTGGTTGCGGATTGCGCCGGATGACAGTTCCACCCCGTTGCAGACGATGTCGTACTGCCAGGCCTTGATTTCCAGCGGGTCCATCGTTTCCAGCGCTTCCATCTCGCCCTGCGGCATCGAGAACGGGTTGTGGCTGAAATCGACCTTTTTCGCGTCCTCATCATATTCGAACATCGGAAAATCGACGATCCAGCACAGCTTGAACGCGCCCTGTTCGATCAGGCCAAGCTGCTCGCCAACGCGGGTCCGCGCGGCACCGGCCAGTTTGGCGGCCTGCAATTCCTTGCCCGCAGCGAAGAAACAGCCGTCATCCGGCCCGAGTCCCAGCGCATCATAAAGCGCCAGCATGCCCGCTTCGCCGTGGTTCTTGGCGATTGGCCCGCCGAAATCGCCCTGCTTGCGGGTGACATAGCCAAGCCCCGCGTGCCCTTCGGACCGCGCCCATTCATTCATGTCGTCAAAGAACTTGCGGCTCTTGTCAGCAGTGGCGGGTGCGGGGATTGCGCGGACATTGCCGCCCGAACCGACGATTTTTTCAAACAGACCAAAGCCCGACGCGGCGAAGTGGTCCGAGACATCGGTAATCACCAGCGGATTGCGCAAATCGGGTTTGTCCGAGCCGTATTTCAGCATCGAATCGGCATAGGGAATGCGCGGGAAAGTGCCTGCTGGCGTCACGCTCTTGCCGCCAGAGAACTCCTCGAACACCCCGGCCAGCACAGGTTCGATGGCGTTGAATACATCGTCCTGCGTGACGAAGCTCATCTCGAAATCGAGCTGATAGAACTCACCCGGCGAACGATCAGCGCGGGCATCCTCGTCGCGGAAGCACGGGGCGATCTGGAAATAGCGGTCAAACCCGGCGACCATCAGCAGCTGTTTGAACATCTGCGGTGCCTGCGGCAGAGCATAGAACTTGCCCGGATGAACGCGGCTGGGGACCAGATAATCGCGCGCGCCTTCGGGGCTGGAGGCGGTGAGGATCGGGGTCTGGATCTCGGTAAAATTCTGATCGACCATGCGGCGGCGCAGGCTGGAAATCACCCGGCTGCGCAGCATCATGTTGGCATGCACCTTCTCGCGCCGCAGATCGAGGAAGCGGTATTTCAGCCGGATATCCTCAGGATATTCCTGTTCCCCGGCCACCGGCATCGGCAGTTCCTCGGCGCGCGACTGGACGGTCACTTCGCGGGCATAGACCTCAATCGCTCCGGTCGGCAGGTTGGCATTGATCGTGCCTTCGCTGCGCGCCTTGACGGTGCCGTCAATCGTGACGACGCTTTCCACGCGCAGCGATTCCAGCACTGCCAGTGCCGGGCTATCACTATCGGCGACCAACTGGGTGATGCCGTAGTGATCCCGCAGATCGACGAACAGCACGCCGCCGTGGTCGCGCTTGCGGTGAATCCAGCCCGACAAACGGACCGCGCCGCCGACATTGGCAAGATCAAGCGCCCCGCAGGTGTGTGAACGATAAGCGTGCAGAGTGGGGGCGGACATTGAAACTCTTTCCAATCGGGCTGCAATAAGGCAGGGAGAACTCACGGGCTAACAGGCGAAGCCCGCGATTTTGTCAAGCCGAGGGTCCGCACGGACCCGCCACAGTGGCCCTGCCCAAAGTCCTACAGGCTGGGGTCCATATAGAAAAGTTGCGATGAAGATACACCCCCTGATTACCGACACCGAGACACTGACTGCGCTGTGCCAGCGGTTGTCCAAAGCCGACTTCATCTGTGTAGACACTGAATTCATGCGTGAAAGCACGTATTGGCCGGAACTGTGCCTGATCCAGATCGCCGACAAGAACGAGGCCGCGGCAATTGATCCGATGGCCAGCGGGCTGGACATGTCGCCGCTGCTCGACCTGCTGGTTGATAATGAGGACGTGCTCAAGGTTTTCCACGCTGGCGGGCAGGACGTGGAGATCATCTACAACCTGACGGGCAAGACCCCGCACCCCATTTTCGACACCCAGATCGCGACGATGGCGATCAGCCAGTCGGAACAGATCGGCTATGCCAACCTGGTTGAAATGTGGCTGGGCATCACGGTGGACAAGGGCGCGCGGTTTACGGATTGGTCGCGCCGTCCGCTGGATGCACGGCAGATCGAATACGCCATTGGCGACGTTACTCATCTGGCGAAAATATTCCCCAAGATCCTGAACCGGCTGGTTAAAACCGGGCGAGGTCAGTGGCTGGACGTGGAGATGGAAAAGCTCGCCGATCCGGAAAACTATCGCAACGATCCCGATCAGGCATGGCAGCGGATCAAGGCGGCAGGGCGCAATCCGGCGGTGCTGGGGCGACTGAAGGCGCTGGGCCGCTGGCGCGAGATTGAGGCGCAGGACAAGAACATTCCGCGCGGCCGCATTGCCCGCGATGAAACCGTTGCCGACATCGCCAGCCACCCGCCCAAGGTGCAGGCAGACCTTGGCAAAGTGCGCGGACTTTCGGCAAGCTGGAAAGAAAACGACATCGGCAAGCGCATGATGGCCGCGCTGGCCGCCGCCACGCCGCTGACCGACGCCGACATGCCGCCCCGATCCCCGCGCGGCGCGCCGCTGGGCAAGGAAGGCTCGCTAGTGGCCGACCTGCTCAAGCTGCTGCTGAAGATTCGCGCCCGCGAAATCGACGTATCATCACGGCTTCTCGCCCGCAGCGAGGAACTGGAATTGCTCGCCGCCGGGGTGCGCAAGGGGCTGGCCCTGCTGGAAACCTGGCGTTTTGAACAGTTCGGCAAGGACGCGCTCGATCTGGTCGAGGGCAAGATGGCTTTTGCGGTGGTGAACGGCAAACTGAAGAAGACACACGTTGATGATGTGGTGGAACCGGTTGAGGCGATTGAGGCTGAGGTGGCTGGGGCTGAGGCGGTTGAGGCTGTAAGCGAATGAATGATGGCAACTGCTTCCCCCCTCCTCTTCAGGGGAGGGGAAGGGGGTGGGGCGTCTCGTTCCGCACAACTTTGCGAGTCGAGAGGTTCTCCACTCCTACCCCTCCCCTGAAGAGGAGGGGATAAGCTATGACCACCTTCCACCCTACCCTCAAACAACTTCAATACTTCGTCGCGCTGCATGAGCATTGCCATTTCGGCAAGGCGGCGGAGGCGTGTTTTGTCTCGCAATCGACCCTCTCCGCCGGGCTTCGTGATCTGGAATCGCTGCTTGGCGTGGTGCTGGTTGAACGGACCAAGCGAGCGGTGCGGTTTACCCCGCTGGGTAACGCGGTTGCGGCCAAGGCCCACCGCATCCTGCGTGAGGCGGAAGAGCTTTCCGCTATGGTCCAGTCCAGTGGCCAGCCGCTATCGGGCGAGATGCGGATGAGCGTGATCCCCACCATCGCCCCGTTCCTGCTGCCGCGCATGTTGCCCCGGCTGCGGCGGGAACGCCCGGCGCTGAAGCTCTACTTGCGCGAGGAAACCAGCGCCGCCGCAATGGAATCGCTGCATCACGGCCGGGCCGACTGCGTGCTGCTCGCCCTGCCCTACGCCACTGGCGAGGTGGAAAAGGAAGTCATTGAACTTGATGCGCTTTACGTCGCCTTTCCCAAGGATGATCCGCGCGATCCTCCTGCAGAAATTTCGCCTGATCTGATCGACGAAACGCGGCTGCTGCTGCTGGAAGACGGGCATTGCCTGAAGGACCACGCACTGGCCGCCTGCAACCGCCCGGAAATGCGCGCCAGTGCGACGATGATCGGCACCAGCCTGCATACTCTGGTGCAGATGGTGGACAACGGGCTTGGCGTGACTTTGCTGCCGGAAATGGCCATCGATGCGGGCATCCTGAACGGCACCCAAGTTATTGTTCGGCCACTGAAATCGGAAACCGCCAACCGCGAGATCGCGCTGGTGTGGCGCAAGAATTCTCCCCGTGCGGAGGAATTTCGCTTGCTGGCCGATGAGTTGCGCGCGGGGTAAAACCTAGATCATGATGACGTTTCGTTGAATCGTCATCATGATCTAGTTGTTTGTTATCGCGTGATTTTTTGACAAAAACCGGTTCCCGCTTTTTGTCATCACGCCCTAGCTCTGCGTGGCTATCAGTAGGCTGCACGGCAGATTGTTGAGCAGTCGCGAACTGGTGGAGCCCTGGAACCAGCGGGCCACGGCGCCCTTTTCACTATGGCCCACCACGACGAGATCGGCCTTGATCCGGTGCGCGTAACTAAGGATTTCGGTAACAGCTTCGCCCTCGCGAATGGCAGTGAGCACATTGATCTTTTCAGCGAAGAGTTTTCCGGCAGCAATATCGAGCGCCTTGCGGATGCGCTCGTGTTCCATCCCCAGCACGTCAGCCGAACCTGCCGATTGCGCCAGCGCCAGCCCTCCGTCGGTCCTGACAATGCCCAGCAGATGCAATTCGGCATTGCAGGCCAGCGCCACATCGGCAGCCTGGCCCAGCGCCACGGTGCTGTGGTGAGTGGCGTGGTAACACATCAGAATTTTTCTGTACAAACGCCGCTCCCCCGCGTTCAGGCACACTTTTTGTTAATTCGTGCCTGCCTCAACCGCTTGAACATAGCACCAACCGGCATCAGTCCATATGCTTAAGTCCGACGCGCAGATAATCCCATCCGGTCAGCAAAGTCAGCACGGCAGCAAACCAGAGTGACACCAGCCCGACTTGCCCCGGCAGCGCCCAGTGCGGCGTACCGCCCGCAAGAATCAGCGCCCCCAGTGAAATCAGTTGCAGCGTGGTCTTCCACTTGGCCAGTTGCGAGACGGGGACCGAGACCTGCACCCCGGCCAGAAATTCCCGCAGACCGGAAACCGCAATCTCGCGCAGCAGGATGACCAGCGCCGCGATCACGTTCCAGCCGTGGATGTCCCGATTGTGTACGAGGACCAGAATGACTGCCGCCACCATGATCTTGTCGGCTATCGGATCAAGAAACACGCCCAGCTTGGAAACCGTGCCCTGCGCCCGTGCGACGTAACCGTCGAAATAATCGGTGATTCCCATCAGGCAATAGACGGCGAACCCGACAAGGTAACCCGCGTCCCAATCGGGCCACCACAACAGCGCCACCAGCAGCGGCACCGCGACAATGCGTGACAGGGTAAGGAGGTTGGGCAAAGTCATCATGGCGCAGCCCTCACCTAGCCCCTCGCGCCCCGAAATGTCGAGTGCGCCAATATCGCGTGCGCTCCATCATTCCGCCCATGCCGCCGCCCCGATCGCTTCCGCTTCGCACCACCCACCTGCCCCTTGCAGATTGGCGGCGAACTGCCACAAAATCAAAACACTTGTCGCGCAAGCGTTGTCCGCTAGGGTTTGGCGGCAAACAACGGAACTGACAAGAACTGCATGACGACCTCGACCCACCTTGTCCATCAGCGGCAGTTCCTTCCCCTTTTCGTCACCCAGATGCTCGGCGCGTTCAACGACAACCTGTTCAAGAACGCGATGGTGCTGTTCGTCGTTTACAGCGTCTATAATTCCGACAAGGCCGAGGCGAAATTCAGCGCCATAGCCTCTGGGCTGTTCATCCTGCCGTTCCTTGTGCTCTCCGCGCTGGCGGGGCAGTTGGCCGACATGCGCGACAAGGCGCGGATCATCCGGCTGGTGAAACTGTGCGAGATCTTCATCATGATGGTCGGCGGCAGCGGCCTGCTGATGGCCTGGCAGGGCATTGCCATTTCATCTGTCGCCATCCCGCTGATGCTGCTGGCGCTGTTCGCGATGGGCATCCATTCGACCTTTTTCGGCCCCATCAAGTACGCGATTCTGCCGCAGCACCTGAAACCTGCCGAAGTGCTCGCGGGCACCGGGCTGATCGAGGCGGGGACTTACGTGGCGATTCTCGCGGGAACGATCCTTGCGGGCTGGATTCCGGTGCAGTGGGCGGCAGGCGGGGTGATTGTCACCGCGCTGGTCGGCTACCTTACCGGACGACAGGTTCCCCCCGCCCCCAGCCAGAACGCGCCTGAGCCACTTGATTTTCACTTCATCCGCGCGTCAATAACGTTGGTCCGCAACACCACGCACGATCGGCGGGTGTTCGAAGCGATCCTGGCGATCAGCGCCTTCTGGGCGGTTGGCACGGTGCTGTTTATCCAGTTCCCCCCGCTCGCCAAGAACGTCCTGTTCGCCAGCAAGGAAGTGGCCAGCCTGTTTCTGGTCATTTTCTCGGTCGGGGTGGCGGCGGGGTCGGTTTCGATCAATGCACTGCTAAAGGGCACGGTATCGGCCCGCTATGCCACGCCGTCTGTGCTGGTCATGTGCCTGTTCGTCATCGGGTTCTATCTGGTGTGCCGCAGCTGGCCCAATCACTTTGACGGCGGCCTGCTGAACACAAGCCGCTTTCTGGCGGTTCCGCTGGCCGTGCCCTTGCTGTTCACGCTGTTTGGCATCGCCTTTTCAGGCGGTATGTTCGTGGTGCCACTTTATGCATTTCTCACCACGTTCGTCGATCAGAAGCAGACCGCGCGAACCATCGCCGCCAACAACATCGTCAATTCGCTGGGCATGGTGCTGATATCCGGCGTTGCCATTGCGCTGTCCGCTGCCGGGCTGCCGCTGGAAGAGCAAATTCTGCTGAGCGCCGCGTTGTGTCTGATATCGGCCTGGCTGGGCAAGCTGCTGTACCGCAGCGAATGCACCGCCCGCGCCGAAGGGCGCCACTGAACGCCGAAGGGCGGCACTGAACGCCGAGGGGCGGCACTGACGAACCTCAGTTGATGAACGCCATTACCGCCATGAAGCACGCGCAATAGGCGATCATGAACTGCCTCACATCCGCCTGCGAAATCAGCGGTGGGCGCGGAACCGGTAGAGCCTTTACCCCCGCGCGAACGTGCGGCGGCAGGCTTTGCAGAAACGGGTGCCGGGCAATGTCATCGGTAACGACCAGCGTTCTGCGCATGGGCTTGTTGCTCCCTTTTCAGGTGCCCATGTTAAGATCTGATTTACCACCTTTCCAGAGCGGGAATCGGCCTTTTGCGCGCTCATCCCGGTTCGGGACAGTAACCAAGACGAAGGTTAGGACTTCGCCCGCTCACTCCCCCGCCATCTCCAGAATAGTCGCCCATTCATCGGGGCGGATTTCCGCGATTGATAGCCGTGACAGCTTGATCAGTTCGCATTCCGCAAGCCGTGGCTCGGCCTTGATCTGCTTCAGCGTAACCGGGCGGGCCAGCTTACGCACCGGCTTGACCTTCACCGCCGCCCAGCGGCCAGTGTCGTCGGTTGGATCGGGGATGCCGCTTTCGCTGATCGTGACGATGCCCACGATCTCAAGCCCGATGTTGGAGTGATAGAAGAACGCCTGATCGCCGACCTGCATCGCGGCCAGATTGTTGCGCGCGCGGTAATTACGCACCCCGTCCCACGTCCCCTCGCCCTGCGCGATGAGGTCGTCCCAGCCATAGGCGTCGGGTTCCGACTTCATTAGCCATAAACGGGCAGACGGGGCAATTTTGGCCATGATCACAACTTCCAAACAGTCTATGCGCTGGCACTTACAGCCTGAACCGGAAACGCGCCACCATGCCGCCAAACTCTGTCCCCACTTCATCGCTGGCGCTTTTGTCTCTGGCAGACGAGCCGGGCAGATTCGCCCGCGAAATCGGCGAAAGCTTCCGCAATTTCGGCTTTGCCATGATCACCGATCACGGCATCGATGCGGACCTGATCGCGAGCGCCTGGGCCTTGACCGAGGCGTTTTTTGCCCAGACCGAAGCAGACAAGCGCCGCTATGCCATCCCCGGCATCGGCGGTGCGCGCGGTTATACCCCGTTCGGCACGGAAATCGCCAAGGGCGCGGCGTTGCATGACCTGAAAGAGTTCTGGCACACAGGTCGCGACTTGCCCGCTGGCAGCCCGCTGGCAGCTTCAATGTCGCCCAACCTATGGCCGGATCATCCATCGGGCTTTCGCGAGACTTTTCAGCAGCTGTTCACCGCCTTTGATCGGGCCGGGGCGCTGATCCTGTCGCGTATCGCGGTCTATCTGGGGCTTGACGAGCACTGGTTCGATCCTGCCATCGCGGAAGGCAATTCGGTGCTGCGCCTTCTCCATTACCCCCCTGTGGCAGATGACGGAACCGGTGCGATACGGGCGGGGGCGCACGAGGATATCAACCTCATCACCCTGCTGCTGGGCGCGCAAGAGGCCGGGCTGGAACTGCTGACCCGGCAAGGCACCTGGCTGGAAGTTTCACCGCCGCCGGGCGCGCTGGTCGTCAACATCGGCGACATGTTGCAGCGCCTGACCAACCACGTGCTGCCTTCCACCACGCACCGCGTGCGCAATCCGCAAAGCGCGCGCGCCGCGCACAGTCGCTATTCGATGCCGTTCTTCCTGCATTTGCGCAGCGATTTCAGCATCGAAACTTTGCCGGGGTGCGTGAACTCCCAAAATCCAGACCGCTATCCCCAGCCGATCCTGGCTGACGAATACTTGCAGGAACGCCTGCGCGAGATAGGCCTGATTGGGTAAACGCCCCTCGTCGTATTGGCCCGCAGCCCTAATTTATCATGTGCTTAACAAATAATTCACCGCGTTAGACCATGTTGGCGTCCTTGGCCGACCGGATGGGGACTTCGGTGATACGTTTGAAAACCGGTTCGTCCGGAACAATAACTGAAGTTGGCGGCAAGCATGCCGGTCAGGGCTCAAAAGCCGGACAGGACTTGCTTCTTCTCGGAATCTCGATGGCCGCGATCATAATGTTCGTCGGCACTGGCGGCCAGGCCATGCCCAAGGTCGTCCAGGCACTGCAAGGAATCGGCGTGGGGCCTGACCAGGTGCTGACCAACGCACTGCTGCTCAACATCGCCCTCATCATCTTCGGCTGGCGGCGTTACCGCGATCTTCAGGCGCAGGTCAAAGTCCGCAGTCAGGCCGAGAGCCAGGCCCGCGTGCTAGCCGAAACCGACCCGCTCACCGGCTGCCTCAACCGCCGCAGCATCAGCGAAGCGACCGACGCCCTGCGCCGATCATGCAGCGAAAACGGCGAGCAGATCGCCCTGCTGATGATCGACCTCGACAATTTCAAGCGGCTTAATGATTGCAACGGCCATGCCGCAGGTGACGCCGTTCTGCGCGAAACCGTGCGCCGGATAAATGACTTGCTGCCAGAGCGGTCGCTGCTGGCGCGGCTGGGCGGTGACGAGTTTGCCTGCGTCGTTCCGTTCACCGCATTACGCGCCGACCGGGTTGACCGCCTCGCCGTGCGGCTCATCGATACGATCAGCCTGCCGATCACCGTTGATGGCATGTCGCTGGAAGGCATCTCCATCTCGATGGGACTGGCCCGCTGCGACCAGCCGCATCTGCAAATCCAGAAGCGCGCGGTATCCGCTGCAGACGACCTTATGCACATGGCCGACATTGCCATGTACCACGCCAAAAAAGGCGGCAAGAACCGCTACTTCTGGTTCGAACCTCAGATGGAAACTGAACTTCGTTTTCGCACCGAACTGGAAACCGGTATCCGCGCCGGAGTGTCACGCGGAGAGTTTGTTCCGTTTTACGAACCGCAAGTCGATCTGGCGACCGGCACGATTTCCGGGTTCGAGATGCTGGCGCGCTGGCAATCGCCGACGCTGGGCCTTGTCGGTCCGGACGTGTTCATTCCCATTGCCGAGGAAATCGGCGTCATTGCCGAATTGTCGGAAAGCCTGATCCGCCAGGCCTTCGAAGACGCGCGCGAATGGCATCCCGACCTTACCCTGTCAGTCAACATTTCGCCCATCCAGCTTCGCGATCCGTGGTTCGCCCAGCGCCTGCTGAAACTGCTGGTGCGGGCCAATTTCCCGCCGCAGCGTCTGGAGATAGAAATCACCGAAAGCTGCCTGCACGAAAACCTTGGACTGGTGCGGTCACTGGTCACCAGCCTCAAGAATCAGGGTATCAAGATCAACCTCGATGATTTCGGCACCGGCTACAGCTCGCTGTCACAATTGCGCACCCTGCCGTTTGACCGCATCAAGATCGACCGCAGCTTCATCGCCACCTTGTCCGACAATGCCGACAGTATGACGATCGTGAAGGCAATCACTGCGCTGGGCATCGGCCTGGGCCTGCCGATCACCGCCGAAGGGGTGGAAGACGCCGCCGTGGTGGATGCCTTGCGCAAGCTGGGCGACTTCAAGGCGCAAGGGCACCTGTTCGGGCGGCCAGAAGCGGCTGCGCAAGTGCTCAGCCAGCTTGGCGAAAAGGGCCTGCTACGCAAGCGTGAGACGCTTGCGCAAGCCGGTGGCATCATTTCCTCGGAAGAGCCGCGCGCCGCCTCTGCATGACGCCGCACTGACATTCCGAAAGCGGACTGGACGCCATACCGCCCCGCGCCTAAAGTACCGGAATGTTGACTTCGTTCGTAAAGATGCACGGCCTGGGCAACGACTTCGTCGTGCTGGACGGGCGCGGGCAAAGTGTGCCGGAAATGACCTCCGCGCTCGCCGCCGCGCTGGCTGACCGCAAGACCGGCATCGGCTGCGACCAATTGATCGTGCTGGAACCCTCTGCCAGCGCCGATTTTCGCATGCGCATCTTCAATGCCGATGGCGGCGAGGTTGAGGCTTGCGGCAACGCGACCCGCGCGGTCGGCCTGCTGCATGGCGGCCCGGCACGGATAGAGACGCTCGGCGGCATCCTTGCGGCCTCGCCCGCGCAGAACGGCATCGCCGTGGACATGGGCATGCCGCGCTTTGGCTGGGACGAGATTCCGCTGGCCTGGGCGATGGACACGCTGACCATGCCAGTCGGCTGGGAGGATCTGGAAGCGCCATGCGCTGTCAACGTCGGTAATCCGCACGTCGTTTTCTTTGTGCCTGATTGCGAGGCGGTGGACCTGGCCCGGCTCGGCCCGCTGATCGAACACGATCCGCTGTTCCCCAACCGCGTCAACGTCAACGTCGCCAGCGTCATCAGCCGCCAGTTCATCGACCTGCGCGTATGGGAACGCGGCGTGGGTGAGACGCGGGCCTGCGGCACCGGCGCGTGCGCCACTGCCGTCGCTGCCATGCGCCGGGGGCTGGTTGACCGCGACGTATCGGTAACCCTGCAAGGCGGCACGCTGGCGATCAGCTGGAGCGCGGAAGGCCGCATCACGATGACCGGCCCGGCCGCAGAAAGCTATCGCGGCAGCTTCGATCCGGCGCACTTCGGGGCCAGACCGGGCCTTGGGGCGTCCATGTGAGCGTTGAAGTCGTGTCGCTGGGCTGCCGGTTGAACTTGTCAGAATCAGAAACAATGCGCGGACTGCTAGCCGGCAATGCGGGCGATCTGGTCGTCATCAACAGTTGCGCTGTCACCGCAGAGGCCGTGCGCCAGACCCGCCAGGCCATCCGCCGCGCCCGCCGGGCAGCCCCGCACGCACGCCTACTGGTCACCGGCTGCGCTGCCGAGATTGAGCGCGAGGCGCTGGCCGCGATGCCCGAAGTTGACGGCCTGATCGCCAACGCGGCCAAGCTGGACCCGCGCGCGTGGAACGTGGCTCCCTCTCCCATCCCCGCACCTTCTGCCGTCTATACCCGCGCCTATATCGCCGTGCAAAACGGCTGCGACCACGCCTGCACCTTCTGCGTGATCCCGCAAGGACGCGGGGCCAGCGTGTCGCGCACCGCCGCCGATGTCATCAACGAAGCCCGCCGCCACCTTGCCCAGGGCGCCCGCGAGATCGTGCTGACCGGGGTGGACGTGACCAGCTGGGGCCATGACTTGCCGGATGTCCCCCGGCTTGGCGACCTTGCCGAAGCGCTGCTTGAGGCCTGTCCGGCGCTGCAACGCCTGCGCCTGTCCTCGCTTGACGGGGTGGAAATTGACGGCGCGCTGTTTGAACTGCTGGCGTCTGAGGCCCGCGTCATGCCGCACGTCCACTTGTCGCTCCAGCACGGGCATGACCTGATCCTCAAGCGGATGCGGCGACGGCATTCGCGCGGCGATGCGGTCCGGCTGGTCGAGCGCCTGCGCGCCCGCCGCAGCGATCTGGCGCTGGGGGCGGACCTGATCGCCGGTTTCCCCACCGAGGACGCCGCCATGCACGCCGCCAACCGCTCTATCATTGCGGAACTCGGCGTGGTTCACGGCCACGTCTTCCCCTATTCCCCCCGCCCCGGCACGCCCGCCGCGCGGATGCCTCAGCTTGATACGCCTACGATCAAGGCCCGCGCCGCCGATCTGCGCGCCGCCGTGGCCAAAGTGCGGGCAAGCTGGCTGCCTTCACTGGTCGGCCATCCGCAAAGCGTGCTTGCCGAAAAGGACGGGACCGGCCATGCGCCAAACTTTGCGCGGGTGCAGTTACCCCGCGATACAGCGCCCGGAACCATCGTGACCATAACCCCCACCCGCGTGATCGAAGGCCTGCTGGCATGAGCGAGGACAGCGGCCCCAGCTGGAGCGACCGTCTGTTTGGCGGCTTTCGCAAGACTTCCGAGCGATTGTCGGAAAACCTGTCCGGCATCGTCACGAAATCACGGCTCGATGATGCGCAGCTTGACGATATCGAGGACGCGCTGATCCTGTCGGACCTTGGCCCCAGCGCCGCCGCGCGCATCCGGGCGCGGCTGGCGGACGAACGCTTTGAACGCGGGCTGGACGAACAGGCGATCAAGCAGGCTGTTGCCGACGAAATCGCCGCGATCCTGCGCCCGGTGGCCAAGCCGCTGGAAATTACCGCCTTCCCCCGCCCGCAAGTGATCCTGGTGATCGGCGTCAACGGATCGGGCAAGACCACCACCATCGCCAAGCTGGGCCATCTGTTTCAGGAACAGGACTACGGCGTGATGTTCGCCGCCGGAGACACCTTCCGCGCCGCCGCCATCGGGCAGCTGGCCGTCTGGGCGGACCGGCTTGGCGTGGAAGTCGTACGCGGGGCAGAGGGCGGCGATCCAGCCTCCATCGTGTTCGACGCGGTGAAACTGGCGACCGACAAGGGCATCGACGCACTGGTTGTTGACACCGCCGGACGCCTGCAGAACAAGCGCGAACTGATGGACGAACTCGCCAAGATCCGCCGCGTTCTGGGCCGCATCAATCCAGAGGCACCGCATGATGTGGTGCTTGTGCTGGATGCCACCAATGGCCAGAATGCACTGCAACAGATCGAAACATTCAAGGAAGTTGCCGGAGTGACGGGCCTTATCATGACCAAGCTGGACGGCACCGCGCGCGGCGGCGTGCTGGTGGCTGCGGCAGAGCAGTTCGGCCTGCCGATCCATGCCATCGGTGTGGGCGAAAAGATTGACGACTTGCGCCCGTTCGACCCCGATCTGGTCGCGCGCGTGATTGCGGGGGTGGCGTGATGGAAACGCCTGAACCCGCCGCCTCCGCACAGCCTGCTGCCCCAAAGGCTCCGCCGCCCAAGCACGGCCTGCTTTCGCTGCTGATCGAATATGGCCCGATCCTGTGCTTTTTCCTGATCTATCATCACTATGCCCCGACGACCAAGGCGAACGCGCTGGGTGAGGTTTTTGCCGTCATTCGCGGCACCATCGGCTTCATCATCGCGGCGCTGGCCGCACTGAGCCTGTCGCTGTGGAAGTTCCGCCGTGTCTCTCCGATGCTGGTCCTGTCCACTGTGCTGATCGTGTTCTTCGGCGGGTTGACCGTGTGGACGCAGGATCAGAAGTGGATCATGCACAAGCCCACCGCCGTCTACCTGCTGTTTGCGGTGCTGCTGCTGGGCGGCTGGCTGCGCGGCAAGGCGCTGCTCAAGGTCATGCTGAGCGCCGCGTTCGAAGGGCTGGACGATACCGGCTGGATGAAGCTGTCGCGCAACTGGGGCTTCTTTTTCGTGGTGCTGGCAGTGATCAACGAGGGTTTCGCCGGCCGCACCGCGCCCGATGCGTTCGAGATCTGGCTGAAGGCCAAGCTGTGGCTGTTCATGCCGCTGTCGTTCCTGTTCACCTTTGCCCACATGCCGATGCTGCTGCGTCACGGCCTTGCCAGCAACGCCGAAGATGACGCCGCGACCACCGCGCCGCACGAATAAGGCAGCTTCCCCCCCTCCTCTTCAGGGGAGGGGCTGGGGGTGGGGTCTTTCGGGCGGACGTGACGTTGTGTGTTGACGATAGACCCCACCCCAACCCCTCCCCTAATGAGGAGGGGCTAAAGTGGCAGCGCACTTACGGAATCCGGGCAAAACCACGTAAAACCATGTGACATTGCCGCCCGTTGCGGCAATAACCTGCGGTGAAAGCCTGTTTGCGGAAAGTATATTGTCCGCAAGACTTTGTAATTAAACGACTAATAGGGGGAAGCAATGGCCAAGTTTTTCGGTAATCTGCATCTGGTGCTGGCGGTGGGCCTTGTGCTCGCGGTTGGCGTGATGGTGCAGTTCGCGCCTGACGTTCCGTACACCGCGAACGCCCTGTTCCGCTGGCTGCACGTGTTCTTCGGCATCCTGTGGATCGGCCTGCTCTATTACCTGAACTTCGTGCAAGTGCCGACCATGCCTTCGGTTCCTGCCGAACTGAAAAAGGGCGTCACCGGCTACATCGCACCCAAGGTGTTCTTCTTCTTCCGCCACGCCGCATGGTTGACAGTGTTGACCGGCCTGATCGTTGCCAAGCTCACGGGTTACGTCGAACGCGCACTGGTGTTCCAGGGGGCGAGCAAGGCTGAAAACCTGATCGGCCTGGGCATGTGGATGGCGCTGATCATGGCGTTCAACGTGTGGTTCATCATCTGGCCCGCACAGAAGAAGATCCTGGGCATCGTGCCCGCAAGCGATGAGGAAAAGGCCAAAGCCGCCCCCCTCGCCCTCGCCGCCAGCCGCACCAACCTGCTGCTGTCGCTGCCGATGCTCTACTGCATGGTCAGCGCCAACCTGGGCTGATCCAGCACTAACCAAACGCCAAAAAGGCGCGGCATCTGAAAGGACGCCGCGCCTTTTTTGTTGGATCGGATCAGCCCGGAGCCTTGCAGTCAGTCACCCGGTACCAGCGCAAGGGCAGCCAACCCTGCCACACTTCGATGCAGGCCTCGCCGCCCAACGATACGCTCTCGTACGTCGATTTGTTGACCCGCAAGTTGGTGATACTATTCAGTTCAGGCGGGTTCGCGGCCCTGAGCGTATAGGTGATGTCGTGCCTTCCCCGCTGGGCATGCTTGTACGCAATGCGGACGCGGTGGACAGCGACGAGCACAGGGTTCCCTACAGCATTGGCGAATTGCAGACCCGACCAGATCAGTGATCCGGGGCCGGAGTAAGTCAGAAAGAGCGACAGAATAGCTGTGCCGATTGGACCGGCAGATGGGCCGCGCAGCGGGCGGGCAAGCAAAAACGCGATGGGTAAGCCAGTTACCGCTGCCACAACCACCGGCCATTCCCAGTCGACCAGTTCGAAGCGATAGATCGCCCTCAGCGTCAATCCGAGCGGGATAAAGCCGGTCAGCATGAACAATGCCGAATTGGCATCCGACTGGAATGCCTTGCGGCTTACCTTGCCGGGCAAGAACCAGACAGCCACGACAGTCGTCCCTGCGATGATCACGCAAAGGCAAAGCAGCCACCAATTCGGCGCATTGCGCCACAGACAGCTTGCGATCACAAGCGCTATGAGCGGCCATGCAGCCTTGTTAGCAGAGGCATAACGTCTGTCGGCCAATGCACGGGGTGCTCTTCGCGGGCGACTGGTGCGGCGAAGGTGGAGGAAACCTGGCTGCGTCGGCTTGCCTGCACCTGTCAACGTGAAAGCCGCATAGCGAACCAGCCGGACGCCGAAAATGCCGACGAAACCGCCTGCAATTGCCGCAGCCAAGAGAATTGCGTGATATACCTCCTCATAAAGGCGCGGCGAAACGGTGCGCAGAACGAGGGCCATTCCAGACGAGAATGTGAACGACGCGCCCAACGCAACCATCGCAGATGCCACGACGACGCAAAGTGTGTAGGCGAAAGTCGGGCGGCCCTTTGGCGGAAAGCGCGCGGCAGCGAGGCAAAGCAGCGCATCGAAAAGCATGGCAACCAACCACAGCACGCTGCTGCGCCAGATGATCTGTTCTATTGGTAAACCTGCCACACGCCCCCCGAACGCCCCCTCAGATCTCCACCTGGCTCCCAAGCTCCACCACCCGGTTGCTGGGCAGGCGGAAGAATTCCATTGCGCTGGCGGCGTTGCGGAGCATCCATGAGAACAGGCGTTCGCGCCACAGGGCCATGCCGGGCTTGCTGGATGCAATCAGGGTCTGGCGGCTGAGGAAGAAGCTGGTCTTCATCATTTCGAACGGCAAGCCGCAGACGGTGACCTGCTTGAGCGCGGCGGGGACGTCGGTTTCCTCAAGGAAGCCGAAGCGCAGGGTCAGGCGGTAGAAGCCCTCACCGATCTGCTTGGCCACGGCGCGCTCTTCCGGGTTGACCACGGGCACGTCCTGTATAGCCACCGTCAGCACGACCACACGCTCATGCAGCACCTTGTTGTGCTTGATGTTGTGGAGCAGCGCCGATGGCACGCCTGCCGGGGTCGATGCCATAAACACCGCCGTGCCGGGAACCCGCGCGGTGCTGCTGTGCGCGCTTTTGGCGAACACCTCGAACGGGATGGTGCCTTCGGCCATGTTGGCCCGCATCAGTGCGCGGCCCTTTGACCATGTCGTCAGCAGGGTGAAGATGGCCAGGCCCATCACCAGCGGCACCCAGCCGCCGTCGGGGATCTTGGTCATGTTGGCGGCAAGGTATGCCGCGTCTAACAGGAAGAACAGGCCGAGCAGCGGCAGCGACATCCACGGCTTCCACTTCCACAGCGTGAACAGCACGACTGCCAGCAGGAAGTTGTCGATCAGCATCGCGCCGGTCACCGCGATGCCATAGGCCGCCGTCAGGTTGGACGAGCGCTGGAACACCAGCACCAGCACGATCACGGCCACCATCAGCGCCCAGTTGATCACCGGGACATAGATCTGACCGGCATTGATGCTGGTGTGCTTGATCGACATGCGCGGGATGAAGCCGAGCTGGATGGCCTGCTGCGTGACTGAAAACGCGCCGGTTATCACCGCCTGACTGGCGATCACCGCCGCCGCGCTGGCGATCACCAGCAGCGGCCACTGGAACCATTCGGGCGCGAGGAGGTAGAACGGACTGACAAGTCCCGACGCCCCGGTCCGCACCAGCAGCGATGCCTGGCCAAGATAGTTCAACACCAGCGCAGGCAGCACAAACACCAGCCACGATACGCGAATCGGCTGCCGGCCGAAGTGGCCCATATCGGCGTAAAGCGCCTCTGCCCCGGTCACTGCCAGCACGGCGGACCCCATCGCCAGAAAGCCGCGCATCGGATCGGCCATGAACATCAGCGCGGCATGATGCGGGCTGAGCGCGGAAATCACGGCGGGATAGGCCATGATGCTCATCAGGCCGAGCACTGAGATGGTGGCGAAATATACCAGCATGATCGGGCCGAAGAACGTGGCAACGCGGGCCGTTCCCCGGCTCTGGATGAAGAACAGGAACACCAGGATGCCCACCACCATCGGCACGACGGCGCGGCTCATCCCCGGTTCGTAAACGGCGAGGCCCTCAATCGCGCCCAGCACCGAAACGGCGGGCGTGATCATGCTGTCGCCATAGAACAGCGCGGTGGCAAACACGCCCAGCAGGACGATGCCCTTTGACCAGCGTTTGCCCGTGATATGGCGGTTGATAAGCGCCAGCAGCGCCAGACTGCCGCCCTCACCCTTGTTATCCGCGCGCATGATGACGGTGACGTATTTCACCGTCACGATCACCATCATCGACCAGAACATCAGACTGACAATGCCATAGATGTGCACCAGATCGAGCGGCAGGCGGTGATGTCCGGCAAACGTATCGCGCATGGCGTAAAGCGGGCTGGTGCCGATATCGCCAAAGACAACGCCGATCGCGCCCAGCGCCAGCTTGGCCAGGCCGTCGGAGTGATGCCCGTGGCCGCCTGAATCCTGCGCGTCGCTGATCTGGGCGGTTCCTGCCTCTACCGTCTGGCTCATGCTGTTAGGCGTCCCGTTTCGGCTGCGGCGCCGGTTGGCAAGAGTCCGCCAGCCGCCCTTATGACGGTTGTGGGTTTCGTCAAGCGCAATGCAAGGTGCCCCGCGCCGGTCACCGGGTTTCCCGGACGGCCGCACGGGCCTGATCGGCGGTCATATCCTTCATTTCACGGGGGACGTATTTCTCGTCATGCTTGGCGAGCAGGTTGTCGGCGGTGAACGTGCCGTCGCGGCCCAGCTTGCCTTCAGCGACCACGCCAGACCCTTCGACGAAGAGTTCGGGCACGATGCCCTTGAACCGCACCGGCACGCGCGCCTTGCCGTCAGAAACGACAAACTGCACGGTAACATGATCGGGGGCGGTGCGGATCGAGCCGGTTTCCACCATGCCGCCCAGCCGCACCGCGCGGTCAGGCGCGGGGGCATTGGCGGCGATGTCGGATGGCACATAAAAATACGATGCCTGATTGCGCAGCGCCCATGCCGCCAGCAGCGCCGCGCCGATCAGCGCGGCAAACGCGATCAGGATAAGGATCAGGCGCTGGTGCTTGGCCTTGATCGCGCTCATCGCCCGCTCTCCCGCCCGCGCACATGATCGCGGCGAGCCTCCGCCCGGCGCATCGCCAGCCAGCTCAAGCCGGTGAGCAGCAGGGTGCCGCCGACGCCGATAACATAGACGGCGATCACGAAGGGCCAAGGGTCCATGACTTCACGCATCAAGCTGGCTCCGTCGCGTCAGAAGCGGACATTGCCTTGCGCCGCAGCCGCGCCTCAGCCTGGGCATTGGCGAGGATCGCACGCATCCGCATCAGGACCACGCCGCCCATCAGCAGCGAGAAACCCAGCGCCGCAACCAGCAGCGGCACGAGGAAGTCCGATGCCATCGCCGATTTGCCCATCGATATGCTGGGGGTCTGATGCTGGGTATTCCACCATAGCACCGAATAATGGATAATCGGGATGTTCACCGCGCCGACCAGTCCGAAGATCGCCGGTATCCGCGCAGCGCCGCCCGAAGCGCCCTGCCCGTCCTCGTCAGCGGCGGCAGCCAGCGCGATATAGCCGAAATAGAGGAACAGCAGCACCAGCATGGAAGTCAGGCGGCCATCCCACACCCACCACGTACCCCACGCCGGGCGGCCCCATAGTGATCCGGTGACAAGGCAAATGGCCGTAAACGTCGCCCCCGGCACGGCAGTTGCCCGGGCGGCGATGCCGGCCAGCGGATGCCGCCATACCAGCTCGGTCAGGCTGGCGGCGGCGATTCCCATCCAACCCGCCATCCCCAGCCATGCCGCAGGAACGTGCAGGTAAAGCATCCGCACCGTTTCGCCCTGCTTGCCCTCAGCCGGGGCATAGAGCAGCCCCCAGACCAGCGCGCCGCCAGCCAGGACAAGCCCCGTCAGCGCCAGCAGCGGCGTCAGCCAGCGGGCAAAGCGCAGAAATCGGGCGGGATTGGCGAAACCGTGCATGCGGGGCGGTGTCCAGAGGATACGTTCGCGCCATTGGCAGGGCTGCGGGCCTGCGGCAAGGGGAACCTTGCATCTACCTGTTCTTGGGGGAGAACCTTGCATCTGCTCTGTCGGCGATTTGACGGAAACGGGAGCGAGTGGGGCGACCGATGGGTCTCGAACCCACGACCTTCGGTACCACAAACCGACGCTCTAACCAACTGAGCTACGATCGCCACATTCGCTCGACGCCAGCCAACGCGGCGTCATTGCAGGGCGCGGCCTTTTGCACAGGTAAGGCCGCTTGTGAAGTCCTAACCGTACGCCTGCCGCCAACTTTTCTTGCAGCGGCAGCTAGGCACGCAATCCACAACCAATTTGCAAACTTGTTCGCGGGTGCAGCATAATCACTTGGCAACCGCGCAGACTTCATGCATCACCTGTGTCAAGCGGGAGCGAAGATGAAGCCGGACAAGCCTATATGCTTTGACGAAATGCTGAACGCCGATGGCGCTGTCAGTCCTGCCTATGCCGGTTATCGCAACTGGTATGATAAACAGGATCCCGCCTGGTTGCGAAGGCAGGATGCGGAAGCGGAAAGTTTCTTTCGCCGCACCGGAATTACCTTCAACGTATATGGCGACGACGCCGGGGAAGAGCGGCTGATCCCGTTCGACATGATCCCGCGCATCATCAGTGCGGCGGAATGGCGCAAACTGTCACGCGGCATTGAACAGCGCGTACAGGCACTCAACGCCTTCCTGCACGACCTCTATCACCGGCAGGAGATCATTCGTTCCGGCCGCCTGCCTGAACGCCTGCTGGCCGAAAATCCTGCGTTCTTGCAGCAAATGGTCGGCTTCACTCCGCCCGGCGGCGTTTATACCCATATCGTCGGCATTGATCTGGTCCGCACCGGCCCGGACGATTTCATGGTGCTGGAAGACAACGCCCGAACGCCCAGCGGCGTCTCCTATATGCTGGAGAACCGCGAAACGATGATGGCGATGTTCCCGGAACTGTTCACACAAGTCGCCGTGCGCCCCGTGGGGGACTATCCCCGCCGTCTGGCGAAAAGCCTTGCCGCCTGCGCTCCGGCAGCCTGCAACGGCAAGCCGGTGGTGGCGGTGCTGACTCCGGGCATCTACAATTCCGCCTATTACGAGCACGCCTTTCTGGCTGACCAGATGGGCGCCGAACTGGTAGAGGGCAGCGACCTGCGCGTGGTCGATGGCCGCATCGCCATGCGGACAACGCGGGGATATCAGCCGATAGACGTGCTGTATCGGCGGGTGGACGATGATTACCTCGATCCGCTCAGCTTCAACCCCAATTCAGCGCTGGGCGTAGCGGCGATCATGGATGTCTACCGGGCGGGCGGAATAACGATAGCCAATGCGCCCGGAACCGGCATAGCAGACGACAAGGCAATCTACAGTTTCATGCCCGAAATCATTGAGTTCTACACGGGCGAAAAGCCCTTGCTGAAGAACGTGCCGACCTGGCGCTGCGCCGAGCCGGAAGCGCTGAAATACGTGCTCGACAACCTGAAGGAACTCGTCGTCAAGGAAGTGCACGGATCAGGCGGCTATGGCATGTTGATCGGGCCGACATCGTCAAAGGCCGAAATCACGGCGTTCGAGAAAAAGCTGCGCGCCCATCCCGCCAACTACATCGCCCAGCCGACGCTGGCGCTGTCGACTGTGCCGATCTTCACCAAGGCGGGCCTCGCCCCGCGCCATGTCGATCTGCGGCCATTTGTTCTGGTATCACCGGGCGGGGTCGACATTACCCCGGGCGGCCTGACACGGGTGGCGCTGAAAAAGGGTTCGCTGGTGGTCAATTCATCGCAAGGTGGCGGGACCAAGGATAGCTGGGTGCTGGAGGATTGATGCAGGCGATCATGTCCCCAACCGGAAACGGAGCCCGCCCATGCTAGGCCGCACAGCCAACGGCGTCTTCTGGATGTTCCGCTATCTTGAGCGGGCGGAAAATACCGCGCGTTTGCTCGATGCCGGCCTTCGCCTTGCGCTCACCCGAGGAGCCTCGGCAGCCAACGGTGAATGGCGATCGGTGCTGGTGACAATCGGACAGGATGCCCAGTACCGCGCCCGGCACAGCGATTATGCCGGAACCAGCGTATGCGACTGGATACTGCGCGATCCGGCCAATCCGGGCAGCGTCTGCGCCATGATCGAAAGCGCCCGTTCCAGCGCACGCGGAGTCCGCACGGCTCTGACGCGCGAGGTGTGGGAAGCAACCAACGAAAGCTGGATGACGCTGTGCAAGCTGCTCGCCCGACCGATCCGTGCCAGCGATCTGGGCGACGTCCTTTCTGTCATCCGCCGTCAGGCCACACTGGTTCGCGGCGCGATGGACGGAACCATGCTGCGGAACGAGATTTTCAACTTCGCCCGCATCGGTACGTTCATCGAACGCTCGGACAACACCGCACGCATTCTGGACGTGAAGTATTACGTGCTGCTCCCATCGGTCAGCCTTGTCGGGTCGAGCCTGGACAATGTGCAGTGGGAAACGATCCTCCGTTCGGTTTCTGGAGAACGATCCTATCGCTGGCTCAATTCCGGCGGAATAGAACCGCGCGGCATTGCCCGTTTCATGATGCTGGATGGCCGGTTCCCGCGCAGCCTGGCATTCTGTTATGGCAAGCTGCGCAGCAATATCGCGGGACTGGTGCGCGAATACGGGCAGGAAAGCCATTCCCAGGCGCTCATCAACGCTGCCGATACCGCGTTGCAATCGGCCACCGTGGAAAGCATCGTCGAACGTGGACTCCACGAATTCATCGGCGATTTCATTGTCAGAAACCAGAAGATTGCCGAGGCGATCTCAACGGATTATCGGTTTACCGCCTGATGCTGCTCAACATTCGCCACACCACCCGCTATGAATTTAGCCGCCCCGTCGACCACGGACTGCAGCGACTGCGATTGAAGCCAAAGTCCACGCACGGACAGCGGGTGATCGAATGGAACCTTGATCTTGTGGGAGCCAGGTTGCAGGCCGAATACGCCGATCATCATAATAACCACACGGCGCTGGTGTCGCTAGACAGTGGGGTGCAAGCACTGGAAATCAGCTGCTCAGGGCTGGTCGAAACGGCTGATAATGCGGGTATATTCGGCCATCATTCAGGGCACATGCCGCTGTGGGCGTTCCGGCGCCAGACCGCACTGACCAAGCCCGGCCCCCGGATGCGCGCTTTGGCGGCAGGGCTGACGGCAGATCGGTCCAATACAATCGATTTCCTGCACGAACTGTCAGGCGCAATACACGGCAACGTGACCTACATGACCGGCCATACCGACGCGACGACTACCGCCGAACAAGCCGTCGCAGCCGGGCATGGCGTGTGCCAGGATCACGCCCATGTGTTCATCGGCTGCGCGCGGGCGATGGGCATTCCGGCACGCTATGTCAGCGGCTACCTCAAAATGGCCGACCGGGTCGATCAGGACGCCGGGCACGGTTGGGCAGAGGCGCTGGTCGATGGGCTGGGCTGGGTCGCGTTTGACGTATCCAACGGGATCAGCCCCGATTCGGGCTATGTTCGCGTCTCAAGCGGCTGCGATTACCGCGATGCAGCCCCCATTACCGGCATAACCTTTGGCCCCGGCGATTCCTCGATGGCGGTCAGCGTAGCGGTTGAACAGCAGACGGTTGAGCAGTAAGGTCACGAAGTGGGGGCACGTCTGTGACATATTGCGTCGGAATGATGCTGGACAAGGGGCTTGTCCTGATGAGCGATACCCGCACCAATGCGGGCGTCGATAACGTATCCACGTTCCGCAAGATGTCGCAGTGGTCGGTGCCGGGTGAGCGGATCATTTCGATCATGACCGCAGGCAACCTCGCCACCACTCAGGCGGTTATCAGCCAGCTTGAAGAACGCACCAAGGCCCCGCCCGAACGTCACAACTCGCTGCTCGAAGCGCCGACCATGTTTCAGGTGGCGACGCTGGTGGGCAAGCTGCTGAACGACACGATCGAGGCACAGCGCGCCGAATCGGGCCAGACTGGCAGCGACATGTTCAAGGCATCAATGATCCTAGCCGGTCAGATCAAGGGCATGAAGCCCCGGCTTTTCAACATCTACGCCGAAGGCAACTTCATCGAGGCGAGTACCGACACGCCGTTTTTCCAAATCGGCGAAACGAAATACGGCCGCCCGATTCTGGTGCGCGGGTATGAGTGGGACATGAGCTTCGAAGACGCGGTCAAGCTGATCATGGTCAGCTTTGATTCGACGGTGAAGGCCAATCTTTCGGTCGGCCTGCCGTTCGATCTGCTGGTGATGGAGCATGACCGGTTCGAACCGCTCCACTCCCGGCGCATCACCGCCGACGATCCTTACTACCGCTCCATCTCCGCCGGCTGGGGTGAGGCACTGAAAACCGCATTCCATTCGCTGCCGGATTATACGTTTTAACGCAGCGCTGAATATTCTGCGTGGGCCACCGTCTATTGGCCTCCCCGCCAACGAAAAAGGGCGGCCGTTGCGGGCCGCCCTTTTGCATTGTGGCTGAAACGCCCGCTCAGTTCTTCTTGAGCGACAGTCCGCCGAAACGCTTGTTGAACTGGGCAACGCGGCCGCCCTGGTCGAGCTGGCGGGTGCCGCCGGTCCATGCGGGGTGCGAAGTCGGATCGATGTCGAGAGCCAGCGTGTCGCCTTCCTTGCCCCAGGTGGAGCGGGTTTCGTACACGGTGCCGTCAGTCATCTGCACCTTGATCATGTGGTAATCGGGATGGATCTCGGCCTTCATCGCATTGTCTTTCGCTGTTGGCCGGTTCCGACCGGCCCGAATGGGAAGCGGCGCGCATAGCGGGCGGCGCAGCGGAAGGCAACCCCGCCCAAACCTGCGCCTGCGGAAATGCCGGTCAGGCGGGCGGGTCTGCGATCATGGCGGTGAACTGCACTTCGCACGTCACCGTGCCATCGACAGATGCCTTGCCCCAGAACTTGCAGACGCGGGCGCGCTTCTGCACGAAACCGGCCTCAAGCTGGAGCAGGACGCCGGGTTCAACTGGCGCGCGGAACTTGGCCTGTTCGATGGCCATGAAATAGACCAGCTTGCCCGATCCGGCGAGGCCAAGCGATTCGACCGCCAGAATGCCCGCCGCCTGTGCCAGCGCCTCTATCTGCAAGACGCCCGGCATGATCGGGCGGCCGGGGAAATGGCCCTGGAAGAAACTTTCGTTGAAA
The DNA here is from genome assembly GCA_040007615.1 of Novosphingobium sp. Lineage (GTDB taxonomy): Bacteria > Pseudomonadota > Alphaproteobacteria > Sphingomonadales > Sphingomonadaceae > Novosphingobium. Next base: position 38,266 of record JBDTUQ010000013.1, read on the forward strand.
CTGACCGCCTTGATCGCGCGTATGTGATCGTCGGCAACCAGCGAGACGACGCGGTCAACCAGCAGCATCGGATAGCGGTGCGGCAGTGCCGCCAGCACTTCGCGGATATCGAGCGACCGGCCAAGCGTTTCGGCGCTCGGTGTTTCGTCAGACAAATTATCGCTCATTCTGCCTTTGCCCCGAAGCTCTGACCTGAAAACAAAAACCGACTACCCTGAGCTTGTCGAAGGGCTGTCCTTTTCTCAAGGCTCGCGCTTAACTCAAAGAAATAGAACGGCCCTTCGACAAGCTCAGGGTAGTCGGGATTTTTGGAGGGACATTGAATCGCTTCAAGGCCCCTCCAATTTACCTTAGCGGCCCGAAGGCTGCTGCGCAGTGGACGGTGCTGCCGGAGCGGCTCCGCCCTGCTGGGCGGCGGCCTGAGCCTTCTGCTCACGCACTTCGCGCGGTTCCCAGCCAGCGGGTGGGACCAGCTGCGCACTGGGGATCTGCGTATTCAGTTCTGCCAGAATCGAGGCATTGAGGTTATAGGCGTTGGTCGCGGCCAGCACCGACTGCGGGCTGAGCAGCATCGTCACGCGCGCCTTGGTCATCGCCGCGCTGATGGCGGGCGACAGCTTGTCGCTGATCTGTTCCTGCACATAGGCTTCCGATTGGCCGACCGGCTCAAGGATTTTTTGCAGTTCCTGCGAACCGGCGTCGTTGAGCTGCTGGATCGTCGTCGCCTGAGCGGTCAGCGATGCTGCGTTGGGGGTCGCGGCAGCGCGATCGGCCTGGAACTTGTTGACCAGCGGGGTCAGCTGTTCAGAGATCTGCTTGCGGCGCGCTTCGGCGGCATCATACTGCGCCTTGTAGGTCACCGGGCGCTGGGCCTGCGCGGCCTTGAAGGCGTTCGAATTGGCGATCACCGCGTCGAGATTGGCGACGCCAAGACCGGGCACGACAATGCCGCCAGCGATCGGGGTCGGTGCCGAAGCGCTCGGCGGCAGAGGAGCCGCGCGGCGCGCAGGAGCCGCAGTAGCGACGGAGGCAGTGCCAAGCAGAAGTGCGGTCATGGCCGCAGCCTTGAAAAAGGTGTTCATCAGAATTGGGTTCCTACGTTGAAAGTAAACGATTTCGTTGAATCGCCCGGCTGCTTCAGCAGGGTCTTGGCAAAGTCGATACGGAACGGACCGAACGGCGAGTTCCAGTTGAATCCGATGCCGACAGATACGCGCGGCTTCCAGCTATCGCCGAAGTAGAATTCCTGGAATGCAGCGATATTATTACCCTGAGCAGTATTGTTGGCGTCAGCGGCAGATGGCGGATGTGGATTGATCGAACTCGTGACGGTCGACGATGTAGCGACATTACCCGTTGTTGCATCGCGCGAATCCACCTGTGTGTAGAGCGCAGCACCGGTTGAATCGCGTGTCGGAATGAACACCCCGTTAGGATAATTTTGCGGGATCGGAGCAGTTATGCCCCATACCGCACCCGCATCGAGGAAGATCGATGGCCGGATGCCCATTTCCTTTGCGCCCGAACCAAGCGGAATCTCCAGTTCTGCGCGTGCCATGTAATAATACTTGCCGCCAACAGCGTCGTCCTGCCACGCATTTTTGTCTGTGCTCACTGTGTCAGGTGAAAGCACTGTCGCACCCAAGCCGCAAGCAACCAATGGATCCTTGATCGTGCTGACATTAGTAGTCGTCGTTCCGCTGGTAGTGGGGGTCAGGCAGCGTGTGTTCGCACCATCGATGACGCCATCGGCGTTACTGTCAACGTAAGGCTTGCGGATAACCCGTGGGCCGACACCGCGAATATCGAAGCCGCGAATCTGCGGTTCGCCCAGATAAAACCGGTCAGTCAGACGTATCGCATCCGAACCAGCAACAGAGCTGCTCTTCAACGACTTGATAATACCACCTTCGGCAGTGATCGAAAAGATAAAGCCCTTGCCAACTGACCAGTACTTACCCGCGTTGGCAGTCAGCCGCGCGTACTTGACCGAGCCGCCGAGGCCTGCAAATTCCGCCGTAACCGATGCTGTATTGCCGCGCGTCGGGTGCTGGCGGTTGTCGAGCGTATCGTATGCCAGCGTCAGGCCCAGGCTGGAAGTTGTGCGCTTGCCAATTGCCTCACAAAGATAAGGTCCGGCCAGCAGGGGGTCACAAGTCAGCTTTGGCGGCAGCAGTCGATCAGAATAGAACTGCTGTTGATCCAGTGAAACGTTGTCAAGATTGAGCGTGTAACGCCCGATCATGCTCGTGAACTCTGTCAACGGCACACCCGCACGCAGCTGGAAACCGGTCGTCGCCTGCTGATAGGTGGTGTTGCGGTTGGTGTTCACGTAGTTGAAGCTGTTATAATCACGGCGATAGATATCGATGCCGGCCGAGATATTCTTGTCGAACACATAAGGCTCAGTGAAGCTGACTTGCGCCGATTTCGAATACTTCGACCAACTGATGCTGGTGCCCACCGTCTGACCGCGCCCACGGAAGTTACGCTGCTGGATCGACGCCTGCAGAATGAAGCTTTCGAGCGACGAGAAGCCAGCCGAAAGCTGCAATTCGCCGGTCGGCTTTTCCTCAACGTTGGCTTCCAGCACGACGCGGTCAGGCGCGCTGCCGGGTTGCTGTTTGACTTCGAACTTTTCCTGGAAATAACCCAGCGAGTTGATGCGGTTGGTCGTCCGCTTGACCTGGATCGAGTTGAACGCATCGCCTTCTGCAAGGCGGAATTCGCGGCGCACAACCTTGTCCTGCGTCAAGGTGTTGCCGTTGATGTCCACCCGCTCAATATAAACGCGCGGTGCCTCGGCGATCTGGAAGGTGATCCCCATGCTGAGGTCATCCTTGTTCCGGGCATAATCCGGACGGACATCGGCAAAGGCATAGCCAAAGGTGCCAGCGGTCTGGTTCAGCTTGTCGATGGTGTCTTCCACCAGTTTGGCATTGTACCAGTCACCCTTTTTCATCGGCAGCTGCTTGGCCAGCACTTCGCCGTCAAAATCGCGCAGCTGGCTTTCGACCTTCACGTCGCCAAACTTGTAACGCTTGCCCTCTTCCACCACGTAAGTGATGATGAAATCGTGCTTGTCAGGCGTCAGTTCGGCCACGGCTGAAACCACGCGGAAGTCGGCATAGCCCTTGGTCAGGTAGAACTGGCGCAGCTTTTGCTGGTCATAGGCCAGACGATCGGGATCGTAGCTGTCCTTGGATGACATGAACTTCCACGGGCGTGATTGCTTGGTCACCATCTGGCTGCGCACTTCGCCATCGCCGAACTGGTTGTTGCCGATGATGTTGATCTGGCGGACCTTGGACTTTGGCCCCTCGTTGATTTCGAACACGATATCGACGCGGTTCTGGTCAAGCATGACCATCTTCGGCTCAACCGTGGCGGCGAAGCGCCCCTGCCGCTTGTATAGTTCGATCAGGCGGGCAACGTCGGCGCGCACTTTCGACCGGGTAAAGATCTGGCGCGGGGCCATCTTGACCTCGGGCGTGATCTTGTCTTCCTTGAGCCGCTTGTTGCCTTCGTAGATGATGCGGTTGATGACCGGGTTTTCTTTGACCACCACCACCACTGCGCCGCCATCGTTGCGGATCTGCACGTCAGACAGCAGTTCGGTGGCGTAAAGGTCTTTCAGCGCCTGATCGGCCAGAGCCTGGCTGTAAGGCTGGCCGGGACGCATGCGGATGTACGACAGGATAGTGTCGCGTTCCAGCCGCTGGTTGCCCTGAACGTCGATGGAGCTGATGATCTGCTCGACCGGCGGAGCTTCCACAACCGGAGCAGGTGCAGCCGCCGCAGCAGGAGCGGCAACAGGCGCATTCTGGGCCATCGCCGCGACCGGCAATCCCGCCAGCACCGAACTGGCCAGCAGGCCGGCAAGGCGCGGAGAGATGCGGCGGACCGCCGAGCTGTGAACCATGTTCCGTTCCATCATCGACACGCTGTTTCCCGATCAATTCTACCAGACCTGCGCCGTCCGGGGAAAAACCCGTAACGCGCAGGCATTCGTCGCTGCCCTCTGCCCGATGAAGCGGTATCGATCAAGCAATCTGTCCGCATCACACCCAGGTTGTCGCCGCCTTTTTGCCCCAACCCGGCGCCTATCGCCCAAAGGCGAACAGCGAGGTCAGGTCGTTGATCGTCACGAACAGCATGAAAGCAAGCACGAATGCCAGCCCGGTGCGGTACGCCCAGTCCTGACTGCGGTCACCGGCAGGCCTGCGCCGGATTGCCTCCGCCGCGTAGAATGCCAGATGCCCACCGTCGAGCGTGGGGATTGGCAACAGGTTGATGAATGCCAAGTTAATCGAGATGAAGGCGGCAAAATTGACGAACGAAAGCCAGCCCATGCTAAGCTGCTCGCCAGAGTATTTGGCGGTCTTGATAGGCCCGCCCAGCTCGCTGATTGACCGGTCGCCCATGACGATCTGCTTGATGCCCACGCCGATCATGCGGATCACCCCGCCGGTCTGCCTGACCGACAGCGTCAGCGCCTCAATCGGGCCGACCGCGACAATTACCGGCTTTTCGGGCGCGATGCCCAGGCGGCCAATGTGCGATTCGTTGCCGAAGCGGTCCTTCAGGGTAAAGCTCATCAGCTTGACCGGCAGCGCCATTTCGCGCCCGTCGCGCTGGATGGCGATGGAGACGGTCTGGCCGGGATAGGGGATCACCATCTCGGCAATGTCGGTGAACTGATCCACCTTGCGGCCATCGACCGCCAGCACCCGGTCGCCAACCTTCAACCCTGCCGCCTGCGCCGGAGTACCCGCCGCGAACGAGGCAATCACCGGCGGCGCGGTGACTTTGCCATAGGCGAGGTTGAACGCGGCAAAGATCAGCACGGCCACCAGCAGGTTTGTCACCGGCCCGGCAGCGACGATAGCCGCGCGTTGCCACAGCGGTTTGCCGGGGAAGGTTTGCGCCTGTTCCTCCGGCGTCATCGCGGCTAGCGCGGCGTTATCGGGCGCACTGGCCGCATCGCGGTCGCCAGCGAACTGGACGTAGCCGCCCAGCGGAAGCGCGGCGATGCGCCAGCGGGTGCCGCGCTTGTCAGTCCAGCCCAGCAGTTCCTTGCCGAAGCCGAGCGAGAACACGTCTGACCGCACCCCGCACCAGCGCGCGACGATGTAATGGCCGAACTCGTGCACCATCACCAACGGCCCGATCAACAGCAGGAAGCCGAACAGGGTGATCAGGATCGACGGTGAATGGGTCAAGAGGAAGTCAGCTCCAGTATTTGCGCGGCAATCGCCCGCGCCTCCGCATCAACGGCGATCACCTCGGCGAGGCACGTAGGAGCGCGGGGGGAAAAGCGGGATAGCACTTGCTCCACCTCTACCGCGATGCGCGTGAATGCCAGCTTACCGCCCAGGAACGCAGCCACGGCCACCTCGTTGGCGGCGTTCAGCACGGCCGGAATGCCGCCGCCCGCCTCTGCCGCCTGACGGGCAAGGCGCGTGGCGGGAAAGCGTTGTTCATCGGGCGCGCGGAAACTCAATTCGCCTATCGCCGCCAGATCGAGCGGTTCGCAAGGCGTATCCATCCGCGCGGGCCAAGCCAGAGCCGAGGCAATTGGCACGCGCATGTCAGACGGCCCAAGCTGCGCCAGCGTTGATCCGTCGCGGTATTCGACCATCGAATGCACCACCGACTGCGGGTGGACGATGATACGCAGCCGGTCCAGCCCCACCGGGAACAAGTGGTAGGCCTCGATCAGTTCCAGCCCCTTATTGAACATGGTAGCCGAATCGACACTGATCTTCGCGCCCATATCCCAGTTGGGATGCTTGACCGCCTGCGCCGGAGTGGCGGCGGCAAGCTGTTCGTAGGGCCAATCGCGGAACGGCCCGCCACTGGCCGTCAGCGTAATCATGCGGACATGGGCGGGGTCGTTGCCCGCCAGACACTGGAAGATGGCGTTGTGTTCGGAATCCACCGGCAGCAACGTCGCGCCGTGGCGGGCGACGGCGCGGGTCATCACTTCGCCCGCAGAAACCAGCGCCTCCTTGTTGGCCAGCCCGATCGTGCCGCCGTTTTCGATGGCCGCCATAGTGGGCGCAAGGCCAGCGCAGCCGACGATGGCGGCGATGGTGATGTCTGCCGGGCGGGACGCGGCTTCGATCAGGGCTGTTGGTCCGCCCGCAGCGGCAATTTGCGAGCCAGAAAGCGCGACGCGCAGTTCAGGCAGGTGCGCTTCATCGGCGACAACCGCGACCTCAGCGGAAAACTCGCGGGCGAGTTTGGCGAGTTCGGCGGCGTTGGAGTTGGCAGTGAGTGCGATCACCCGCCACTTGCCCGGCTCGCGCCGGATCAGGTCAAGCGTGGAAGCGCCGATGGAGCCGGTTGCGCCGAGAATGGAGATGGTGCGGGTCATACAGGGTTTGGCAGTAACGAACCGCCGCTCAAGAGGATGCCGCCGAATAGGGCGAGCGACATCACACCAATCACGAAACAAACAGCAAGTAGCCCGTCCACTCTGTCAAAAAGGCCGCCGTGACCCGGGATGAGACTGCCCGAATCTTTCACGCCCGCACAACGCTTCATCCAACTTTCGAAGAAGTCACCGGACTGGGCAATGATGGCAAGCATGGCACCAACTCCCAGCTTCCAGCCAATGCCCACAATACCTTCATGCAGAGACGTGACAAGCACGACAGCTACACCAGATCCAGCCATTCCTCCAAGCAGACCGGACCAAGTCTTCGAAGGGCTGATAGATGGAGCGATCTTAGGTCCGCCAATCATGCGGCCGACAAAATAGGCTCCAATATCGGTAAAGATCACTGCCAACACGACAACTCCCAGCATCGGCAATGCAACAAAGGGGGGGCCATTACGCAATAACCAGAGCGTCGCCGCAGCAACCCCAACGTACAAAAGGCCCGCAACAAGCCATGCCCCCCGCTTCACGACGTGGTTTGTTATTGCAAGCACCAGCCCCCACCACTCCCACAACACCCCAATCGCCACCGCCGCGACGAACACAGTCCACCACCAGCCACCTAGCCACAGCGCCGTCCCGGCCACCGCGACCATGACCACTGCCGATGCTGTCCGCACGCCAAGATCTGATTTTTTGGGCTGGGGTTGGGGTTCGGTCATGCGCAAATCCCGTCAATTTCGTCATCCTGAACTTGTTTCAGGACCCATCGCGCCTGAAGTGCAGGCGTTGCGGGATGGTAAGCCGCCGCGCAGTTGGCGCTTGTCCGGCGACGCCGTGCTGGCGGCAAAATGGGTCCTGAAACAAGTTCAGGATGACGGGCTTTTTTTGAGGGGGCGATTGTCCCTCCCCATTCCGGTGAGGAATTAACGCCCGCCATAGCGTCGCTCCCGCCCGGCAAACTCCGCCAGCGCCTCTTCCAGATGCGCGGGCTTGAAATCCGGCCACAGCACATCGGTAAACCACATCTCCGCATAGGCCGCCTGCCACAACAGGAAGTTCGAAAGGCGAATTTCACCCGATGTGCGGATCAGCAGATCGAGCGGCGGCAGGTCTGCGGTATCGAGTTCGGCGGCGATGCTTTCCGGCGTGATCGGGCCTTTGGCGGCAGCCGCATTGGCGGCGCGGGCGATCTCGTCCTGAGAACCGTAATTGAGCGCGACCACCAAAGTCGTCCCGGTATTCGCCGCAGTTCGCGCCAGCGCACCTTCAATCAGTTCGACAATATCAGGCCGGAACGCCTTGTAATTACCGATAATTTTCAGACGCACGTTATCAGCTGCGAATTCATCGAGGTCGGCGATGATGAACGCCTTGAGCAAGCCCATCAGCGCGGCGATCTCGTCCTCGGGACGGCTCCAGTTTTCGGTAGAAAAGGCGTAGAGCGTCAGCGCCTCAAGCCCCATGCCCTTTGCCGCCTTGACCAGTCGGCGCACGGCATCGACGCCCTTCTTGTGGCCCATCGCGCGAGGCAGGTGGCGCTTTTTCGCCCAGCGGCCATTGCCGTCCATGATGATGGCGACATGGCGGGCTTGGTGTGATGTATCAGTCACTTAAGCCCCTCCTCTTTAGGGGAGGGGTTGGGGTGGGGTGTCTCGTTAACACGCGGCGATAGGATCGGAGGACAGGCCCCACCCCCGGCCCCTCCCCTAAAGAGGAGGGGGGAAGAAAGTTGCCCCATCACTGGGTCAGGATTTCCTTTTCCTTCGCCGCAGCGGCTTCATCGGCGGCCTTGATCAATTCATCGGTCAGCTTTTGCACTTCGGTTTCCGCGCGCTTGCGTTCGTCTTCCGAGATTTCCTTCTTGGCTTCATCGGCCTTAAGGTTCTCCATACCGTCGCGGCGGACGTTGCGGATGGCGATGCGGGCGTTTTCGGCGTATTTGCTGGCAAGCTTGGCCAGTTCCTTGCGGCGATCCTGCGTCAGGTCGGGGATCGGCAGGCGCAGCGTATTGCCGTCATTGATGGGATTGAGCCCCAGCCCCGCCGAACGAATCGCCTTTTCCACCGGGCCGATGTTCATCTTGTCCCACACCTGCACGGTCAACATGCGCGGTTCCGGCGCGGAGATCGTTGCGCACTGAGTGATCGGCATCGAACTGCCATAGACAGTCACCATGATCGGTTCGAGCAAGGTGGTGTTCGCCCGACCGGTGCGCAGGCCCGACAGATCATGCTTCAACGAATCTACTGCGCCCTTCATCCGGCGCTCAAGATCGGCCTTGTCAAATTTCGCCACGGTTCAGGCTCCTTTCTGCACGACGGTCCGCGTTCCTTCTCCGGCAAGAATGCGGGCAAGGTTGCCCTTCTCGCGGATGGAAAACACGACAATCGGAATGTTGTTTTCACGGCAAAGCGCCACTGCGCTGGCATCCATGACCTTCAGGTTGTCTGCCAGCACTGTATCGTAATCCACTGTATCATAACGCTTTGCCGAAGCATTCGTTTTGGGATCGGAATCGTACACCCCGTCAACGCTGGTGCCTTTCAGCAAGGCATCGCACTTCATCTCAGCCGCGCGCAAGGCGGCACCGGAATCGGTGGTAAAATAGGGAGCGCCGACGCCCGCAGCGAAGATCACCACCCGGCCCTTTTCCAGATGCCGTTCAGCGCGGCGGCGGATGACCGGTTCGCAGACCTTGTCCATCTCGATCGCGGACTGCACGCGCGTTGGCACGCCAAGCTGTTCCAGCGCATTCTGCATGGCCAGCGCGTTCATCACCGTCGCCAGCATACCCATATAGTCCGCCTGCGCCCGGTCCATCCCCTTGGCCGCGCCCGCCATGCCGCGAAAGATATTGCCGCCTCCGATGACCAGGCAAATCTCCAGCCCCGATTCCTTGGCCGATTTCACTTCCTGCGCCAGTTCGGCGACGAATTCAGGGTCAATGCCGTACTGCTGGCTGCCCATCAGCACTTCACCCGACAATTTCAGCAGGATGCGTTTGTATGAAGGGCGCGCTAAAGCTTGAGACATGGAGCGGGAATCCGGTAAGGAATAGTTATGGTGCGCGCGGTCCTTAGCCGCCAACGGGCTGGCACGTAAAGGGATACACTGTGGGCAAGCACGCGCGCACGCGCCGCCGCCGGATTTTGATGGCTGTGCTGGTGCTGCTGGTGGCGGCAGTTGCCACCTGCGCGGCGATTGCCTGGCGCGATACCACTGCCGATCCGGTCGTGCGCCGAACCAGCGTCACCCTGCCCGGCTTGCCACCCGGTACGCCGCCGCTGCGCGCAGTCCTGCTTTCCGACCTGCATGTCGCGCAGCCTGACATGCCACCTGAACGCCTCGCCCGTGTGGTTGCGCAAGTGAACGCACTCCACCCCGATCTGGTGTTCATCGTTGGCGATCTGATCAGCGACCGCTACCCAGAGCGGTGGCGCTATTCCTTTCGCGATGCATTGGCACCGCTGGGCGGCCTGGAAAGCCGGTTGGGCACCATCGCAGTGCTGGGCAACCACGATCACTGGCGCAACGGGGCGGAGGCGGAGGTAGAACTGCGGCGGCTTGGCGTCGAGGTTCTGGAAAACACCTTCACCCGGCGCGGGCCGCTGGTGATTGGCGGATTCGGCGATGCCGTTTCAGGACATGCGCGGGGGCGTGCGTTGCTCAGGGCGTTGCCGCCAGAGCACGACGCGACCGTTATCCTCAGCCACACGCCGGACGTGTTCTATCGCCTGCCGCGCGACATCCCGCTGCTGCTGGCCGGGCATACCCATTGCGGCCAGATCCGTTTTCCCTGGGGCGGCTATGTGCAGACCGGATCGCATTTCGGCCAGCGTTATGTGTGCGGGCGGGTCGATGAGAACGGGCATACGCTAATCGTCACCGCCGGGATTGGCACCAGTGTCATCTCTGTACGGTTTCTGGTGAAGCCCGATTTCTGGGAAGTAACCCTGCTGCCGCCTAAACGCTGATTTTAACACAAACGAGGCCCGGACTTTCGCCCGGGCCTCGTCAGAACTTCCTCGAAGAGGGGAAGATTATCAGTTCAGGCCAGCCGCCGCCGCAACTTCTGCTGCGAAATCGGTTTCGACCTTTTCGATGCCCTCGCCAAGCTGGAAGCGGACATAGTCCTTAAGCACGATCTTGGTGCCAGCAGCCTTGCCAGCCGCTTCGACGACCTGGGCAACCGGGGTTTTGTTATCCATGACAAACACCTGGCTGAGCAGGGCGTTTTCCTTGGCGAACTTGGCGACCGCGCCGTCGACCATCTTGGCCTGAACGTCGGCGGGCTTGCCGCTTTCGGCTGCCTTTTCAGCGGCGATCTTGCGTTCGCGGGCGATCATGTCCTGATCGAGATCGGCTGCATTCAGCGCCTGCGGGAAAGCCGCAGCGATGTGCATGGCGATCTGCTTGCCCAGCGGTTCAAGTACGTCGACACCGGCTTCGCTTTCCAGCGCGACCAGAACGCCGATCTTGCCGAGGTTCGGCGAAGCGGCATTGTGCATATACGGAACGACAAGGCCCTGCTCGACCGAAATGGTGCGGGCGCGGCGCAACTGCTGGTTTTCACCGATGGTGGCGACGTTGTTGGTCAGCTTTTCGCCAACTGTGCCGCCGCCCGGATAGGCCGCAGACTTCAAGGCTTCGATATCGTCCGAAGGCTGCGCCAGCGCGGCCTGCGTGGCCGAGCGGACGAAATCCTGGAACTGGTCGTTCTTGGCGACGAAATCAGTTTCCGAGTTCACTTCCAGCGCAACGCCGCGCGTGCCGGCAACGGCCACGCCGACCAGACCTTCAGCAGCAGTGCGGCTGGACTTCTTGGCAGCAGCCGCCAGCCCCTTGGAACGCAGCAGATCAACCGCGGCTTCCATGTCGCCGCCGGTTTCGTCCATTGCCTTCTTGCAATCCATCATGCCGGCGCCCGTGCGCTCGCGCAGATCCTTCACGTCAGTGGCAGTATAAGCCATTGCGCATATCCTCTTGTAAATGTTGAGCCGCCGGGCCGTTAGACCCGGCGCGCTGCAAGTTCGTTACAGTATTGCGTCCTCAGGCGATCAAGCCTCGGGAGCAGCCTCTGCCGGAGCGGCTTCCACCGCAGCTTCAAACGAAGCCGGTTCTTCAGCGGCTGCGGGAGCAGCAATAGCGTCTTCAACCATCGGTTCTGCGAATGCACCGAAATCGGCACCCGAATTGACGACGGCTTCACGGCCACCCTTCTTTGCGGCCTGAGCGACAGTTTCGCAGTACAGGCGCAGGGCGCGGCTGGCGTCGTCGTTGGCCGGGATCGGGAAAGCAATGCCCGAGGGATCAACGTTCGAATCGAGGATGCCGACAACCGGGATACCGAGGACGTTGGCTTCCTTGATCGCCAGCTCTTCCTTGTTGGCATCGATCACGAACATTACGTCAGGAATGCCGCCCATGTCGCGGATGCCGCCAAGCGACATTTCCAGCTTGTCGCGCTCGCGCGTCAGCTGAAGAACTTCCTTCTTGGTCAGACCGGCAGTGTCGCCGCTGAGCTGCTCTTCCAGCGTCTTGAGACGCTTGATCGAACCCGAGATGGTCTTCCAGTTGGTGAGCATGC
>JBDTUQ010000014.1:0-48970 GCA_040007615.1 Novosphingobium sp.
GAAGCCAGTATCCGACTGAAGTCGGAGGGGTTACTCCCCGAGGGGGACTCTAAAGTCGCGTAGCGGCACATTTTTCTGAGGTTCTGGGTCCCGGCCTCCGCCGGGATGACGTTTGCCTTTAATGGAACTAACTTCGAATCCACCACATTCGAACGCTTGTAGGCCAGCTATTCAGCCGCTTCTGCCCAGCCACCGGCCTGGGACCGATCGCCGCGTGAAAGGCGGCCAAGTTCGGCCACTTCACCAGCCAGCCGCCGAACCAGCCCAGTCAGCAATTCCGCCATCGCCGGAAGGCCAATGCCCGGTTCGGCAAGTCGTCCGTCAAGGTAGCTGGTACGGTCAACCTCAAGTTGCATGGCATGGATGCCCTGCCCGGGCCGGGCATGGCGTTCCAGCACATAGCCCCCGGCATAAGGCCGATTATGGGCAGCGGCGCGTCGGTTGGCAGAGAAATACGCAAATGCCGAGCCGATCAGCGCCCCGTCGCACGTCGCGCCAAAGCGGTCGCCCAGCACGAATTCCGGGGCACCTTGCCCGCCTTGAGGAGCCAGCGGCGGCATCGAATGCAAATCAATCAGCAAGGCTGCGCCCCAACGATCGCGAATGGCTGCAAGCGTCTCGGACAGGCAGGCGTGATAAGGCTGATGAATCTGTTCGATGCGTTGCTTCAGATCGGCCTCGTCATGGCGGCGCTTCCACAGCTCGCCTATGCCCGGCAGTCGGCGCGGAATCAGGCCCAAACCGCTGCGCGACCGGCGACCGGGGGCATAGCTGTCTGGCGTCGTCCGGCCCAATCTTGCGGCAGGCCCACTGCCGAACATGTCCCAATCGACATCGTCGGCGGCCCGGTTTAGATCGATCATCGCACGCGGTGCCTGCGCCACCAGCAGGGCCGCCCCGGTCGCTTCGGCAATCGCCCGCGCGACCAGATCGATATAACGATCTTCCAGACGCAGCGCGGCAAAGCCAGGATTGCGCAGGCGCTCTATCAGCGAACCGGGGTAGGCCCGCCCAGCATGTGGAACTGCGATCAGTACCGGAATGTCCGAAGGATCGGGCGCGGTCAGGGTAAAGGCCGCTATGCCGGGGGATTCCGGGATCGTCCCGCCACCAATCACGGGAAGACCAATCGCGGGAACAGGGTTCACCGGCGAATCGCCTTGCTGCCTGCCATCCACATGTCCGTCGCCATCTGCCATCGCCCAAAGCTGGCCCGGAACGCCGCCTGTGTCAAAGGTCCTGCAAAAGACAATGCCTGTGGGAAAGACATTGCCGGCGTGAAACATGTGGCAAGAATTTTAACCCGAACGGGCCTATGGTTCGTCCTGACGCAGGGACATCGCAACCCGCAGCAGAGGCCCGGCGATCGACCGGGGCACGCTGTCGGTTCAAACATGGTAAGGCACAATGATCCGCATTCTGTTGGCTGAAGACGAAGACGCGATGCGCACCTATCTGGCCCGCGCGCTTGAAAATGCGGGCTATTCCGTGGTCGCGGTAGATCGCGGCACTGCAGCCCTGCCCCTGCTGGAAAGCGAGCGGTTCGATCTGTTGCTGTCCGACATCGTGATGCCCGAAATGGACGGCATCGAGCTGGCCCAGCGCTGCGCCGAGGTCAGCCCGGAAACCAAGGTCATGTTCATCACCGGTTTCGCCGCCGTCACCCTGCGCGCCAACCGTGAGACGCCGCAGGCACGGGTGCTGTCAAAGCCGTTCCACCTCAAGGACCTGGTGATGGAAGTTGAGCGCGTTTTCGGCCTGCAAAGCAGCGCCCGCCTGTAAAGATATGCTTTCTAAAACTTCACTGCTTGATTTGGCGGTAAGGCGCGGTTAAAGGCCGCCCCCTGCCCCGCAGCCTCGCTGCCCGGCGGGACCGAATGGTGCGGGCGTATAGCTCAGTGGTAGAGCACTATGTTGACATCGTAGGGGTCGCAAGTTCAATCCTTGCTACGCCCACCATTCGCTAAAAGGGCGTCGCAACAGCGGCGCCTTTTTCGCATTTGGCGCCCTAAAGGATCGCACTGCCGATCTGCCGTCGCCATCTTGCCCTGCGCGGTTTCCCTGCTAAGGAAATCGGCAATATTACCTCCCCGGAAGGACAGTCATGGCGAAGATCAAGGTAGCGAATCCCATCGTCGAAATGGACGGCGATGAAATGACGCGCATCATCTGGCAATGGATCCGTGAGCGGCTGATTCTGCCTTACCTTGATATCGACCTGAAATACTTCGATCTTTCCGTGGAAAAGCGCGACGAAACGAACGACCAGATCACCATCGACTCGGCCAATGCGACCAAGAAATATGGCGTTGCGGTAAAGTGCGCCACGATCACCCCGGACGAAGCCCGCGTCGAAGAATTCAACCTGAAATCGATGTGGAAGTCGCCCAACGGCACGATCCGTAATATTCTGGGCGGCGTTGTGTTCCGCGAACCGATCGTGATTTCAAACGTCCCCCGTCTGGTTCCGGGCTGGACCGACCCCATCGTTGTCGGACGTCACGCCTTTGGCGACCAGTACCGCGCCACCGACACCAAGATCCCCGGCCCCGGCACGCTGCGCCTGGTGTTCGAAGGCGAAGACGGCAAGAACATCGACCTCGAAGTGTTCAAGTTCCCCAGCGCCGGCGTGGCGATGGCGATGTACAACCTCGACGATTCCATTCGCGATTTCGCCCGTGCCAGCTTCAACTACGGCCTCGACCTTGGCTGGCCGGTGTACCTTTCCACCAAGAACACCATCCTCAAGGCCTATGACGGCCGCTTCAAGGACCTGTTCCAGGAAGTGTTCGACACCGAAGGCTTTGCCGAAAAGTTCAAGGCCAAGGGCATGATCTACGAACATCGCCTGATCGACGACATGGTCGCATCGGCCCTGAAGTGGAGCGGCAAGTTCGTCTGGGCCTGCAAGAACTATGATGGCGACGTCCAGTCGGACATCGTCGCGCAAGGGTTCGGAAGCCTTGGCCTGATGACATCAGTGCTGATGGCGCCCGACGGCAAGACCGTGGAAGCCGAAGCCGCCCACGGCACCGTTACTCGCCACTACCGCATGCATCAGCAGGGCAAGGCGACCAGCACCAACCCTATCGCCTCAATCTTCGCCTGGACGCGCGGTCTGATGTATCGCGGCAAGTTTGACGGCACACCCGAAGTGGTCAAGTTCGCCGAGACGCTGGAACGTGTCTGCATTGAAACGGTCGAAACCGGCAAGATGACCAAGGATCTGGCCATCCTGATCGGCCCGGAACAACCGTGGCTGACCACGGAAGGCTTCTTTGAAGAAGTCGTCAAGAACCTCGAAACCGCAATGGCCTGACGACTGGCTTTTATACCGCAAGGTAAAGCAAACCCCTCTTCCCGGCGCGGGCGGAGGGGTTTCTTTTGCGGCCGCTTCCCCTAACCTGCCGCTATGGCCGCTGAAATCGCATCGAATCCCGTTTTGTCCGACGCCCTTGTCATCCTTGGCGCGGCAGGCATCGTCATTCCCGTGTTCGCCCGGTTCCGCATTACCCCGGTAATCGGCTTCATCCTCGTCGGCGCGCTGGTCGGCCCGTTCGGCCTTGGCGGCATGGTCGGCCAGTATCCCTGGCTCTATCACATCACCATCACCAACCCCCACGGGCTGGAGCCATTTGCCGAGTTCGGCATCATCCTGCTGCTGTTTTCCGTCGGGCTGGAACTGTCATTCCCCCGATTATGGGCGATGCGGCGGCAAGTATTCGGACTGGGCGCGCTGGAGCTGCTGGGCGGTGCGGCGCTGATCGGCGCTGTGCTGGCCATGCTGGGCAATTCGCTGCACACCGCCTTGGCGCTCGGCCTGGCGCTCGCGATGTCGTCCACCGCGCTGGTGCTGCGCATTACCGACATGCGCACGCCGGTTGGCCGCGCGGCGCTGTCGATGCTGTTGTTCGAAGACATCGCGCTGGTGCCGATCATCTTCCTGCTGGGCGCGATGGGACGCGGCGGATCGGCGCAAACCACGGACGATTTGCTGCACACGCTGGGAATGGGCACGCTGACCGTCGCTATCCTGCTGGTCCTTGGCCGCCTGCTGCTATCCCGCCTGTTCGCGCAGGCCGCCCGCACCAAAAGCCCCGAACTGTTCCTCGCCGCCAGCTTGCTGGTCGTGATCGCCGCCTCGCTCGCCACTGCTGGCGTCGGCCTGTCACCCATCGTCGGCGCGCTGATCGCCGGACTTCTGATCGCGGAAACCGAATACCACGGTGAAGTCGAATCGATGACCGCGCCGTTCAAAGGCCTGGCACTCGGCATTTTCCTCATCACCGTCGGCATGGGGCTGGACATCCAGCTAATCTGGGCGCGACTGGGCGAGATCGCCTTGGCCGTAGCCGCAGTGCTGCTGATAAAAATCGTGGTAACCGGCGTACTGCTGCGCGTGATGGGTGCGCGGGCGGGCACTTCGATAGAGGCAGGAATCCTGCTCGCCAGCCCATCGGAAACCACGCTGATCCTGCTTACCGCCGCCATCACCGCACGGCTGATCAGCCCCGAAGCCGGCCAATTCTGGCAGACGGTCACCGCCATCGGCCTGACCGTGACGCCGCTGATGGCCGGTTTGGGCAAGCGACTCGGCAAGCGGATTGATCGCGGCCAGACCACATCCCAATTGGCGATTGGCGAAGGCCCGCGCGCTATTATCATCGGATTTGGCCGCGTTGGGCGATTGGTGGCCGATATGCTGATCACCCACGACCTGCCCTTCATCGCCATCGACAGCAATCCCGAACTGATCGCCCAAGCTCTGCGCGACGGCTATCCCGTGTCCTACGGCGACGCCGCGCGCCCGGCGGCGCTCATCCACTTGGGGCTGAACGAGGCCTCAGCTGTGATCCTGACTATGGACGATCCCCAAGGCGCGCAGCGACTGGTGCGCAAGCTGCGCGCGCAGTACCCCGACCTGCCGATCATCAGCCGCGCCCGCGATGCCGCCCACGCCGCGCTGCTTTACCGCGCGGGGGCCAGCCATGCCGTGCCCGAAACACTGGAAAGTTCGCTGCAATTGTCAGAAGCGGTGCTGGTTGATCTTGGCGTGCCGATGGGCTTCGTCATCGCCTCCATCCACGAAAAGCGCGACGAATTCCGCGCTCAGATCATGGAAGAAGGCGAACTGGATGAAATGCCCAAGCTGAAAAGCACGACCTTGCGGGAACGCACCGCCTAAATCCTCCCTATTTTCGCACAGCGCAATTGGGGAGGTGCAGGCGCGAAGCGACTGACGGAGGGGTTCTAAGCTATCCCCCTAGAGCTACTCGCACGGCCGCGATCGCCTCTGCCGCCTTGCTACCATCCGGCCCGCCACCCTGCGCCATATCAGCCCGGCCGCCACCGCCCTTGCCGCCGAGTGTTTCGACGCCAACACGTACGAGATCAACGGCGCTTATTCGTCCCGTGAGGTCATCAGTAACGCCGACCGCAATTGTGCCTCGCCCTTCCACCACCGTGACGATTGCGACAACGCCAGAATCAAGTTTAGCCTTTTCGTCGTCAATAAGAGCACGAAGACCTTTTGGGTCGTAACCCTCTAAATCCCGACCGAAGAACTGCACTCCATTGATGCTAATAAGTCCGACACCGTTTACTGTAGACTTCCCGGACGCATGTGCGGTGGATACCGAAACAACGCTAGCGCCAAGCGCCAATGCTTTCTTCGCCTCCGCCAGTTCACGCTCCAGCTTCTTGCGCTCGTCAAGCAGGGCGGCGACGCGGGCCTCAACATCATCCGGCGTCGTGCGCAGCAGGCTGGCCGTGCCCTTCAGCGCCTCTTCCCGGGCGACGAACCACTGGCGTGCGCCTTCACCCGTAAGCGCCTCGATCCGGCGCACGCCGGAACTGACCGCGCCCTCGCTGACGATGCGGAACACGCCGATGTCGCCCAGCGCGCGCACATGCGTGCCGCCGCACAGTTCCACCGAATAGGGGATGTCGCTGCCCCGGCCCATGCTGAGCACGCGGACTTCATCACCGTACTTTTCACCAAACAGCGCCATCGCTCCCGCTTCGATGGCATCTTCCGGGCTCATCAGGCGGGTCTGCACGGATTCATTGGCGCGGATTTCGGCGTTCACTTCGGCCTCGATCGCGGCGATGTCTTCGGCGGAAAGCGCAGTCGGGTGCGAAAAGTCGAACCGCAGGCGCCCCGCCGCCACCAGCGACCCCTTCTGGGTGACGTGCGCGCCAAGCCGGCCGCGCAGAGCGGCGTGCAGCAAGTGCGTGGCCGAGTGGTTGGCGCGGATCGCGTCGCGCCGGGCGGTATCAATCGCCAGATGGACTGTGTCCCCCACCTTGATCGTGCCGCTTTCAACCACAGTGGCATGCGCGTGCAGACGGCCGAGCGGCTTGGCGGTATCGCTGACAGTCAGGCGCAACCCTTCCGCGCCCGTGATCATGCCGCCATCACCGGATTGACCGCCACTTTCGCCGTAAAACGGGGTCTGGTTGGTCAGTACCGTCACCGTTTCGCCAGAGGTGGCGGACTGCACTTCGGAGCCGTCCCTGACGAGCGCAACAACTTGCGCCTCGCCCGAGGAAGCCGAGTAACCGGTGAATTCCGTTGCCCCTTCACGCTCGGCGATGTCGAACCATACTTCGCTGTCGGCGGACTGGCCGGAGCCTTTCCACGCGGCACGGGCGGCGGCTTTCTGGCGGGCCATTGCCTCATCAAAACCGGCCCGGTCAACCACGATGCCGCGTGAGCGTAGCGCGTCTTCGGTCAGATCGTAAGGGAAGCCGAAGGTGTCATAGAGCCGGAACGCGGTGTCGCCGGGCAGGCTATCACCGGACGCCATGTCGGCGGTCGCTTCGTCCAGCAGGCGCAAGCCGTTGTGCAAGGTCTGGCGGAAGCGGGTTTCCTCACGCTCAAGCACTTCCTCGATCAGCGGCTGGGCGCGGCCGAGTTCGGGATAGGCGGCGCCCATTTCGGTGACGAGTGCGGGGACGAGCCGGTGCATTAGCGGGGTCTTGGCGCCCAGCAGGTGCGCGTGGCGCATGGCGCGACGCATGATCCGGCGCAGGACATAGCCGCGCCCTTCGTTCGAGGGCAGCACGCCATCGGCCAGCAGGAAGCTGGTCGAGCGCAAGTGATCGGCGATGACGCGGTGGCTGGCCTGGGTTTCACCCTCGGCCTTTACTCCGGTCAGGCTTTCCGACGCGGCAATCAGGGTGCGGAAGGTGTCTGTATCATAGTTATCGTGCTGACCCTGCATCACGGCGGCGATGCGTTCCAGCCCCATGCCGGTGTCGATCGAAGGCTTGGGCAGGCTCACGCGCGTGCCATCGGCCTGCTGTTCGAACTGCATGAACACCAGATTCCAGATCTCGATGAACCGGTCGCCGTCTTCGTCCGGGCTGCCAGGAGGACCGCCGGGGATGTGATCGCCGTGGTCATAGAAGATTTCCGAACATGGACCGCAGGGGCCGGTATCGCCCATCGACCAGAAATTGTCTGATGTGGGGATGCGGATGATGCGGTCTTCGCTTAGCCCGGCGATTTTCTGCCACAAGCCGAAAGCCTCATCATCGGTGTGGTAAACCGTGACGGTCAGCTTGTCTTTCGGCAGGCCCCATTCGCGGGTGAGCAGGGTCCAGGCGTGAAGGATTGCCTGTTCCTTGAAATAGTCCCCGAACGAGAAATTACCGAGCATTTCGAAGAACGTATGATGCCGCGCGGTATAGCCGACATTATCCAGATCGTTGTGCTTTCCCCCGGCCCGCACGCACTTCTGCGATGAGGTGGCGCGCGGGACGGCGCGTGTTTCCAGACCGGTGAACACGTTCTTGAACGGCACCATCCCGGCGTTCGTGAACATCAGCGTCGGGTCGTTATACGGCACCAGCGACGCGGACGGGACGATATCGTGTCCGTTCGAACCGAAGTAATCGAGGAAGGACCGGCGGATTTCATTGGTCGAAGTCATGGTTCTGCCGATAGTTCACGTTACAGCGGGCGACAAGTGCCGAAGGTGAATGGTAGCTGAGTCGGTGCCGTGAATTTAGCGCAGCCAGAGCATCGAGCGCATAATCTGAACCATAATCCGACTGTCCTGAGCTTGTCGAGCCGAAGGCGGGCGTAGCCCAACGATCGTTCTTTTCTTCGTGCCAACGCGCTCTACCGGAAGTGCAAGGACAGTGCTTCGACAAGCTCAGCATAGTCGGGTTTAGGGGAGGGTGAATCAGGTTTACGGCACGATGCTCCCAAACAAAAACCGGCGCGAAGGGATGGCCTTCGCGCCGGTTCGTTGTTCCGGGCAGCTTCGCCACTGGGGGGTAGCGGGCGGCCCCTTGAGGATCAGATGTCGTCGTCCGCGTCCGGGCCTGCCATCATTTCCTCGGCGACCTTGTCGGTCTGGCTGCGGATCGCAGCTTCCAGACGGTCGCAAACTTCGGGGTGGTCTTTGAGGTATTGCTTCGAATTTTCACGCCCCTGACCGATGCGGATCGAATCGTAGCTGAACCACGCGCCAGACTTTTCGACCACGCCCGCCTTGACGCCAAGATCGAGGATTTCGCCGGTCTTCGAGATGCCCTGGCCGTACATGATGTCAAATTCGACCTGCTTGAACGGCGGGGCGACCTTGTTCTTGACGACTTTAACCTTGGTGGCGTTGCCGACGATTTCTTCGCGGTCCTTGATCTGGCCGGTGCGGCGGATATCAAGGCGGACCGAGGCGTAGAACTTCAGCGCGTTGCCGCCGGTGGTCGTTTCCGGGTTGCCGTACATCACGCCGATTTTCATGCGCAACTGGTTGATGAAGATCACCATGCAGCGTGAACGGCTGATCGAACCGGTCAGTTTGCGCAAGGACTGCGACATCAGGCGGGCCTGCAGACCAACGTGGCTGTCGCCCATTTCGCCTTCGATTTCAGCGCGGGGAACCAGTGCGGCGACCGAATCGATCACCAGCACATCGATGGCGTTGGAACGCACCAGAGTATCGACGATTTCCAGCGCCTGTTCGCCGGTATCGGGCTGCGAGACGATCAGTTCGTCGATGTTGACGCCCAGTTTTTTGGCATAGACCGGATCGAGCGCGTGTTCGGCGTCGATAAAGGCTGCGGTGCCGCCGCCCTTTTGCGCTTCGGCAATGACGTGCAGCGCCAAGGTGGTTTTGCCTGAGCTTTCGGGTCCGTAAATCTCGATCACCCGGCCGCGCGGCAAGCCGCCAACGCCAAGCGCAATGTCGAGGCCCAGCGAACCGGTGGAGATCACTTCCACCTGCATCGTCTCTTTCGAGCCGAGCTTCATCGCCGAGCCTTTGCCAAATGCGCGATCAATCTGCGCCAGCGCTGCCTCGAGCGCCTTCTGGCGATCTGAATCCTTCATGGTCTTGTTTTTGCCTTCCTCGATCAGCTTGAGCTGAGCCGCCATCGTAAGTCCCCTTTGCCTAGTTGGCGCTGACCGGAAAGGTCAACCTCTGGCAATGTTGTATCGCCTTTGTTCCGAAAGAACAAGAGGGGAACTGGAACATTTTTAGAACGGAAATATATTGTTTTATATCATTTAGATACGTGGATTTTTAGGGTCATTGATGCGATTTTTCGCACAAAGGCACGAAGCCACAAAGCTGTTGATGGGATTTTACAGTGGATGGTTGCTCGTCGAGCATGTGGCTGGCAATAATTGGGGAATCATGCACGTGTCGCTGCAACCGCAACCTTGCATGGGGTATAGTTCAACTGTCACCGTACCCTCCCTAAGCTGACATCACCCGAAAGCATCCTGTGTTTCGGCGTAGAGTCATCGGATGTGCCGGTCGCTTTCGTCAGCGCGAGTATTGATGCCGAGACTCTCCTCGGCGGTGCCGAGATCGAAATAATCACGCCAGAAGGCGATCTTGCCATCGCGGACTTCCATGACGCCGGTGATGGGCAGCGGCATCTTGGCGCCGCCTCCGTTGAGTGCGAGGTGATCCACTCGCTCGGTGAAGACAATGTTGCCGGTCGAGGCGATATGACTGGTTTCGATCCGGCAAGAAAACGCACCGAATACTCGTTCGATAGAGCGGCGGATCTCGTCCAACCCCACTCGCGGCGGCAGCGGCATGTCCTGGTAGGTCGCGTCTTCGGTGAAACTGGCGACCAGTCCGTCGACGTCCTGCCTGTCCCACATGTCGAGGAAGGCGAGGACCATGCGTTCATCGTCGGTCTTGCCATCGGCAGGGGTCAGGCTCATCAACAGGCTCCTTGTCTGGGGGAAGTCCGGGCATTCGTGCGAAAGGTCATTGCCAAAGCAACCGCACATCGCGCAATATACGCGCGCAGCGGGCCGCCAATTTCGGTTCATTTTCCAAACAAACGACGGTTTTCCGGGGCTATCCCGGACATGATGCAGCGATCTGGCAATCCGAAATCTACCAAGTGCATTTGCTGTGTCAACACCCGCCTAAAGTTACGGTGTCACTTACATTAACTACCCACAATTCCACCCCTACCCCGCCAGCACCTGCCCCACCTTGTCAGAAATCTGCTGGACCGAGAACGGTTTGGGGATGAAGTACATGTTCTCGATGTCGATCTCGCGTCGCAACTGCTCCTCGGCATAGCCGGACATGAACAGCACCGGCAGCGAAGGCGCGAGTTTGCGGATTTCGCGGGCCATCGCGGGGCCGTCCATTACGGGCATGACGACATCGCTGACGACGATGTCGAACTCTTCGCCCGCTTGTATATGTTCCAGCCCTTCCTCGCCGTCGCTGGCGCTGGTGACGGTGTAGCCTTGGCGGACCAGAGCGCGTTCGGCGACGGCGCGGACGGTGTCTTCGTCTTCGACCAGCAGCACGCGGCCTCCGCCTGCCCAAGCGCGGCGGGCCTCTGGTTTGGGTAGCGCGCTGGCGGCCTGTGCACCGTGATATACCGGCAGGTAGACCGAAAAGCGCGTGCCCCGGCCCACTTCGCTGTCAGCAAAGATGAAGCCGCCGGACTGTTTGACGATGCCGTAGACGGTGGACAGGCCCAGCCCGGTGCCGCGCCCCTGTTCCTTGGTGGTGAAGAACGGTTCGAAGATCTTGCCGAGGTGTTCAGGCGCGATGCCGCTGCCGGTATCCTCGACAATCAGCGCGGTGTAATCGGCTTGCGGCAGGATTTCGCTGCGCATCGCCCGCACATCGGCGGCGGTGACGCGGCGGGTGGCGAGGCTGAGTTTGGCGTGGCCATCGACCTTGCGGTGCATCGCATCGCGGGCGTTGACCACGAGGTTCATGATGACCTGTTCAAGCTGCGTCGGATCGGCGCGGACCGGGCCGAGATCGCGATCATGCGTGACGACGAACTGGATGCGCTCGCCCACCAGACGCTTCAGCATTTGCGAGATGTCAGCCACCACATCGGGCAGTTGCAGCACTTCGGGGCGGAGGGTTTGCTGGCGCGAGAAGGCGAGCAATTGGCGGGTTAGGCTGGCGGCGCGGTTGGAGCTGGCGCGGATTTGCTGGATGTCGTCATAGTCGCTGTCGCCGGGGGTGTGGCGCAGCAGCATGAGGTCACAGGTGCCGAGGATGGCGGTCAGCACATTGTTGAAATCATGTGCGACGCCGCCCGCCAGTTGCCCGACGGCCTGCATTTTGGTGGCCTGTGCGACTTGCCGTTTGAGCCGGGTTTCCTCAGTCGAATCGGTCAGGCTAAGCAGCACTGCCGCCTCGCCCAGCCCGCGTACTCCGGCAAGGCTGAGCGACACTGGCTCGTCCGGCTGGTGTTTCAGGCGCACGGCGATGTCGCCCGATGCGGACGGCCCTTGGGCATGTCGGCGCACGGCATCGAGCAGCGCGCCCTTGTCTTCCTTGACCACAAGGTCTGACGGATAAGGTGGCGGCGCATCTGCCTCAAGCCCAGCCGCGCGCATGAAGGCCTTGTTGGCGAAGAGCAGCCGCCCGTCGCGGTCTGCCATCGCGAGGCCGAGCGGCAACTGGCCCAGCAGCGCCTCAAGATGCGGGGCTGCTGTGGGGAGTTCGGCGGGGGAACTGCCGCCGATGGCGACGCCCGCATCCATGAGCAGCATCAGCGATGGCGTGGTGTCCGGATCGGGATCGCCCGCCGCATCGGGATCGGCGACGGGGACGTAGTACATCGTCAGCGGCGCGGCGCGGCGGCCTTCGCGCGCCCAGGTCACGCGGTCACGATCATCGGAGTCGAGGAACGAGACGAACTCGCGGCCCGTCAATGCGGCGGCGGGGTTACCGGTGGCGCGCTCGGCAAAACCGGCGCTGGCGGTGCGGATAAGCCCGTCGGGATCGACGATGGCGGCGGCGATGCCATAGCGCGCGAGCGCCCGCCCCGGTTTGCCATCGACCGCGCGGACCAGATCACTGACCGGATCGGCGACGGTCAGTGCAAAAAAGCGCCAGACGAGGAAATCATCGCCCCGCCCGGCCCGCTCTGCCTCTGCCCGCCAGCGTCCTCCGCCAGATTGGTGGTCCGGCAGCTCGGTTTCGCTTTCGATGGGATTCACGCTCGCCCGGCCATCGCGCCAGGCGGTGCGGGCGGCACTGGCAAGGCGTTCAAGCGAGGCCGCGTCCACGTGCAGGCGCGGCGGAGCCTGTCCGGCGGTGAACCAGGCCTCATAAGTAGCATTGGCGCAAGTCAGCCGTCCGGCGCGGTCAGTAATGGCGACGGCGACATCGGGGCGGTCTATCGCGGCGATGGTTACGGACCAGTCAGGAAGCGCCCATTCCGTATCTGGTTCAGCCGCTTGCCGCGTGCCGAGCAAGGCTGCCAGCCCGCCCAGAACAAGCACGCCGCCACTGAATGCGGCGAGGACCAGCGCCGAATGCGTCACCAGCCACAGCAGCGCCAGCGATACCCCCAGTCCGGCGATTACCGCCAGCCAGGGCCACAGCGGGCGCGAGGGAGGCGATGCGGCGCTCACGGCAGGGGTGGCAGGTCCAGCGCGCTTACCGCTCCGCCAACACGGAGCTTCCTTTCGGCCAAGGCCTGAGCCAGCCGGTGCTTGCGCTTGTGGGCGACCCACAGTCGCCAGAACAGGCTGGTGGCGAGGAAGCCGATTGCTGACAACACCGTGGCGATGATGAACAGGCCAACGGCGGTGTCCAGCCCCGCCCCGGTCATGCGCTGAAGGAAACTGCCTGCCTCGGTATGCTGCATCGTTTCGCTGATCGGCTGGATGCTGGTCAGCTTGTCGACATGGAGCAGCCAGTTGCCGATCTTGTAGGCAATCGCCACCAGGGCGACATAGATCACCGGAAAGCCAATGAAGGTCGCCAGCAGCGCGGCGGGGATATTGGCGCGCACGAACACCGCCAGAAAAGCGGCAACGATGAAGTGGGCCAGCGGGATCATCACCCCCACGAACAGCCCCAGCGCGACGCCGCGCGGCACCGAGCGGCGATTGAACCGCCAAAGGTCAGACCGCAGGATGCGGTGGGCATAGGGCCGCACGAACCGGTTCTTTTCCAGTTGCTCGCGCGTGGGAATGTGGTTGTGCAGCCAGCTCAGCATACGGGATAGTGGGGTGCTCATCAGTATTCCCGTAATTGCATCAAGTGGTCGCCGAATCAAACCGGCGGTCGGTAAGCGATCAGCTGTGTTCCCGCATAATCCGGGCCTGATCGCGCTTCCAGTCGCGTTCCTTGATAGTGCTGCGTTTGTCCGCCGCATTCTTGCCCTTGGCCAGCGCCAGTTCGACTTTCGCGCGGCCCCGGCTGTTGAAATAGATCGACAGCGGCACCAGCGTCATGCCCTTGCGCTCTACCGCGCCGGTCATCTTGGCGATCTCTCGCTCGTGCAGCAGCAGCTTGCGCGGGCGCTTTGGCTCGTGATTATAGCGGTTGCCGTGGCTGAATTCCGGGACGTTTGAATTGACCAGCCAGACCTCGCCCTTGCGCACCTCGGCATAGGATTCGGCGATGGAGCCCTCGCCAAAGCGCAGGGATTTCACTTCGGTCCCGGTCAGGGCGATTGCCGCCTCGAACACGGTATCGATGAAATAATCGAACTTCGCCCGCCGGTTTTCGGCGACGACTTTTTTCTTGTCGAATGCGGGGGGGGGTGGGCGTGCCATTGTGTGGAGGCTTGTAGGGTGCGTTGAGCGAAAGGGAAAGGCTCACGGCATGAAAACCCTACTCCACCCTTACAAACACCGTCATCCTGAACTTGTTTCAGGACCCATTTCTCGTTCGGCACAGTTTGTGGATTGGAAGCAAAACGGCTGCATTGTGCTTGCAATTCACGAACTGCGCTGGATGCCTGATGGTTCCTGAAACAAGTTCAGGATGACGAATTTGGATTGAGTAGGTTGCCGATGTTCAAACCAGCCCCGCATGAACTAGCGCCGCGTCCACTTGCGCCCGCGCCGCGTCGTTGCAGGGGACCATCGGCAGGCGTAGTTCATCCGCCACATATCCCAGCACCTTGCTCATCGCGTACTTCAGCGGGCCGGGCGAGGCATCGCTGAACATCGCGTAGTGCAGCGGATAGAGCCGGTCGTTCAGTTCGCGCGCCAGCGTCAGATCGTTATCCGCGCACGCCTGCTGGAAATCGGCGCACAGCTTTGGCGCGACGTTGGCCGTCACCGAAATACAGCCCGCGCCGCCCGCCGCGTTGTATGGCAGCGCGGTTTCATCGTTGCCGGACAACTGTACAAAGGGCGATGTGATGCCCATACGGTGATCAGTCACACGGCTCAGATCGCCGCTGGCATCCTTGATACCGACGAACTTGGCCGGATAGCGGCGGGCCAGTTCGCACACCGTTTCGGGCTTCAGGTCAGTCACCGTGCGGCCCGGCACATTATACATAATGATCGGCAGGTCGCAGTTTTCGGCAAGGTAGGAGAAGTGCGCCAGCAGCCCGGCCTGACTCGGCCGGTTGTAATAAGGCGCGACGACCAATGCCGCCTTGGCCCCGCACTTGGCGGAAAAGTTCATGTGCAGCGCCGCGTTCATCGTATCG
Organism: Novosphingobium sp.; assembly: GCA_040007615.1. GTDB lineage: Bacteria > Pseudomonadota > Alphaproteobacteria > Sphingomonadales > Sphingomonadaceae > Novosphingobium. The sequence continues at coordinate 14,920 of JBDTUQ010000014.1, forward strand.
TTGCTGCCGCAACCGGCGATCACCGGCACGCGCCCTGCTGCCTGTTCGATGCACACTTCGATGACGCGGTGATGTTCTGCATTCGACAGGGTCGAGTTCTCGCCCGTGGTGCCGCAAGGCAACAGCGCGGACGATCCGCTGTCTATCTGCCAGTCCACCAGCTTGCGAAAAGCGGGCTCGTCAAACGATCCACCGCGAAATGGTGTAATAAGTGCCGGAATCGAGCCGGAAAACATGGACAAATTCCTGTCAGCTAGCCCAAAGAGGTTTGGCAACACGCCGCGCCTGTCATGGGCCGTTTGTGAAAATCGGTGTTCAGCGCCTGATAAGGAGCCTTTGGCCAAAATGTCCAGCATGGTCCGCACTGCAAATCACCGGCCCAGTCACCAGGCAGGTCACCGGGCAGGTCACCGGGCGCGGATTCTCTGCCTGCTGCTGGCTGCCGTGGTGATTGTTCCGGTGGCGGCGCAGAACGTGTCGGTTCCGGTCATTCAGGCACTGCCGCCGGGCTATAATGGCCCCGCCGTAGTGCCCACGGCTACGCCGCAGACGATCCAGATGGTCGGCAAGGGCGGTGAGTGGGACGAGGCACGGGCGCAACTGCGCCTGGGCGGGCCAACCCAGATGGCGCAGGCGGTTGACCGCTGGCGGCAACTGACCAGCTTTGAAGGACAGGGCTTTGCGGAATTGTCAGGCTTTCTGCTGGCCTATCCCGGTTTCCCCGACGAGGAAAAGCTGCGGCGCAAGGCTGAGGCGGCGCTTGATCGGGCGGGCGCAGAGCCTTCGCGAATCGCTGCGTATTTTGATCGCGTCGCCCCGCTGACCAATCAGGGCCGCGCGCAATACGCGCTGGCGCTGTCTGCTATGGGTCGCGGCGATGCCTTGGCTCAGGCGATGGCGGCATGGCGCGGCGGCGTGGTTAGCGACGCCGCCGAACCGGCGCTGGCGGCGATGTTGGCGGGGCGCATCACCCCCGCCGATCAGGATGCCCGCATGGACGCGCTGCTGTGGGCCGGGGCGAATGCGCAGGCGCAGCGCCAGATCGTCAACGTCTCGGGCGAGGCGCGTGAGGTGCTTACCGCGCGGCTGGCGGCCTTGCAGGGCAATACGCCTTATGACGCAGGCTATATGCCCCCGGCTGCGGCGCTGAATGACACCGGCTGGATCTACAACCGCGCGCGGCAGCTTGGCCGGCTGGGCCAGAACCAAGCGGCGGGCGCGATGCTGGCCGTGCGCCAGCCGCTGACCCGGCTGCCAACCGATCCGGCGAAATGGGTAGACCTGCAACTCGATGCCGCGCGGGCGTCTGACGCGCGCACCGCGATGCAGATCGCCGGACGGATCGACGATGCCTTTGCCCCCGGCACCGATGTCAGCCGCCTCGGTTTTGGCCTGCGTGACAATTACACCTCGCTGATGTGGCTGGCGGCGAACAAGGCGCTGAATTCGTTGGGCGAACCGCGCGCGGCGGCTTCGTTGTTCTATCGCTATGGCGCTGCCGCCCGCACGCCGCAAACGCGCTCCAAGGGCTTCTACTGGGCCGCCCGCGCCATCGTCGCAGCGGGTGAGCCAGATACCGCCAAACGCTATTTCGAAGCTGCGGCGGCTTACCCCGACCAGTTCTATGGCCAACTGTCGCTTGAGCGGCTGGGCCGCCCCCTGCCCGCGCTCGATACCAAATCAAAAGCATCGCCCACACCGGACGAACAACGCGCATTCGTTGCCAAGCCGATCACCGCCGCCGTTCGCGAAGTCGCGCGAGAGGCAGACTGGCCAACCGCCGTGCGCTTTTTCCGCGAGATCAGCGAACAGGCCGTGACCGAGGGCGATCACGTGCTCGTCGCCAATCTGGCGCGAGAACTGGGCCGCCGCGATCTCGGCGTGATCCTGGGGCAATCGGCGCATACCGACGGCTTCGGCAACTTTCGCAGCACGTCGTTTCCGCTGATCCCGGTGCCGCAGGGCAGCGACTGGACGATGGTTCATGCGATCAGCCGTCAGGAAAGCCAGTTCGCCGCCAATGCCGTCAGCCACGCAGGCGCGCGCGGCCTGATGCAACTGATGCCCGCCACCGCCCGGCAGGAAGCCGGCAAGCTCGGCCTGCCCTTCACCCCCACCGCGCTGACGTCTGACCCCAGCTTCAACTTGCGGCTGGGCGACAGCTTTTTCGCCGGGCTGATGCGCTATTATCAGGGCAGCTACCCACTGGCCGTCGCAGGCTATAACGCCGGGCCGGGCAACGTGAACAAGTGGCTGCGCGCCAACGGCGATCCGCGCACCGGCACAGTCGAATGGATCGACTGGATAGAACGCATCCCGATCTCCGAAACGCGCGGCTATGTCCAGCACGTGCTGGAAAACGCGGTGGTTTATGAAGCAATGAACCCGGATATGGCGCGGTATAAGGGGGCTAATCCGCTGAGCCATTTCATTGGCAAGCGGACGGCGGGGTGAAGTTGTCCTTGTGACAGGCCAGAATCTTGAACCACCTCCCCAAACCCGCTCATGCTGAGCTTGTCGAAGCACTGTCCTTGTTCTTGGGGTTGTGCGCACCCGCACGAAGATAAGGACGATCCTTCGACAAGCTCAGGATGGTCGGGTTTGGGGGAAGGCATGTTTTCATATCAATACCCTTTGATATAAACCCACCCATGACCCCCACCTCCCCGCCCATCACCCCAACCGGCATGGCCGCTCTCCGCGCTCGCTATGACCATCTGCTCGGCACAGAGCGCCCCGCCATTGTCGAGGTAGTCAGCTGGGCCGCTGGCAATGGCGACCGCAGCGAGAATGGCGACTATATCTATGGCCGCAAGCGGATGCGTGAGATTGACCGGGAGCTGACTTTCCTCGCCCGGCGGATGAAGGCGCTGCGCGTGATCGATCCTGCGCAGCAGCAGGACCGCGCGCGGGTGTGGTTCGGGGCGACGGTGGTGATCGCGGATGAGGATGACAACCAGCGCGAACTGACGATGGTTGGCGATGATGAGCAGAACGCGGCGCAAGGCCTGATCGGCTGGAGCGCACCCCTGGCCCGCGCCTTGCGCGGCGCAAGCGTTGGCGATCTGCGCAAGGTTGCCTTGCCGGGGGGCGAGAAGGAATGGGAGGTTTTATCTATCGGGTATCCGTGATCCTCCCCGTTCCGGGGAGGTGCCCCCTTTAGGGGGTGGTGGGGGCTATCGCCCACTCGCTACCTTGCCGTTTGGAAGATGGCCCCCTCGTCAGCCGCTTTGCGTCTGCCACCTCCCCTTGCCGGGGAGGATTTCTGCCTCCACCTACCTTCCCCAGCCTGACTCATAGCAAAACTATCTTCCCGTCAACAATGTCTGCTTTTTTGATAGACATTCTTTCGCCTAGCCGCAATTTGGTCGCATTCGGCAGACAGTCCGTTCCGCGCGCCTTGCCGGGCGAATCGGGGCTTTGCGCCGGGCGTGCTTTGGGGGATAACGGGTTCATGGGTCTGATCGCACAATTTGACTATCTGCACGCCATTGCCGGGTTCATGGTCGGCGTGCTGGTGGGCCTGACGGGCGTTGGCGGCGGATCGTTGATGACCCCGGTGCTGGTGCTGCTGTTCGGTGTGAATGCCAAGACGGCGGTTGGCACCGACCTGCTCTATGCCTCGATCACCAAGATGGCCGGTTCGGCGATCCACGGCTGGCGTGAGACTGTGGACTGGCGCATCGTGCGCCTGCTGGCCTCTGGCAGCCTGCCCTCTGCCGCGATCACGCTGACGGTGCTGTCTTATATCGGCAAGATCGGCAAATCGACCGAGCATACCATCCTGCTGATCCTGGGCGGAATGCTGCTGCTGACGGCCGTGGCCACCGCGTTTCAGCGCAAGCTGATCGCCTTTGCCGGTAAACATGACAAGATCGATCCCAAGCGCGCTGCGGTTCCCACAATACTGCTGGGTGCCGCAATCGGTGCGCTGGTGTCGATTTCATCAGTCGGCGCGGGGGCGATCGGCGTGACTGCGCTGCTGATGCTTTACCCCACGCTGCCAGTGTCGCGCATCGTCGGCACTGATATCGCCCATGCCGTGCCATTGACGTTGCTGGCGGGCCTTGGCCACTGGGTGATCGGAGACGTCAACCTGCTGCTGCTGGGCAATCTGCTGGTCGGGTCGATCCCCGGCGTGATCATCGGCAGCCTGCTGTCAACCCGCGCTTCGGACGGCTTCCTGCGCCCCGCCCTCGCCGCCGTGCTGACCGCGTCGGGGCTGAAGCTGCTGTTGCAGTGAGGAGCACTTTCGAAGCCGCCACCGTCCGGCTCTATCACCTTGACGGCAATCCCGAAGGCGGCGCGGCGACTACGCTGATGTATGGCACCTTGGCGCAGGCCATGCAGCGCGCCGCTGCCGAGCCTGAGGAAGTTCAGGACGGCCTGTTCATCGCCACCGACAACGATGTTGTCAGCTACCTAGATCTGCTGGACGGCTGAACCCCATGAAACGCGCGGCCCTGTTGGCTTCTGCAATCGCGGCCACGCTGTGCGCCGTGCCTGCCCTCGCCCGCGACAGTCTGGGCGTGTTCGCGGGCTGGGGCGCTTTCCGCGATCCCTCGGTGCCGCGCTGCTATGCCATCGCAATGGCCGAGCCTTCCAGCCGGGCGCGCGATTTTGAACCTTACGTCGATGTCGGATCATGGCCCCGGCGCGGAGAGCGCGGGCAAGTCCACTTCCGCCTGTCACGCAAACTGGCTTCCGGCGCGCCTATCGTGCTGAGGATCGGAGGCGAGCGCCTGCAACTGGTGGGCGGCGGGGGCGATGCCTGGGCGGCGGACAAACGCATGGACGCGGCCATCGTCGCCGCCATGCGCTCCGCCCCGCACATGACCGTCAGCGCACGGGACGAGGCTGGGCGGACGTTCGCCAACACCTACCGGCTTGAAGGCGCGGCAACCGCAATGGACGCGGCGATGATCGGCTGCGCACAGCTGCGTTGAATCACGGCGAAATCCAAGGCAGTAGCCAAAAGCCCCGCCGCACCCTATATCGCGCGGCCTCATGTCAAACACCCAACTCATGGCCATCCCCGGCCTTGTCGATCCCGTCCCCGTCCCGCGCGAGGTCACGCCGCGCAGTGACGGGCGTGTTGATCTGCTCGGCCTGCCGCGCGTGCGGATTGCGGAATTGTTCGTGGCAGCCGGGCTGGATGCCAAGGCGGCCAAGCTGCGCGCCAAGCAGATCTACCACTGGCTCTACCACCGGGGCGTCACCGATTTTGAAGCCATGACCGACATCGCCAAGACCATGCGCCCCTGGCTGGACGCGCGGTTTGTGCTCGGGCGGCCAGAGGTGGTGGTGGCGCAACTCTCTAGCGACGGCACCCGCAAATGGCTGCTGCGCACCGATGATGGCCACGAGTTCGAGATGGTGTTCATCCCCGATGACATGCGCGGCACGCTTTGCGTTTCCAGTCAGGTCGGTTGCACGCTCAATTGCCGGTTCTGCCACACCGGCACCATGCGTCTGGTGCGCAATCTGACGCCGGGCGAAATCGTGGGACAGGTCATGCTGGCGCGTGACGAACTTGGCGAATGGCCCAAGGGCCGCATGGACGGGCTGGACAGCGATCCTGATGCCGACGTGGACGAAGACGCGGGCGCAGATGCTGCCAATGGCCGTCTGCTTACCAATATCGTGATGATGGGCATGGGCGAGCCGCTGTATAATTTCGACAACGTGCGCGACGCCTTGAAGCTGATCATGGACGGCGACGGGCTGGCCCTTTCCAAGCGCCGCATCACGCTAAGCACCAGCGGCGTCGTCCCCCTGATGGCGCGCTGCGGCGAGGAGATCGGCGTCAATCTGGCGGTATCGCTCCACGCCACCAACAAGGAAGTGCGCGACGAAATCGTGCCGATCAACCGCAAGTTCGGACTGGAAGAACTGCTCCAGGCCTGCGCTGATTACCCCGGCGCGTCCAATTCGCGGCGGATCACGTTCGAATACGTGATGCTCAAGGACAAGAACGACAGCGACGACGATGCGCGCGAGCTGGTGCGCCTGATCAACCTGTACCGCCTGCCCGCCAAGGTTAATCTGATCCCGTTCAACCCCTGGCCCGGCGCGATCTATGAATGTTCAACGCCAGAGCGCGTGCGCAGCTTTTCCGCCATCGTCTTCGATGCCGGTATCAGCGCCCCGATCCGCACCCCACGAGGCCGCGACATCGACGCCGCCTGCGGCCAGCTAAAGACCGCTGCCACAAAGATGAGCCGGGCGGAACTGGATCGTCTGGCCGATGAAAAGCAGGCGGCGCTGGGTTAAGTCCTTCCCTCAGGCTCCCGCCTGTGCTTTGCCCTGCCTATGCCTCCAGCAGTTCTCATTACCGGCGGTGCCAAACGGATCGGCGCGACACTGTCCCGTGCTTTTGCGCGCGAGGGTTGGCATGTCGTCATCCATTACGGCCAGTCTCGCGCTGCCGCATTGGCGCTGGCTGACGAACTGCCTTCTGCCGAAACGGTCCATTGCGATCTGGCCGATGGCGATGCGGCGACGGCAATGGTCACCGCCCTTGCCGCGCGCCTGCCGGACTGGCGCTTGCTGGTGAACTGCGCGGCGGTGTTCGAACTCGATACCGCGAGCGGGATCGACCCCGTCGTTTTTACCCGTGTAATGGCGATCAATGCCGAAGTGCCGACCCGCATGGCGCAGGCCTATCTCGCTCATGCTCACGCCCCACAGGGCCGCCGGGTGATCCAGTTCCTCGACCAGAAGATCGCCAACCCGAACCCGGATTTCTTCTCGTATTCGATGGCCAAGCACGCGCTCGCCGCGTCGGTCAGGATGCTGGCGATGGCTCATGCGGACGCGCAAACCCGCGTCTACGGCCTTGCCCCCGGCGCCATGCTGCCAAGCTTTGACCAGGCCGACGCCGAACATCAGGTCAGCGGACGCATGAACCTGTTGGAACGCCTGACACAGCCTGAGGAACTGGCCGACGCCGCGCTGTTCCTCAGCCAAGGATGGCTGGCCAGTGGCGAGACGCTGTTCGTTGATTCCGGCCAGCATCTGCTTTCCCAACCGCGCGACGTGCTCTATCTGGCGCGGCAATGATCCTCGAATCCATCCCAGAATCGCTGAGCGCCTTGCTGGCCTCCACCGCCGTCGTCTCCCTTGCCGAAATCGGCGACAAGACGATGCTCCTCGCCATTCTGCTGGCGGCGCGCTTCCGTGCGCCGTGGCATGTTCTGGCGGGTATTTTTGCCGCGACGGTCGCCAATCACTTCCTCGCCGCGCTGCTCGGCAGCGAAGTGGCAGGCATATTGGAAGCCCCGTGGTTCCGCGCCTGCGTGGCGCTGGGCTTCATCGCGATGGCCGCCTGGACACTGGTGCCTGACAAGCTGGACGATGATGATCAATCCGCCGTCAAATCGCGCGGCGGCGCTTTCCTGACGACGCTGGTTTCGTTCTTCCTCGTTGAAATCGGCGACAAGACGCAGATCGCCACCATCGCTCTGGCCGCCCACTATCACAGCGTTGCCGTTGTTGCGGCGGGGACCACGCTGGGCATGATGATCGCCGATGGTCCGGCGGTGTTTTTTGGCGAGGCGCTGGTGCGCCATGTCTCGCTGAAAGCCGCGCGCATGGTGGCGGCGCTGCTGTTCCTTGGCCTTGGCCTGTGGCAACTGGCGTCGCTGATGGGGTGGCTCGCCTGATTTGGCACTTGCCCTGCGCGCCGCAGGGCATAAAACAAGCCTATGTGGTTACTCGACAAGATGCTTCGCCCGATGGTCAGCTATGGCCGTTTGATCATCACGGACCATGACGGCAAGACGTACGAATACGGTGACGGCACCGGCGATCCACTAAACGTCCGCTTCACTGACAAAAGCGCCGCGCTGCATATCGCCAGGAACCCCAGGCTGGGCGCGGGTGAGGCCTATACCGATGGGCGGCTGGTCATCGAACCGCCACATGACGTGCGCGATTTCGTGCTGTTTGTCATGGGTCAGGCTAATCGCCACCCCCGCGCGTTCCGGGCGCGCGGCATGTTTCGCCAGTTCGCCGACAAGATCGAATCGCGGCTCGATCAGGTCAATCTGCGCACACGGTCGAGCAAGAACGTGGTCCACCACTATGGCCTGACGCGGCAATTCTATGAGCTGTTTCTGGACGAAGACCGACTCTATTCAATGGCCTATTACCGCGATCCGGCGAACAGCCTTGAACGCGCCCAGCTCGACAAGAAGGCGCTGATCGGCGCCAAGCTGCGGCTTGATCCCGCGACAGCCAGGAACATGCGCGTGCTGGACATCGGCTGCGGCTGGGGCGGTCTGGGGCTGTACCTGAACCGCCATTATGGCTGCGAAGTGCTCGGCGTCAGCCTTGCGCCCGATCAGGTGGCCTTCGCCAACGAACGGGCCGAAGCGGCGGGCGTGGCGGACAAGGTGAAGTTCAAGCTGATTGACTACCGCGATGTGACCGGCACTTTCGACCGGATCACCAGCATCGGGATGATCGAACACCTGGGCGCGCCGCATTATCAGGAATACTTCGCCAAAACCTATGACCTGCTGGCCGAGGACGGCGTCATGCTGACCCACACCATTGGCAAAGCGGGCGAACCGGGGCCGAGCGACAAGTGGGCGCGCACTTACATCTTCCCCGGCCACCACCTGCCCGCGATCAGCGAGATCGTGACGGCGACCGAAAACACCGGCTGGAAGGTGTCAGACCTCGAAGTGCTGCGGATGCACTATGCCTATACGCTGGCCGAATGGTATCGCCGCACCACGCTGCACGAGGCGGAAATCACCAAGCTGTTCGACGCGCGCATGTTCCGCATGTGGCAATTCTATCTGGTCGGCGCGGAGCAAGGCTTTCGCAGCGGCAATCTGGTGAACTTCCATGTGCAAACGGTAAAGCGCCACGGACACCTGCCGATGACCCGCGATTACATCCAGCAGGAAACTGCGCGATTGTGCGCTCTGGACATCGCTCCAGCATGGCATCTTGAACCGAAGAGCTAGGCGGAACCCCGCCAACAGTTGCGGATTACCGCTTCGCCTGATAGGCGCGCCACCGCGCATATCACTGGAGTAAGCCATGTCGGATATCAAGAAAGTCGTCCTCGCCTATTCGGGCGGCCTCGACACGTCGGTAATCCTCAAGTGGCTGCAGGTAACCTATGGGTGCGAGGTGGTGACCTTTACTGCCGACCTCGGCCAGGAAGGCGAGCTTGAACCGGCCCGCGCCAAGGCGGTGATGATGGGCGTGACGCCGGAAAACATCTTCATCGACGATTTACGCGAAGAATTCGTCCGCGATTTCGTGTTCCCGATGATGCGCGCCAATGCGCGGTATGAGGGCGACTATCTGCTGGGCACCTCAATCGCCCGCCCGCTGATTTCCAAGCGCCTTGTAGAGATCGCCCGCGCCACCGGGGCCGACGCCGTCGCCCACGGCGCGACCGGCAAGGGCAACGATCAGGTGCGTTTCGAACTGGGCGTTGCCGCGCTCGCCCCTGACATCAAGGTTATCGCGCCCTGGCGGGAATGGGATCTGACCAGCCGCACCGCGCTGATCGCATGGGCCGAACAGCACCAGATCCCCGTGCCCAAGGACAAGCGCGGCGAAAGCCCGTTCTCCACCGATGCCAACCTGCTGCACACATCGTCCGAAGGCAAAGTGCTGGAAGACCCGTGGGACGAAACCCCGGACTATGTCTATTCGCGCACGGTCAATCCCGAAGACGCGCCCGACGCGCCCGAATACATCACCATCGATTTTGAACGCGGCGACGGCGTCGCGCTGAACGGCGCGGCGATGTCGCCCGCCACGCTGCTGACCGCGCTTAACGAGCTTGGCCGCAAGCACGGCATCGGGCGGCTCGATCTGGTTGAAAACCGCTTCGTCGGCATGAAGAGCCGGGGCATGTATGAAACGCCGGGCGGCGAGATCTATGCCCGCGCGCATCGCGGCATCGAATCGATCACGCTGGATCGCGGCGCGGCCCATCTTAAGGATGAGCTGATGCCGCGCTATGCCGAGATGATCTACAACGGCTTCTGGTTCGCGCCTGAGCGTGAGATGCTGCAGGCCGCCATCGACCTCAGCCAGGTCAAGGTTTCCGGCACCGTGCGGCTCAAGCTTTACAAGGGCCAGGCCTCTGTCGTTGGCCGCAGAAGCGCAAACAGCCTCTATTCAGAACGCCACGTGACGTTCGAGGATGATGCCGGTGCCTATGACCAGAAGGATGCTGCCGGGTTCATCCGCCTGAACGCGCTCCGCCTGCGTCTGCTGGCCGCGCGCGACCGCTAGAATCCGGGGGTTCGCCGGGCGGAATTTTGCGCCCGATCACTCTGTCCACCGCAAAAATGGAGTTATCCACCGTCCAAACGGCGTATTGTGGATAACTGCGCAAAAAAACACTTGTACGACTCACTTTCGAGGCGCACCTTTTGGTTATCGGAACAGTGCAAGTAGCGGGAAGTTGCAAGGGTAACACCTTGAAACTGAACAAAAATTTGTAACATTCTGAGACGGCGACTTTGTCACCGCGGGATCGGAAAACACGCAGGCATTTTTCTTCGGAAAAAGTACGTCCGCGAACCGCAGACGCAGCAGAGGCAGGTCGACGGATGACCGTTTTTGCGGACGATATCGGATGGAATCAGGCCACAGTCGCAAGACCCCCGACCTGACTACGGAAGATGCGCCCACAAATGCGATCACGGAACCGCCAGGCAGGATGGCGACGGTTTGTAAAGCGAGCCTTCGGGCAGCGTAAACAGATCCCAGCCTCTGCCTGACGGGACCGGACTTCGTTCGGCCCGGACGTGTCCCCTCTCCATTTCTCCATGCTTGATCATGTTCCCGCGCAGCCTTGTCCGGCGGCAGCGTCCGCTATTTGCGTGCGCGATCAATTACCGCTGCGGTCATGCGGGCGATGGACACCAGCTTGCCAGCCTCATCCTCAATACGGATCGACCATACCTGCATGGTTCGTCCCATCGATTCGGGGCGGGCAGTGGCATAGACCCATCCAGCATACGCCGGGCGCACATGGTTGGCGTTGATTTCCATACCGACAACACCGACACGCTCGCGATCAATGCAGTTGCTGGAAGCGATCGAGGCTACCGTTTCCGCCAGCGCCACCGTGGCCCCGCCGTGCAAACGACCGAATGGCTGGTGCGTACGCGAATCCACCGGCATCCGGGCGCGCAGCCAGTCATCACCGACTTCGATCATTTCAATGCCCAGAAGCGAAATGAGCGTATTTTCAGCTTGCAGATTAAGGACCGCAAGGTCGGGGCGTTGCTTGTTCCACCAGATCATGCGCGCTGCATCGTCCTCTATTTCGGCCAGCAAAAGGCTCCCCGGCTTATAAGCAAGGCTCTCACCGCTTGAACAGAGCAAACTAATAATGGGGCTGACCGGCGAGCGGGATGCCGAGATTGCAGTGGTTGCCAAAAATGCTGCACTGCAACGCATAATTATCAGGCAGCGAAGAACAATCTGCACGTTTTTTGGGCACATGACCCACAGGCAAACTCATGCTTCAGCCGAAAAGCCCTGTATTTTCAGGTTTGGCACAGATGTTGCTGAATAGCTTTCGGCCACTCCTGGCCTTATGATTCCTGAGGGGGAACCATGTTCAAATCATTCAAGACGGTCTTCGCAGCCGCAACCGTAGCCACTCTTGCAGCTGCCGCTCCGGCCTATGCTGATGATGCGCCAGCAAGCGACATCACTATCACCGGCAGCGCCACGATTGGCACAGAGTACCGTTTGCGCGGCATTTCACAGACTGACAGCCGCGCGACCATTCAGGGCGGCATCACGGTAGCACACTCGTCGGGCGTCTATGTCGGAACCTGGGCGTCGAACCTGGGCGGCAATGGCACCTGGGGCGGTTCCAACATGGAACTCGATCTGATCGGCGGCTATTCCAAGTCATTCAGCGGCGTGACCGCTGATGGCGGCCTGATCTATTATGTCTATCCGGGCACGTCGGGCCATGACTTCCTCGAAGTTTATGGTTCGCTTTCGGCCCCGGTCGGCCCGGTCAAGGCCAAGCTCGGCACGTACTGGACCCCGTCGCAAAAGAACGTCGCCGCCATCGCACCAAAGGGCCACAACATCTGGGTCTATGGCGAACTGGCCGCTCCGATCCCTTCGACGCCAGTGACGCTGAAGGGCCACGTCGGCTATTCGAGCGGCAACAGCATCTACACCTGGGGCAAGGACGTGTTCGATTATTCGATCGGCGCTGACTTCACTTACAAGGCGCTGACGCTGAACGTGTCTTACGTCGGCACCGACCTGCCTACCGGTTTTGCCAACCTCGCCTATGGCGCGGGCGCTCGCACCGGTCACCAGATCACCAAGGGTGCAGTTGTCGCAAGCCTGACAGCTGCATTCTGATCTAACCACTTCGTCAAGGAAGGCCCTGCCGCTACCCAGCGGCGGGGCCTTTTTTGTTCAACCGTGAAAAAATCCTCCCTGTTTTCACGAAGTGCAAATGGGGAGGTGGCAGCCCGCTTGGGCTGACGGAGGGGTATCTTTGCCGCGCAAGAAACCCTCCGTCTCGTGCTGCGGACGATCCACCTCCCCATTCACTTTGTGAATAGGGAGGATTTTTCCCCCGGTTTCTGTTGCCCCACGTTCCGATTCTGTTCTAACGCTGACAGGTGATCGATACCCTGCCCCTTCCCGCGATTCACGCTTCGCACAGCGGCAGTTGGCTGTGTGACGGATCTGGCACGACTCGCACGCTGTCAAAGGGTGAGGCGATCATGGCGGCGGCAGATACGCCGCTGCTGATGCTGAACGCCCCACTGGTCGCCAGCCGCCTCGGCTATCCCGACCTTTCCGGGCTGGACCTGCTGGAACTCTACGCCTTCGTCCATCCGGCGCGATTTGTCGTGCCCACTGCCAAGGGTCTGGCCCACGCGCTGAACCTGCCGGAACCAGCCTCGGACGATGCCATCCCGCTGCTTCTGCAACGCGCCGCCGCCGTTCTGCTCGCCGCTTGCGAAGCTGCCGACTGGCCAGAGCGTGACGGCGCATGGACCGTGCTGCAAATTATGGTGCGCCTGCGCTGGCCGTGGGCACCGCTGCTGGGTCCGCATATTCCCCGCCCGGAAAAGTCCGAACGCGGCCTGTTCGCACGCCTGCCGGAATGGGACGAAGCGCCAGAACGGCCCCAGCCCGCCCAAGTCACGCTCGATCCCGGCGAAGTACTTGACCGGCTTGATGCCCTGACCGGCAGCACGGCAGAGGCGCGACCCGGCCAGCAGGCCTATGCCGCAGAAGCCGCGCATGTTTTTGCCCCGCGCCGGCGTGAGGGCCAGCCGGCACTGCTTCTGGCGCAGGCGGGCACCGGCATTGGTAAGACCTTGGGCTATCTCGCCCCGGCATCATTGTGGGCGGAAAAGTCCGGCGGCACGGTCTGGGTGTCGACTTATACCAAGGCCTTGCAGCGCCAACTGCGGCAGGAAAGCCGCCGTGCGTGGCCTGCGCGGCGCGAGGATGGCAGTCGCCCCGTGGTGGTGCGCAAGGGGCGGGAAAACTACCTGTGCCTGCTCAATCTGGAAGACGCGCTGCAAGGCGGCTTCAACGGACGAGCGGCGATTCTGGCGCAACTGGTGGCGCGCTGGGCCGCCTATACGCAGGACGGCGATATGATCGGCGGCGATCTGCCGGGCTGGCTGGGCACGCTGTTCCGCCAGCGCGGAATCGCCGCGCTGACGGACCGGCGCGGCGAATGCGTCTATGCCGGGTGCCCGCACTACCGCAAATGCTTCATCGAACGCTCCTCGCGGGCGAGCGCGCAGGCCGATCTGGTGATCGCTAACCATGCGCTGGTCATGGTCAATGCCGCGCGGGGCCGCGATCATGCGCAGGCACCGACGCGGCTGGTGTTCGATGAAGGCCATCATGTGTTCGAGGCCGCCGATTCGACCTTTGCCGCTGCGCTGACTGGGGCCGAAGCCATCGAACTGCGCCGCTGGATCATCGGGCCGGAGCGCGGATCAAAAGGGCGGCGGCGCGGTCTGGCGGCGCGGCTGTCGGAAGTCGCCAGTTATGACGAAGCCACCGCCAAGGCCGTCGCCGCCGCTCGCGCCGGGGCAGAGGCACTGCCGGGCGATGGCTGGCTGCAGCGATTGCAGGAAGGCCAGCCGTCGGGTCCGCTGGAGGAACTGCTCGGCGCAGTCCGCGCGCTGACTTACGCCCGCGACGAAAGCGGCACGCAGGACGCAGGCTATGCGCTGGAGACGGAAGCCGCGCAGCTTGACGGTGCGTTCATCGAACGGGCGGGCGCGGCGCAAGCGGCGCTGGCAGACATTCGCCGCCCGCTGATAAAGCTTGGCGTGCGTCTGGAAGCGATCATGGCCGACCCGCCTGACTGGCTTGACGGGCAAGGCCGCGCCCGGATCGAAGGTGCGCGCCATTCATTGACCTGGCGGATCGATCTGATCACCGCATGGGAGGCCCTGCTCGAACGGCTGGGCGGGCCTGCGGACGCCGATTTCGTTGATTGGCTGGCCGTCGATCGGGGCGACGCGCGCGAATATGACGTCGGCCTGCACCGCCATTACCTCGATCCGATGAAGCCGTTCGCCCGCGTCGTGCTCGAACCTTCGCACGGCGTCATGCTGACCAGCGCCACGCTGACGGACCGCAATGGCCCCGGCGAACCGGACTGGGAATCCGCGATAGCGCGCAGCGGCGCCGCGCATATCGACGCACGGCCGCGCCTTTCCGCCTCCGAAAGCCCTTTCGATTACGCCGCGCAGGCCGAAGTGCTGATCGTCACAGATGTGCCAAAGGGCGATATCGCGGCCTTGTCCGGGGCTTATGCCCACCTTATCGAGGCGGCGGGAGGCGGCGTGCTCGGGCTGTTCACTGCCATACGCCGGTTGCGTGCAGTGCATGGCCGCATCGTTGACCGCCTCGCGCGCGGCGGCCTGCCGCTCTATGCCCAGCATGTCGATCCCATAGATACCGGCACGCTGGTCGACATTTTCCGCGACGATCCGCGCTCATCGCTACTTGGCACCGATGCCTTGCGCGACGGGGTTGACGTTCCGGGCCACTCGCTGCGGCTGGTGGTGATGGAGCAGGTGCCGTGGCCGAAGCCCTCAATTCTCCACCGCGCCCGGCGCGCGGCGAGCGGCGGGGCGGCGCACGATGATCGCCAGATCCGCGCGAAACTGGCCCAGGCATTTGGCCGCCTGATCCGCAGCCGCAACGATTCGGGGCATTTCGTCGTGCTCTCCGCCGCGTTCCCCAGCCGCTTGCTGACCGCCTTTCCCCCCGGCACGCCGGTGCGCCGCTGCACCCTGGCAGAGGCTTTACAACGGGTGGCAGGCGGTGCCAGTGAAGCATCTTTGCCAGCCGAAAGTTCGATGCCGCAATGACGACGTTTCGCCCGTGAAAACCCGCCCATGAAGACTTTGGGTCTGTTCCGCCACGCCAAGTCTGACTGGCACGATGCCCGCGCCCGCGATTTTGATCGCGGGCTGAACGAACGCGGGCGCAAGGGAGCGACGCTGATGGGGCAGCATATCCGCGATCACGGCATGAACTGGCAACGCATCGTCGCCTCGCCAGCCGTGCGCGTTACCGAAACGATCGTGCTGGCCTCTGGCGGTGAGGATCACGCGATTCCTATGCAATGGGACCGGCGCATTTATCTTGCCAGTTCGGTTAACCTCGCAGACGTGCTGCGCGAACTGGACGACAGTGTCAGCCGGGTCTTGATGGTCGGCCACAATCCGGGGCTGGAAGACCTGATCTTTGACCTCGTGCCGGATGACGGCACCTGCCCGCTTCGCGGCATAGTCGAAGCCAAATTCCCGACCGCCGCATTTGCCGTTCTGGAATGCGACATCGATCACTGGGCCGACCTTGACGACGGCTGTGCTCGGCTGGTCCATCTCATGTGCCCGCGCGATCTGGACCCGGAACTCGGCCCTCAGATCGAAGATTGACGACGCAAAAGACTAAAGCGCGGCGGCCAGACGATTGCGGATAGCCTGCAAGCCCGAGCGGAAGTCACCGCCCGGCGGCGTGCCCCCCGATGGTGACGCCTGTGACGCCACTGATGATGACGCTGGCGCAGTGTCTGACTTCCCCTCGATCACCGCACGAGCACCTTTCAGCGTATAGCCTTCGCGGTGAACCAGCCGGTTTATCGTTTCGGCCATTGCCGCGTCTTCAGCACGGTAATAGCGCCTGCCCCCACCGCGTTTCAGCGGGCGCAGCATCGGGAACTGTTCTTCCCAATAGCGCAGAACGTGCTGGCGAACGCCAAGTGCCTCAGCCAGTTCGCCGATGGTGCGCAGCGCTTCGGGCGCTTTGCCGTCCGCAAACAGCGTAGGCTGAGGCAGATCGCTCATGCGCCGGCGACACGGTCTTTCAGCATCTGGCTGGCGCGGAAGGTCATTACCCGGCGCGGCGTAATTGGCACTTCGACCCCGGTCTTGGGATTGCGTCCCACGCGCAGCGACTTGTCGCGCAGCAGGAACGTGCCAAAGCCCGAAACTTTCACGTTTTCGCCGGCTTCCAGCGCATCGCTCATCAAGTTGAGAATCGATTCGACCAGCCCCAGCGATTCTGCGCGGGACAAGCCCACCTTCCGGTTGATTGCATCGGCCAGATCTGCGCGCGTAAGTGTGCTCATGGAGCGCATGTTTGCCCCCTTCCCCCAATAGTGACGACCCCATAGGGATGATATGCTATTAATTGTAAAAGGCAATGATATCTGCACTGCAATCCATTGGCGCGTAAGGAATTGCCCTGTTTCGGGACGCAGGCCTAAATGCGCAGCAGGCAGGCGCCCCAGGTGAAGCCGCCGCCCATCGCCTCAAGCATGACCAGCTGTCCGGGCTTGATCCGCCCATCGCGCACCGCGACGTCAAGCGCCAGCGGCACCGATGCGGCCGAAGTATTGGCATGGCGATCAACCGTGACCACGACCTTATCGGGCGGAAGATTGAGCTTGCGCGCAGTGGCATCAAGGATGCGGGCATTAGCCTGGTGCGGCACGACCCAGTCAATTTCGTCGGCAGTTACGCCTGCTATTTCAAGTACTTCGCGCAAGACCTCGGCCAGGTTGGTGACCGCGTGCCTGAACACTTCCTTGCCGCGCATCCGAACCTTGCCGACCGTGCCGGTGGTCGATGGCCCGCCATCGACAAACAGCAGCTCGTTATGGGCGCCATCGGCGTGCAGGCGGGTGGCGATCACGCCGGGCGCGTCGGCAGCGTCGCTCTCGCGCGATTCCAGCACCACCGCCCCGGCACCGTCACCGAACAGGACGCATGTTGTGCGATCTTCCCAGTCGAGAATGCGGCTAAAAGTTTCCGCGCCAATCACTAGCGCCCGTTTGGCCATTCCGGTCTGGAGCATCGAGTCGGCAACGCCCAGCGCATAAAGAAAGCCTGAACATACTGCCGCGACGTCAAAAGCGATTCCGCCGTTGCAGCCGAGCGCCGTCTGGACGGTCGTGGCAGTCGCGGGGAAAGTCTGGTCGGGGGTGGCCGTGGCCAACACGATCAGGTCAATTGATGATGCGTCTATGCCAGCCGCAGCGATCGCCTCACGCGCGGCGGCGGTGGCGAGGGTGGATGTGGTTTCATCAGGCCCGGCCAGATAGCGGCTGCGAATGCCGGTGCGCTCGACAATCCATTCGTCCGTGGTGTCGACCATTTTCGCCATCTCGGCATTGTCGACGCGGCGTTTGGGCAGAGCCGATCCGGTTCCGATCAGGACAGATCGGCGGCTCATGATGTTGCTTCCCTGCTGCGGCTGCCAGTCTGGCGCAGACTGTCCGCGCCGACTTTGGCGAGGTCGGCCTTGATGCGGTCGGTCAGGTTGTCTTCCAGCAGGCGCGCGGCCACGGCGACCGCGTTGGCAACGCCCAGCGCGCTGGCGCTGCCGTGACTTTTGACGACGACGCCGTCCAGCCCCAGGAAAACCGCCCCGTTGTGATTGTTGGGATCGAGGTGATGCTTGAGCAGTTCGGTCGCCGGACGCGAGATCAGGAAGCCGAACTTCGAGCGCAGCGAACTGGCGAAACTGCGGCGCAGCAGGTCGGCCACGAAACGCGCTGTGCCTTCAACAGCCTTCAGCGCGATGTTGCCTGAAAAACCATCCGTCACCACCACATCCACATCGCCGCGACAGATCTTGTCCGCCTCGGTAAAGCCATCGAACGACAGCGCCAGTTCCTTTGATGCGGTCTTGAGCTGGCCGGCGGCATCGCGCAGCACTTCGGTGCCCTTGTTGTCTTCCGTGCCGATGTTCAGCAGCCGCACGCGCGGCTCATCCAGCCCGGTGACGATGCGCGAATAGGCCGCGCCCATAATGGCGAACTGCACCAGGTTGCGGGCATCGCACTCGGTATTGGCACCCAGATCGAGCATGACGACATCGTTCTTGCCCAGAGTAGGCAGAAGCCCCGCCAGCGCCGGACGATCAATGCCCGGCATCGTGCGCAGCGCGACTTTGGCAATGGCCATTAGCGCGCCGGTATTGCCCGCGCTGACCGCAGCCCCGGCCTTGCCGGTCTTGACCGCGTTAACGGCCATGCCCATCGACGTATTCTTGGCCCGGCGCAGCGCCTGCCCGGGCTTGTCCTCGCCGCTGATGACTTCGCTGGCGTGGAGGATTTCGGAGGCGGCGCGCAAGTTGGGGTGGTTTTCCAGCGCCACCTTGATCCGCGTTTCATCGCCGACCAGCAGGAAATGGAAACGATCGTGGCGACGGCGAGCGAGCGCCGCGCCTTCGATCATTACGCGGACGCCTTCATCACCGCCCATCGCATCGATAGCGATACGCGGCAGGCTCATCCCCCCAATACTCCCCTGAACGGACGAAACGCCCGGAAACCCGTGACGGGCTTTACAGTCCGACCGCGACGATTTCGCGACCGTTGTAGTGACCGCAGCTGTTGCACAAGTGGTGCGGACGCTTCAGTTCGCCGCAGTTGGAGCATTCATGGAATGCGTCAGGCGACAGCGCATCATGGCTGCGGCGCATGCCCCGGCGGGAAGGTGAAGTCTTGCGTTTTGGGACAGCCATTTCGGCACCTGTTCCTGAATTCTGATATCTGGCGATGAACCATCCGGAACACAAAGCGTGTCCAGTGGCTGCGAAGGCGCGCCTATAGCTTATTTAACGTGCGTTGCAAGCACTGGCGGGATAGCAATTGCAACAACTGAAAAAGGGGGTGCCTGATGAACATACTATTGCCTACCACCATGTGCCTGACGGCCGCCGGAGTTGTGGTCAATTTCTGGCTGACAATGCGCATTGGCCAGCTGCGCCAAAAGAACAAGATCGGCATCGGCGACGGCGGCAACGAGCTGCTGGCGCGGCGGATGCGGGCGCAGTTGAACTTTGCCGAACAGGTGCCGCTGACGCTGCTGTTGATGGGTGTGGTCGAACTCGCCGGCAAGGGCGGCGTGTGGCTGGCCCCGCTCGGCGCGGTGTTCATGCTGGGGCGAATCGCGCACGGACTGGGTATGGACGGACCGTTCAAGGCCGGACGCCCGATCGGCATGTTCACTGGCATGATAACCCAACTGACCCTTGTGGTCGTTGCGGTGCTGACTTCGCTGGGTAAAATGTAGCGCGTTCAGCCGAAGCGGCGGTCAGTGACGAAGGGGTTGGTCTGCCGCTCATGCCCGAACGTACTGGTTTCGCCGTGGCCGGGGATGAAGGTGACATCGTCACCCAGCGGCCACAGCTTGCCGGTGATCGAATCGAGCAGGTCCTGGTGATTGCCGCGCGGAAAATCGGTGCGGCCGATTGATCCCTTGAACAGCACGTCGCCCACGGTTGCCAGCCGCGATTCGCGGTGGAAGAACACGACATGACCCGGCGTATGGCCGGGGCAATGGATGACCTCCATATCGATCTCGCCAAAGCTGACGGTATCGCCGTCAACCAGCCAGCGGTCGGGTTCAAAGCTTTCGCCTTCCAGACCATAGCGGCTGTCAGGATCGTCGAGCTGTTCGATCCAGAACCGGTCATCTTCATGCGGGCCTTCAATCGGCACGCCCAGATCGCGCGCCAGCACCCCGGCCATGCCGCAGTGGTCCATATGGCCGTGCGTGACGAGGATCTTCTCGACCGTGATCCCGGCGCGTTCAATCGCCAGCTTCAACCGGTCAAGATCGCCGCCGGGGTCCACCAGAACGCCGCGCATGGTCTGGGTGCACCACAGCAGCGAGCAGTTCTGCTCGAACGGGGTAACGGGGACGATGGCGGCGCGCATAGGCAGGGTTTGGGCTGAAGTCATGCGCAGGAGATGGCGGCAGCAACGCCGAGAATCAAGCAGCCGTTACAGCCGCCCGCTTTTCCACACCACCCGGCCAATCACCGCCACGTCCTCTGGCGGCAATTCGATGGAGCGATAGGCGGGGTTTTCACTCTCCAGCACCACCCGCCCCGGCAGGCCCGATTGCACCCGCTTGACCATCAGCGCATCGCCGACGCGGATCACATGGATGCCGTCGCGCAAGGGGCGCGGCGTGCGGTCGACCAGAATTTCGTCGCCATCGCGCAGCAGCGGCTCCATCGAATCGCCAGCGACGTTGATCGCGCTCAGCATGGCCGGGTCGAACCCCTGGCTGCGCAGCCAGCGGGTGGAAAAGCGGAAGGCGTCAACCGGCTGCTCGTCGTGCGCGAAAGTGCCCGGCCCCGCCGAGGCGCCAAGCGGCAGGCGCGGCACTTCAACCCAGTCACCACGGCGCGATGCTGGCGAATCCAGCCCCGGTACGCCGTTTTTTTCCTCTGCCGAGCGCAGTTCCGACTCGTCGATGCCAAAGAACGAGGCCAGCGTCCTGCGGTCGTTCTCCTCCAGCTTGCGCGGGCTGCCCTTGCGGACAAACTGCTGTAAATAGCTGGGGTTACGGCCAAGCAGGGTTGAAAGCCGAGCGAGGCTGACACCTCTTTCTTCCGACAGGGCCAGCAATCTGGTGCGGGGATCGGGGTTCATCATGAATCTTTCATAACATAGTATTTTTCCTAGACAAGTAGGATTTATCCCGTCACCTAAAGATTATTCCTATGACGAATCACCAGCGGGGGCGAACATGCTGTTACGAAGAATTGAGGCCTTTCTGCGCGACACGGGGATGCCGTGGACCCGGTTTGGCCGACTGGCGGCGCACGACCCGCGCTTTGTCGGGGATTTGCGCAATGGCCGCTCGCCGCGCGCTGAAACCACGAAACGGGTAGAACATTTCATGAACACATATCGGGAGAGCCACCATGCAGTTTGATCCACGCAGCAATCGGGAAATGTTCGACATCGTCGCCGCACCCGTCCCTGCCCTTGGCCGCGCCCGCCGGTCACGCGGCAACTGGGCGCGAGCGATCGAGGCGCTGCTGGCGCTGGGCGGTGAACACGCCGAACTGCTCCGCCACGCCGAACGCCCCTGGGCCAGCGCAACCTTCAGCGGCAGCCGCCACACCGCCGCACTGTCATTTTCAGGTGCAGAGGCGATGGCAGCGGGCGAACGGTTTGTCGCCGAACTGCCGGATCACGAATTCACCATCCCCGGCCAGTTGGTGGCCGACGCTGCCATAACCGAAGTGAGCATGGCCATGCTGCCCGAACCGGTGCTGATGGTGGAGGTGGAATTGCTGCTGCTGGACGATGCTTGATCAAGCCGCATTAAACAAAACTCGTCATCCCCGCGAAGGCGGGGACCCAACTCCGGGCTTAGCGTTCAGCGCAACGGTTGTGAGATAGGTTCCCGCCTTCGCGGGAATGACGAGTAAGGGCTTACTCGGGCGAGAAAGCCGCGCCACTCAATGCCGCCGTTCAATCTCGTTGCGGGCCGCATCAGCCAGAAAGGCACTGCGGGTAAGGCTCCGCTCGGTTGCCGCTCGATCAATGGCATCAAGCATACCGCGATCGAGCGAAATATTCGCCCGCACCTGCTTGCCGGTTCGCCGGATACGCGGAACTGCGACGATAAAGGCCCCGTCCCGCAGATCGTCAGCCGCAAGCACCTGCACCTGATCGAGCCGGAGCGGGCTGACATCCGCCGAATCCTCGAACCAAAGCTCGAGCGACTCACAGGCATTGGGAAGCACATCCTCAATCTCATCCGCCGCCGAAAAGCAGCCGGGAAGATCGGGGAACGTCACACCAAAAGCGCTGTCCATATCCTTGTGCACCAAGGCATAAAAATACTGCATCATTCCCATCCTGCCATCTTGGCGATACTTCGCGCGGTACCGAGCGGCAGGTCCTTCTTGGGATGAGGGACGATCACCACCGTAGAACCTCTGCGGAATTTGTGATGCGAACCCTTGCTCGAAATCAGAACGAAGCCATCTGCTAACAGCCGTTTGACAATTTTTCGGCTGTCAGTTTCCATGCACACTTATATGCGCAAAAGGAGACAGCGTCAAGATTCCATGCACATCATATTGCGCAATACCGGCTAACCGAGCTTCCAATCCCAGCCAAGGGGGTCGCCGTCCATGACCTCGACACCGTGCGCGGCCAGTTCGTCGCGGAGCTTGTCGGAAGTGGCGAAATCCTTGGCCGCACGGGCTTCCTTGCGGGCTGCGAGCGTGGCTTCGATTTCGGGTTCGGTGATGGTCGCGGACTTTGGGCGGATGCGGAGGTCGGCGCGGGTTAGCGTGAGGAGGTCGAGGCCGAGAACGGCATCCATCTCAGCGACCACGGCTAGCTTTGCGCCTACATCTTTTGTCTTGAGTGCCAACACCCAGTCTAGCCCAGTTAGCGCATCTGGAGTGTTGAGATCATTAGACATGTCTGATGCAAAACTATCGAGCAACGATTTGTGCATTGGATCAGGAATTGGGGACGGCGTCGCCTGTGCTTTGAATGATTCAATACGCCCAACTAACCGCTTCAACCTAGTCAGCGCTGCCTCCAGCCCCTCCCACGAAAACTCCAACTCACTCCGATAATGCGCCTGCAGGCACATCATCCGGTAGGCCAGCGGGTGATAGCCCTTGTCGATCAGCAGTTGCAGACGCAGGAATTCGCCGGAGGATTTGCTCATCTTGCCAGAGCGTTCCACCAGAAAATTGTTGTGCATCCACACGTTCGCGCCGCTGGCGTCAGAATGGCAATGCGCCTGGTTCTGGGCGATCTCGTTCGGGTGGTGGATTTCGCGGTGGTCGATGCCGCCGGTGTGGATGTCGAATGGAAAGCCGAGCAATTCGCCCGACATGACCGAGCATTCCAGATGCCAGCCGGGAGCGCCCCTGCCCCACGGCGAATCCCATTCCATCTGGCGGCTCTCACCCGGCGGAGTCTTGCGCCAGATGGCGAAATCGGCGGCATGGCGCTTGCCCTCCACCGCCTCGATCCGGCCCTCTCCCTCGTCAGTGGCAGAACGAGCCAGCTTGCCATAATCCGCCACGGTGGAGACATCGAAATATAGGCCGGAGTCCAGCTCATAACAGTGCTGTTCGGCGATACCCTTGGCGAACTCGATCATCTTGGGCACGTAATTCGTGGCGATTGACCATTCCGCTGGCTGGCGAATGTTCAGCGCCTTGATGTCGTCCCAGAACGCCTCGGTATAGTGGCGGGCGATGTCCCAGATAGACATCGCCTGACCATTTTGGGCGCTGGTTTTCGCAGCCTTCTCCAGCTTGTCCTCACCCGCATCGGCATCGTCCGTCAGGTGGCCGACATCGGTGATGTTGATCACGTGCGTCAGCTTATAGCCCTTGAAGCTGAGCGTCCGCCCCAGTACATCGGCAAAGACATAAGCGCGCATGTTGCCGATGTGGGGGTAGTTGTAGACCGTTGGCCCACAGGTATAGACCCGCGCCTCGCCCGTATGAACCGGCTGGAACGTCTCAAGCTGGCGGGTCAGGCTGTTGAACAGCTTTAGGGGGGTGGTGTCAGTCATGCGCTCGCGAATTTAAGCGTGGCAGACGAAAGGTCAAGCGCGCGCGAAGGCTCTCCGCCCGCGCCGGAAATCCTGATTGCTTTGAAAGATTACTTCCCAAGTGCCTTGACAACTTCCTCTGGCCGCAGCGCACCCGCCCCCGGCCCCATGTCGTCAGCATCGACCAGACGATTAGTTCCGGCCTTCACAAACTCGGCTTCGGTCGATGGTCGAAGGTCAGGTCGACCGGACATCATGCCCATCTTGATCTTGCACATGGCGTATTGGGTTTCGTCCGGTTCGACCTCAAGCGCGAGAAAATCCTTTGCTTCGCTCTTGACCATATATTCGTGGCGACCCGGCTCTGTTACCAGGATGAAGTATTTGCCCGAGCCAAGCGAACTGATCTTCTGGCCTTTTTCATTGACTGAACATCCCATCGCCGCGCCCATCATAGTGCCGGTGCGATAGAAAACGATCTGACCCTTGCCCGGAGGCGGCGGGGGAATGACGACGGGAGCTTTTTCTGCTGCAACAACAGGTGCCGCCATAGCAGCGGCTGCCACGCTGGCCGCCAGAACTATTACATTCACAAATTTCATCAAAACTCTCCTGACATCGAACCGGATTTTAAGTTTATCAGCGCGGCGCGCCGACTGCCTCGCTTGCAACAGACGTTTTTATGGGCAAGTCGAACGCTTCGGCGGTTTTAGCCAAGCCGATGCGACCCTTGACGATTTCAATATTTTTGCCAGTAACGGCGAGTGCGAATGGACCAAACGCCTGCGCTGCGGCCAAGGCCAGTTGCATTTGATCCTTGCCAACCGCCGACATCTGCAAGCTTCGCAGCCGCAGCCTTCTACCGTCCACTTCAAGGTATCGAGCGGTCAGCACCAGTTCCCCGCTCGCGCCGCTACCACCGCTTGATTTGGCATGGATAATTTCACCCATGCCGGTCACCCCGGCGGGCAATACCTCCCTCCCGTCAATAACAACGGGTCGGGCCAAACGGAGCGGAAAAGTCTCGCCAGTAGTGCTCAATTTACTGCCGATCGTGGAAAGAATCTCGATTGAAACCACGGTCAGGGCAGGAATGACGGTCTGAGGCTCAGGTTTGACCGGGGTTTCACCAGAGATCGCCCCAGATGTGGCATCCGCAACGTGCGATGCCGGAACCACGCCGATCTGATCTTGCGCACACAGCGCAGTAGCGGCGCATAGACAAGCAACAGACAAAGCCAATTTGTGCAGAATAAACAGTTGCGCCCCCCGATCCCCAAACAATGGATAACAGTTAGGCAAGACATAACAAGAGCAAATTCCTCGCCGGCAAATTGCAGCAACAAGTGCTCAATTATTGCTTGACGACCTCAGCCAATGGCACCTGACAACGACCTCGGAAACATCGAAACTCAATCGTCCTCAAACAATCCCGCCAGCTGCTCGATCATCGTGCCGCCAAGCTGCTCCACATCCATGATCGTCACCGCGCGTTTGTAATATCGCGTCACATCATGGCCAATGCCGATGGCGACCAGTTGCACGGGCGATTGGCGCTCGATCCAGTCGATCACCTTGCGCAAGTGCTGTTCCAGATAGCCCGCGCTGTTGACTGACAGGGTCGAATCGTCGACCGGCGCGCCGTCGGAAATGACCATCAGGATGCGGCGGTCTTCGGGCCGGGCGAGCATACGGGAATGCGCCCAGAGCAATGCCTCGCCGTCGATGTTTTCCTTCAGCAGGCCTTCGCGCATCATCAGGCCCAGGTTCTTGCGCGCGCGCCGCCACGGCTCGTCAGCCTGTTTGTAGACGATATGGCGCAAATCATTGAGGCGGCCGGGGTGTGCGGGTTTGCCGCCAGCCAGCCATGCCTCGCGGCTCTGCCCGCCCTTCCACGCGCGGGTGGTAAAGCCCAGGATCTCGGTCTTGACCCCGCACCGTTCCAGCGTGCGCGCCATGACATCGGCGCTGATCGCGGCGATGGAAATCGGGCGCCCTCGCATTGATCCCGAATTGTCGATCAGCAGGGTGACGATAGTGTCCTTGAACTGGACCTCGCGCTCGATCTTGTAGGACAGCGACTGGCCCGGCGATATGACCACACGGGCGAGCCGCGCGGCATCGAGCATGCCTTCTTCCTGATCGAAATCCCAGCTGCGGTTCTGCTGCGCCATCAGGCGGCGTTGCAGGCGGTTGGCCAGTTTGGTGACAATGCCCTGCAAGCCCTTGAGCTGCGCATCGAGGTAGGCGCGTAGCCGGGTCAGTTCCTCATCATCGCATAGTTCGTGCGCGCGGATGACCTCGTCGAACTTGTCGTTGTAGACCTTGTAATCGAACGTGCCGGGCGTGTCGGTCCACGGACGGTTGGGGCGCACGGGCAGCATGCCATCTTCGCCATCGTCACCGGCTTCGGCATCCTGCGATTCGTCGCCGGATTCGCTCTCGCTCTCGCTGTCGCTGTCAGAATCGCCTTCGGTGGGCTGGCTGCCGATTTCGGAAGGCTGTTGATCCTCTCCACTATCGCCGCCGTCTTCCTCCTCCTCGGTTTCCTCGTCGCCGTCCACGTTTTCGGGGTCGGTGGCTTCCTGATCCTGCGGCTGGGCGCGGGTGAGTTCGAGGTGCTGGAGCATGTCGAGCGTCAAGCTCTGGAACGCGCGCTGATCTTCCAGACTGTGGGCCAGCGCATCGAAATCGCCACCGGCGCGCGATTCCACCCATTCACGCACCAGTTCCACGCCGCCCTGCGCGGCCAATGGCACCGCCTCGCCAGTAAGCCTTTCGCGCAGCAGCATGGCGAGCGCGGTGGGCATCGGCACCTCGGAAGCTTCTTCCGCCCGGACGATCGGATCAGCGGCGATCTGTACGGCCTGCGCGGCGGCCAGGTTGGTCCGCATTCCGGGGTAGGCATTGGCGCCCAGTGCCTCGAACCGGACCTGCTCTACCGCATCATAGCAGGCGCGGGCGACGGGTTCGGGTGGAACGTGGCGGCCATGCAATACGGCATCGTGATGGCGCAGTTTCAGCGCCATGCTGTCCGCCTGTCCGCGCGCCTCCAGCGCCTGAGCACGCGGCAGGGCGCGCGGCGGCATCGAGATGCGCAGCGTGTTTCCCGTCTGCATCGGCGCGTCCGCCGTCCACGAAACATCAAGCTCCGCCTCGTGCGAAATCGCGCGGGCAGTGCCTGCCAGCACGGCTTTAAACCGGTCGAGGGGGGTTTCTTCTGCCATCTGCCTTCTATTCAGTTCCTATCTAAATCCGTCATCCTGAACTTGTTTCAGGACCCATCGCGCCGCAATCTCCGTGCAAGCCGGATAACCACTAACCGCGAGGCCCAGCTTGTGAAACAGGGCGTATGCTTGTGTGGAGAAATGGTTCCTGAAACAAGTTCAGGATGACGGAAAGAGAATGAATTTTCTGCTCTAAATGCTCCGGCCTTCAAATGCTCTGGCCGGTCTTTGCCCAGTCAGCCAGAAAGCCTTCGATGCCCTTTTCGGTCAGCACGTGCTTGAACAGGCCCTTGATCACCGAAGGCGGCGCGGTCATCACGTCGGCGCCGATCTTGGCCGCTTCCAGCACGTGGATGCCGTGGCGCACGCTGGCGACAAGGATTTCGGTGGAAAAGGCATAGTTGTCGTAAATCAGGCGGATGTCGCTGATCAGGTTCATGCCATCAAAGCCGTTGTCATCGTGGCGGCCGACGAAGGGCGAGACGAACGTCGCCCCAGCCTTTGCCGCCAGCAGCGCCTGATTGGCCGAAAAGCACAGCGTTACGTTGACCATCGTGCCGTCGCCGGTCAGCTGCTTGCAGGTTTTCAGGCCATCAATGGTCAGCGGCACCTTGATGCAGACGTTGTCGGCCAGTTTGCGCAGCACTTCGGCCTCGCGCATCATGCCAACATGATCGAGCGCGACCACTTCGGCGCTGACCGGACCATCGACCAGCGCGCAGATTTCGCGCGTCACTTCCATGAAGTCGCGGCCTGACTTGGCGATCAACGAGGGGTTGGTGGTCACGCCATCCAGCAGCCCGGTCGCGGCGAGGTCGGCGATTTCGGCGATTTCGGCAGTGTCGGCAAAAAATTTCATGGTGGTTCCTGGCGCTTGATTCCCTGACAATCGCCTATAGCCCTGTCCCGCCCGCGCGCCAGCCCCATCGCGCCAGCTCCATCGCGGGGGAGTACGGATCAGTCCGCCACGCTTCCCCCCACACTTCCCCCGTCATCCCGGCGAAGGCCGGGACCCAGTCCAAACATAAAAAGTCGCTATGCGGCATTTGTTTGTTCAGGTTCTGGGTCCCGGCCTTCCGGCCAAAGGGGCCGGAAGTTTATCCGGAGCGAAGTCGATGGGCCGGGATGACGGAAAGGGTATAGTGGCCAGTTGCCCCTGCCCTCCATATAGGAGCCTGATGACCCGCGTCCGACTCCTTGTATTCAACGCCGCTCTGGGCGTGCTCGATTACCGGGTGCCGCCGGGCATGGCGGTGGAGCCGGGCAGTCTGGTGATCGCCCCGCTTGGCCCCCGGCAAGTGCTGGGCATTGTATGGGAGCCGGAACGCCTGCCCGGAACGGAAGTGGCCGAAAGCAAGCTGCGCCCGCTGCTGGAAGTGCTGCCGGTGCCGCCCTTGCCCGCCCCGCTGCGGCGGCTGATCGAATGGACGGCTGACTATTACTGCGCCCAGCCGCAATCGGTCGCCCGCATGGCACTGGGCAGCACGGCGGCGCTGCGCGGCGGCGGAACGATGACCGAATACCGGCTGAGCGGGCTTGAGCCAGAGCGCCTTTCTCCCCAGCGCGCGGTGGCTATGGACGCGCTGGTGGGCGAACAGGCGACCATCCGCGAACTGGCGGCGCTGGCCAGCGTTTCCGAAGGCGTGCTGCGCGGCATGGTCAACGCGGGCGTGCTGGAACCGGTTACGGTAGACCTTGATCGCCCTTACCCCCGCGCCCGTGCCGACTTTGCCGTGCCGGACTTGTCAGGCGATCAGCAGACGGCGGCTGACGAATTCGTCGCGGCGGTGGCTGCGCGCCAATTCCAGCCGTTCCTGCTCGACGGCGTAACGGGATCGGGCAAAACCGAGTGCTATTTCGAAGGGATCGCCACCGCCATTGATCGCGGCGAGCAAGTGCTGGTCCTGCTGCCAGAAATCGCCCTGACGCAAAACTTCCTGCGCCGGTTCGAAGCTCGGTTTGGCGTCCCCCCGGTACTGTGGCACAGCGGGCTTAAATCCACCGAGCGCCGCCGCGCCTGGCGGGCCATCGTCCACGGCGAGGCGCAAGTTGTGGTCGGCGCGCGATCGGCGCTGTTCATGCCCTATGCCCGGCTGGGGCTGATCGTGGTGGACGAGGCGCACGAGGTTTCGTTCAAGCAGGATGACGGCGTCCGCTATAATGCGCGCGACGTGGCGGTGATCCGCGCGCGGTTTGAAGGCATCCCGGTGATCCTTGCCAGCGCCACCCCGGCACTGGAATCGATGCAGCTGGCAGAGGCCGGGGTCTATCGCAAGCTGGTGCTGGCAGACCGTTTCGGCGGCGCCAAACTGCCCGATATCGAGGTGCTGGACCTGTGCAAACATGCGCCGGAACGCGGGCGCTGGCTGGCTCCCAAACTGGTCGCCGCGATGAAGCAGCGGCTGGAAGCAGGCGAACTGACGCTGCTGTTCCTCAACCGGCGCGGCTATGCCCCGCTGACCTTGTGCCGACACTGCGGCTATCGGTTCAAGTGCCCCAACTGTTCCGCATGGCTGGTTGAGCACCGGCTGTCGCGGCGGCTGGCCTGCCACCACTGCGGCTATGAACTTGGCGCGCCTGATGTCTGCCCGGAATGCAGCACCGGCGATTGCCTCGTCGCCTGCGGGCCAGGGGTAGAGCGCATTGCCGACGAGGTGAAAGACCTGCTGCCCGATGCGCGGGTAGCCGTCGTCACTTCCGATACGCTCAACAGCCCCGAACGGATCGCCGATTTCGTCGAGGCGGCGGAAAACGGCATGGTCGACGTGATCGTCGGCACGCAACTGGTGACCAAGGGCTATCACTTTCCTGAGCTTACCTTGGTGGGCGTGGTCGATGCCGATCTCGGCCTTGAAGGCGGCGACTTGCGCGCCGGAGAGCGCAGCTATCAGCAGATCGCCCAAGTCGCCGGACGCGCCGGTCGCGGCGAAAAGCCCGGCGAAGTCCTGATCCAGACCCGCCACCCCGAAGCCGCGGTGATTGCCGCCCTTGCCAGCGGCGACCGCGAGGCTTTCTACGCCGCCGAAACCGAAGCCCGCCGCGATGCCGGAGCGCCGCCATTCGGGCGCTGGGCGGCGATCATCGTCAGCTCCGAGGACGAAGCCGAAGCCCGCACCGCCGCCCGCGCACTGGGCGGCGCGCGGCCAGACCTGCCCGACGTGCTGGTCCTTGGCCCCGCCCCCGCCCCGCTATCGCTGCTGCGCGGGCGCTATCGCTACCGCCTGCTGATCAACGCCCGCCGATCCGCCGAAGTGCAGGCGGTAATCCGCGAATGGATCGGCCAGTTCCGCTTTCCCCAAGGCGTGCGGGTGGCAGTGGATATTGATCCGTACAGTTTCGTTTGAAACGATCTTCAAGTTGGTGGTAGGGAACCTGCCGATGCGCCGCGCGTTTCCATTACAGGTGCCTTGAGCGGTGCCGATGCAGGAGACGCAAATCATGGAACGCCACGGCAACGAAATCCACGTCACGACAGACGAAGCCCGCGCCGGACAGACGCCGCATGTGGTGCGCTATGTGCTCAGCATTGGTCTGATGCTGGTGATCGTGGCATTTGCAGTGATCTGGCTGACGGGATCGATGAGCAATCCCAATCGAAATACGGTGGAGACGTCGGCCTCAGGAAATCCGTGACCTGACGCGCGGCTGGCGGGGCGGCTGGAATCGCAGGCTGACCAATTTGCCCCGCCGCACAGCGAACCAGACCATTGCGCCGCCCGCCAGCGTTGCCAAAACCATCGCCACCGCCGAAGCCTCAAGCCCAAAGTCCCCACCGGTCAGCCAATCAGGCCCCACGCGCCGCGTCACCAGCACGCCCAAAGGCGATTCGGCGCCTGATACGGGCACACTGAATACCCACCCCTGGGTAAAGTTCCACGCCGCATGAATGCCGATCGGCAGCCACAAGCGCCGGCTGAGCATATAGGCCCCGCCCAGCATCAGCCCCGCCTCCAGCGCGATGGCGAGGGCCGCGAACAGGCTGGCGTGGGAATTGGCAAGGTGCGCTCCGCCGAACAGCAGCGCGGTCAACGCCAGCGCCGCCCATGATCCCAACATTGTCTCAAGGTGGCGGAAGACTATGCCGCGAAACAGCACTTCCTCGATCACTCCGCTGGAAATCGCCATCGCCAGAATCGCCCAGAACTGGCCGTAACGGCGCAGGCCGACTACCTCCATGCCGCCCATCATCGCGACAACGCCAGCCATCGCGCAGAACAGCACGGCGCCCAGAACCAGTCCGCCGCCCAGTTCGCACACGGCCGCGCTGGGTGCGAACCCGGAGGCTGCGCTCTGTCCTCGCTCCAGCCATCGACAGCACACTATATAGACCAACGCGACGAAAGCCGCCGCCAGCGCCGCCATTCCTGCCCATGTAGCCGAATCGCGCGGAAAACCGGTCAGATGCGCCGCGTTCTGTGCCAAAATCGCCGCGAACATCACCACGGCGAACTCGATCACCAGAAGAGTCAGCGGAAATGCGATGATCCGCCGCAGCAAAGTGCTTGCCTGTTGCGGCGCTATCACGTCCATGATCGGGCCTTATTCTTCTAACCTGCGCGCTCCTTGTCGAGCAGCTTGCGCTTTATGTCGAGGCCATAGGCATAACCGCCGGGACTGCCGTCGCCGCGAATCACCCGGTGGCAGGGGATCAGCACCGCGACATTGTTGGCCCCGTTAGCAGAACCCGCTGCCCGCACCGCGCGGGGCTTACCAATCGCCGCCGCAATCTGCGCGTAACTGCGCGTCTCCCCCGCCGGGATGCGCTGCAACTCGCGCCACACGGCTTCCTGAAACGCGGTTCCCGCTACGTCGAGCGGGATGGAATGGGGCTTGGCCGGAGCTTCGACGGCGGCGATAACCTGCTGTAACAGAATAACAAAGTTCTTTCCGCCGGGCACCAGATCGGCATGAGGAAAGCGCGACAAT
Organism: Novosphingobium sp.; assembly: GCA_040007615.1. Lineage (GTDB taxonomy): Bacteria > Pseudomonadota > Alphaproteobacteria > Sphingomonadales > Sphingomonadaceae > Novosphingobium. The sequence continues at coordinate 46,928 of JBDTUQ010000014.1, forward strand.
AGCGCGGCATCATCCTCGCCGAACGACAGTCTACACACGCCTTTGTCCGTGGCAGCGACCAGCATCGGGCCAAGGCTGGTCGCCGCCACCGCCCAGAGGATCGTCACCCCCCTACCCCCGTCGCGCCACGCAGAAGGGGCCATGCCCAGCCGCTCGCCGCTCTGCGCATAGAACCGCGAAGGGCCGGAGAAACCGGCATCATAAATCGCCTCAGTCACATTTGCCCCTTGCGAAAGCGCCGAGCGCGCCCGCTCCAGCCGCAAGGCACGGGCATAAGCGGCAGGCGACAGACCCGTCGCCTTGGTGAACAGCCGCTGGAAATGCGTCGGCGAATAGCCAGCCTTCGCCGCCAAATCACCCAACGCCAGCGGTACTTCCGCCGCCTTGATAGCCGCAATCGCAGCGCTGACGGCCAGTTCATCGCGCGCGACATCGTCAGGCAGGCACCGCTTGCAGGCCCGCAACCCAGCCGCCTGTGCCGCCCTGCCATCGGCAAAGAACCGCACATTCCCCCGCGCCGGATGCCGCGCAGCACATGAAGGCCGACAATATATCCCCGTCGAAAGCACGCCTGTAACAAAGCGCCCGTCATAGCCCCGGTCGCGCGCCAGCACGGCGGCCCAAGCTTTCTCGTCGGATAGGGCCTGCTCGTCTGATAGTGATACCTCTGCCTGCATGGCGCGAATCATGGCACGGTTCCTCTTCAAGGCAAGCGATAGCCTGCCCTGCCCCCGTCGGCCTCCCGCTGCTTGCGATCAAAACACATCCTGCCCAACGTCCGCAGATTTCCACAACCGCCACTTGTGCGCCACCCCGCCTTGCATCGCAGCACAATCGCCGCTATGCGCGCCCCCGTCGACAGGCGACACACCCATCGGGCGTGTCTGTAAGGTCTTGTCTGTCACCCGGTATGAAGGAACCGACACGCGTGGAGAATTCCGGCGGCATTACGGCGAGCTTGCAGGGGCGTTATGCGTCTGCACTGTTCGATCTGGCTAACGAACAGGGCGTGATTGCCGTTGTAGAGTCTGATCTCGATCAGCTTGGCAGCGCGATCTCTGGCTCGGACGATCTGGCCGCACTGATTCGCAACCCGCGCGTCACGCGCGAAGCTGCGGCTAACGCGCTTGATGGCGTGGCAAAGCTGCTCGGCCTGTCACAACTGACCAAGAATTTTCTCGGCGTTCTGGCCGCGAACCGCCGTCTGGCCGCACTACCCGATGTCGTCCGCGCCTTCGCCACTATCGCCGCCGCCCAGCGCGGCGAAGTGACTGCACAAGTCACCAGCGCCCACGCGCTGTCCGCCGATCAGCTCGTGGCGCTCACCGCCAAGCTGAAAGAGCGCGAAGGCAAGGACATCAAGATTACCGCCAATGTCGACCCCGCCATCCTTGGCGGTCTGGTCGTTCGCATCGGCAGCCGCCAGATCGACAGTTCGATCCGCACGCGGCTCAATACTCTCGCACACGCAATGAAGGGCTGACGGCTTAACCGCCGCTCACGAAAGGCTGAACATGGAAATCCGCGCCGCTGAAATCTCGAAGGTCATCAAGGACCAGATCGCCAGCTTCGGCACAGAGGCTCAAGTCTCTGAAGTTGGCTCAGTGCTGTCCGTTGGTGACGGTATCGCCCGCATCCACGGTCTGGACAATGTCCAGGCTGGTGAAATGGTCGAGTTCTCGAACGGGGTTAAGGGCATGGCCCTCAACCTTGAAGCCGATAACGTCGGCGTCGTGATCTTCGGGTCGGACGCGGAAATCAAGGAAGGCGATCAGGTCAAGCGGACCGGCACCATCGTTGACGTTCCCGTCGGCAAGGGCCTGCTCGGCCGCGTCGTCGATGGCCTCGGCAACCCGATCGACGGCAAGGGCCCGATCGTCACGACCGAGCGCAGCCGCGTCGAAGTGAAGGCGCCGGGCATCATCCCGCGCACCTCGGTCAACGAGCCGGTGCAGACCGGGCTCAAGGCGATCGACGCGCTCGTCCCAGTCGGCCGCGGCCAGCGCGAGCTGATCATCGGCGATCGCCAGACCGGCAAGACCG
>JBDTUQ010000015.1:0-46271 GCA_040007615.1 Novosphingobium sp.
CCATCGCCATTGCCGCTACCGTCATCTGGTGGCTCAAATGAGTCCGCACCCTAGTCCAAACAGAGACGCAGGAAACTTGTTTGATGAACGTGAAACAACTGAAGGACGCGATTCTTTATACAGTTCCGACACACCGTTTGCATCGAACAGGGCATAAAGTTCGTCAGCGCCAATCCGAAGTTTAAGATCCAGCTCATCGTTGTACAAAGGGATAACACCAAGAAACGAGATTTCCTGTCCCCCTTGGTATATCAAGCGGTTGAATTCTTGAGCCGCTCCCAAAACAGGAGTGAGCATGATACCGCACATCGCAGTTCTCTCGGACAGAGGCTGCGGTGGATCGCCATTAGGAATGGTATGACCCGCTCCCAGCCACGTCGAATAATTGTGAGGGAAATGCGCTGCATAGCGAAGTAGCGAAATCGGGTAATCGCCTTGGTGATTTCCGAGGATTTCGCCCGCTCCGCTGCTAAATTGCCAATCAGCGGGTAGCGAAATAACTACCTCTGCAAAAGGGGTGGCTTGGCCAATTGCAGCATCGGGCAGTTGCATCGGTCGAGCCGACATTCCGCATGACACAAAAGTCCAGAACGGGCGGCCATCCGTTGGTTCAACGGACAAAACATCAACATGGACTTGGTTTGAAAGCACCTCATGAAAGACCGTTTTCACAGGCCCGATGTATTTTTCCACATGCGCTTCAATTGCTTCGGCGAAAGCCGTCGGTTCGCCGTATTCCCAATCGACCGGCTTGCCATAACGATAGACAGGGCTGCCACTGAGAGACGTTTCAGGTTCGTCAAACATTGCAAGCTCTCCAATTATGACTCCCTCAATAAACCCGCTTCTTCGGCTTGATATACTCCACATCGTCCGTCAGCGTGAACTCATGCACGGGGCGATAATCGATCCGTACTTCCCCGCCTTTGCCGCCCCAGCCGTTGAACCAGGTGGCTGTGTGCTTCATCCATTCGTCGTCGTGGCGATCGGGGAAGTCTTCGTGGGCGTGGGCGCCGCGGCTTTCTTTGCGATTGTGGGCGCTGTGGATGGTGACTGTGGCCTGGCTGATCAGGTTGTCGAGTTCCAGCGTTTCGATCAGGTCTGAATTCCAGATCAGGCTGCGATCGGTGACGCCGATGTCCTGCATCCGTTCATAGGTTTTGGCCATCTGCGCCTTGCCCTCTGCCATCAGTTCGTCGTTGCGGAACACGGCGCAATGCGTTTGCATGTTGCGCTGCATCTCCGTGCGGACTTCGGCTGTGGGCGATCCGCCCTTGGCATTGCGGAAGTGATCGAGGCGGGTCAGAGCCAGATCGGCGCTGTCCTTTGGCAGGGCGTCAAACGCGGTGCCTGGCTTGATCAGTTCGGCCAGACGATGCCCGGTCGCACGGCCAAACACGACCAGATCGATCAGCGAGTTTGAACCCAGACGGTTGGCGCCGTGCACCGAAACGCAGGCAGCCTCGCCCACAGCAAACAGGCCGGGAACCACGGTTTCCGGGTTGCCGTCAGCGCCGATGGTCATCACTTCGCCGTGATAATTGGTCGGGATGCCGCCCATGTTGTAATGCACCGTCGGGCAGACCGGCAGGGGCTGACGGGTAAGGTCGACCCCGGCGAAAATCTTGCCCGATTCGGTGATGCCCGGCAGGCGTTCTGCCAAGACCTTGGGATCGATGTGATCGAGGTGCAGGAAGATATGGTCCTTGTTCGGGCCAACGCCGCGCCCTTCGCGCATCTCCAGCGCCATTGAGCGCGAAACCACATCGCGGCTCGCCAGATCCTTCGCGGAAGGCGCATAGCGTTCCATGAAACGCTCGCCTTCGGAGTTGGTCAGATAACCGCCCTCACCGCGCGCGCCTTCGGTAATCAGCACGCCCGCGCCGTAAATGCCGGTCGGGTGGAACTGGACGAATTCCATGTCCTGCAAAGGCAAACCAGCGCGCAGCACCATGCCACCGCCGTCGCCGGTGCAAGTGTGGGCTGATGTCGCGGTGTAATAGCTGCGCCCGTAACCGCCGGTTGCCAGCACGACAGCCTTCGAACGGAAGCGGTGGATCGTGCCGTCATCCATGCACATCGCGATCACGCCGACGCACTTTCCGCCGTCCATGATCAGGTCGATGGCGAAGTATTCGATGAAGAAGTCCGCCGCGTACTTTAGGCTCTGCTGATAGAGCGCGTGGAGCATGGCGTGGCCGGTACGGTCAGCCGCTGCGCAAGTGCGCTGCACCGGCGGGCCTTCGCCCATGTTCTGCATGTGGCCGCCGAACGGGCGCTGATAGATCGTGCCATCGGCGTTGCGGCTGAATGGCACACCGGCATGTTCCAACTCGTAAACCGCTGCCGGAGCTTCGCGCACCATGTATTCGATGGCGTCTTGATCGCCCAGCCAGTCAGACCCCTTGACAGTGTCAAACATGTGCCAGGTCCAGTGATCGGGCGAGTTGTTCTGCAAAGACGCCGCGATGCCGCCCTGCGCCGCAACGGTGTGGCTGCGGGTGGGGAATACTTTGGTGATGCAGGCGGTCTTCAGCCCAGCCTCGGCGCTGCCCATCGTGGCGCGCAGGCCAGAGCCGCCCGCGCCGACGACCACGGTGTCGTAAGTGTGGTCAATGATCTTGTAGGCGGGAAGTGGTGAAGCGGCGGTCATGTTACGCGCCTCCCAGCGCGAGGCGGATTATGGAGAACAAGCCGAACCCGGCGCCGGCAAACACGGCAAGGTTGAGCGCGGCGATGCAGGCGAACTTGGTTCCCGCTTCGTGAACGTAATCTTCCATCACGATCTGCAGGCCCAGCCGCGCGTGCCAGAACAGGCTGATCACCAGCAGCGCCATCGCCGTGGCGGGCAAGGGATGCACCAGCCAGTCATGCACATTGGTATAGCTCAGCCCCGGCAGCAGCATGAACGAGACGAGAAGATACAGCACCAGCACAAGGTTGCCGATGGCGGTAAAGCGTTGCTGCAGCCAGTGATGCGCGCCGTGGTGCGCCGATCCCAGCGCGCGGACTCGGCCGATTGAAGTTCCGTTACCCATTATTTCGATCCCTCAACGGAGCAGCAAGATGGCCCAGAAGCCGGCGGTCAGCACCAGCGCCACGATCGGCAGCAGGGCCGACCAGCGATTGTTCGATTCCAGCTCGTATCCCGCACCAATATCCAGCACGAAGTGGCGCAGGCCAGTGCAGAGATGTTCGAAAAAAGCCCACGACAGGCCGACCAGCACAACCTTGCCATACCAGGTGTCAGCCTGACCCTGGAAAGTGGCGTAAGCCTCCGGACCACTGGCCGTCGCCCCAAGCCACCACAGCAGCACGCCAAGGCCGACAAACGCCAATCCGCTGCCGGTGACCCGGTGCAGGATGGAAATGAACATTGCCGGGCCCCAGCGCCATATCGACAAGTGCGGAGAAAGCGGACGTTTGCTGGCTCTGGCCATTTTGGCGAAATTCCCACGAGTGTTTTCGGCACTTGATGCCGATATGCAGTCCCCCTTAGCCAAATCTTTCGCCGGTTCAAGCGCAAGCGACTTGGCCTGCGCCGCAGCAGGTTCTATCGCCCCGTTCATGCAACCCTGCCCCCGCCTGATTCCGCCCATCGGTGCCGCATGACGCAAAGCTGGAAACTGACCACCCACGCCCCCCGCCCAGTGATCGAGGCAGCACTGATCGCGCACGAAGATGCGGAGGACTGGGACCACGACATGGTCATTTCCGGCAGCGAAATTGCCGAAGACCGGCCCGATGACTGGCGGCTGGAAGCATGGCTTCCGCGCAAACCCGGCCGCGCCGATAAGGCCTCTCTGGCCGCCTTGTTTGCTGGTGCCGCGCCTGAGTTCACGGTCGAGAAACTGCCCGAAACCGATTGGCTGACGCAGAGCCAGCAGGGGCTTGAGCCGATCCGCGCTGGCCGGTTTTATGTCCATACGCCAGACCACCCGCCCTTAGCCGAACCGGGCGTGCGCGATTTCGTCATTCCGGCGAGTCAGGCGTTCGGCACCGGCCAGCACGCCACGACGGCCGGTTGCCTGGCCATGCTCGATCACATGCGGCGGCAGGGCGTGGCGGTGAGGAACTGTGCGGACATCGGCACCGGCACCGGCCTGCTGGCCTTCGCCGCGCTGCATTTGTGGCCGGGCGCACTGGCAACGGCGAGCGATATCGATCACGTCTGCCTTGGGGTGGTGGCTGAGAATTGCCGCCTTAACGGAATTCCGCAGGGCGCACGGCGCGGCGAACTGACGATGCTGGTGGCGGACGGGATGGACCACCCGCTGCTGTCCTCGCGCGGGCCTTATGACCTGATCATCGCCAATATCCTTGCCGGGCCGCTGATCGGGCTGGCGCCTGACTTTGGCAAATCGCTGATACCGGGGGGCAGCCTGTTGCTGGCGGGATTACTGGAAACACAGGAGGCCGGTGTTCGCGCTGCGTGCCGCCGGGCCGGGCTGCGTCTGGCGGCGCGACTGGTGAACGGCGACTGGTCGATACTATGGCTGCGCAAACGGACTGACTGGCGGCGCTAACTCGCGTCCCCGTTGTGACCATTCCCCAGCCGCTTTGCCCAGTCGATCTGGCTGAGCCAGACGATCAGCACGATCATGCCCACTTGCAGCGCAATCGCCAGCGGGCTGGCCAGCGCATCGCGAAAGGCGTTGCCCAGCGAACTGGCCTTCACCGCCTTTGCGCTCAGCCCATAGATTGAATAGCTGACCAGCCGCCCGCTGAAGAATGCAGCGGTGAACCACACCAGCCGCACGCCGATAAGCCCCGCCGCCTCGAACAGCTGGGCCGAGGGCAGCGGCGACAGGGCAAACAGCCCCAACCCCAGAAACGTATGCCGCTTGCGCCGCTGGATGGCATGGCCGGCCGCCTCAAGATTGGCCTTGGTTTTAGCGGGCACGAATCGCCGTAAGTGGCGAAAACCAAGCGACAGCAGCAGGCGGCCGCTCGCAGCCGCAACCGCGCCCAGCAAGACCAGCGCGTAGACGGGCATGTGATGATTGAACGTGTAGAGCACGATGATCGTCCATGTCGGCGGACCGAACGCGGGCATCATGTTAATGCCCAGCACCAAGACAAAAAAGATCAGGTATTCAGTCATCGAAGCCACACATATGGTGTGCCGGGGTAACAATTGCCACCCCGTGGAACCGTTTCAACCCGCCGACCGCACGATTTCGGCCCATGCCGCCTCGTCGATCACCTCGATCCCCAGTGCCGCTGCCTGTTTGAGCTTGCTGCCTGCACCCGGCCCGGCAACAACAAGGTCAGTTTTCGCGCTGACCGAGCCAGCCGCCCGCGCGCCCAGGGCTTCGGCCTGCGCCTTGGCCTCGTCGCGGCTCATCGTTTCCAGCTTGCCGGTGAACACCACGGTTTTGCCTGAAACGGGGCTGTCGCGCGTTTCCACGATGTAATCGGGCGGCGTGACCTGGCCGAGCAAGTCTTCCCATACGGCCACATTGTGCGGTTCATGGAAGAAGTCACCCAGCGCCTCGACCACGGCAGGGCCGATGCCGTCTATCGAGAGCAGTTCTGAGCGGGCCTCGTTCGCCACATTGCCCTCAGCAGCGGCATCGGGCGACAAGGAGTGGGCTGCGACCGACACTGTGCGCAAGGCGGGCAGAGTGACAAACCGCTTGAGCAAGTCGCGCGCCGTCACCACGCCCACGTGCCTGATGCCCAGCCCGAACAGCAGCCGCGCGGCGTCGGGAGATCGCTTGGCCTCGATCGCTGCCAACAGGTTATCCACAGACTTGTCCTTCCAACCTTCACGGGAAAGGATGTCTGCGCGCCGGTTTTTCAACCGGAAGATGTCCGCCGGGCTTTCCAGCCAACCGAGACTGAAGAACTCGTCAATGGTCTTGTCGCCCAGCCCTTCGATGTCCATCGCCGCGCGGCTGACGAAGTGCTTGAGCCGTTCGGTGCGCTGCGCCGGACAGACCAGCCCGCCAGTGCAGCGCACATCAACCTCGCCCTCTTCGGCGACGGCTTCGGAACCGCAGTCGGGGCAGTGGTCGGGGAAAACAAACGGCGCGCGTTCAGCCTCGCGGGTCAGGTTTTCCACCACTTGCGGGATCACGTCGCCTGCGCGTTGCAGCACGACCCGGTCGCCCACCCGAACGCCAAGCCGGGCAATTTCGTCGCGGTTGTGTAGGGTCACGTTGGCCACCACCACACCGCCCACCGTGACCGGCTTAAGCCGACCTACGGGCGTCAGCTTGCCGGTGCGGCCGACCTGAATGTCGATGGCCTCCAGCGTCGTTTCCGCCTGTTCCGCCGGGAATTTGTGCGCCATCGCCCAGCGGGGCGCCTTGGCCACAAATCCCAGCCGGGCCTGCAGTTCAAGGCTGTCCACCTTGTAGACCACGCCGTCGATATCATAGGGCAAGTCGGCGCGAGCGTGCTCTATCCGGCGGTAGTGGGCGAGCATTTCGGTGACCGAGGCGCACTGGACCAGATCGGGCGAAACCGGCAGACCCCATGCGGCAATCATCTGCATCATGACAAACTGACTTTCCGCCGGAACCGCACTCGCCGCGCCCCAGCCATGCGCCAGAAAGCGCAAGGGGCGGCAGGCAGTGACCTTGGCATCCTTCTGTCGCAGTGATCCGGCGGCGGCATTGCGCGGGTTGGCAAACAACTTGTCCCCCGCCGCTTCCTGCCGCTGATTGAGCGCGGCAAAGTCGGCCTTGCTCATGTAGACTTCGCCGCGAACTTCAAACACGGCAGGTGGCGCAACACCACCCCCAACCCCCTCCTCTAAAGAAGAGGGGGCTTTAGAGTCAGGCGCGACTTGCCCCCCCTCCTCTTCAGAGGAGGGGGTTGGGGGGTGGTGCCTCCCCGTCAGAACCTGCGGAATATCGGCAATATGTGCGACGTTGGCGGTCACGTCCTCACCCACCTGCCCGTCCCCGCGCGTCGCGGCGCGGACAAGTACGCCTTGTTCATAGCGCAGCGAGCACGACAGGCCGTCAATCTTGTCCTCCGCCGTCATCGCGACTTCGGCATCCTCAGGCAGGTTCAGAAACCGCCGGACCCGGGCGACAAATTCCGCCACCTCCTCGTCTGAAAACGCATTGTCGAGGCTCATCATGCGAACCTCATGCGTCACTTTAGAGAGCGGCGACGAGGCGACCGCGTGACCCACAAGACGGCTCGGGCTATCATCACGCACCAGATGCGGAAACGCCGCCTCAAGCTCCGCATTGCGCCGGACCAGCGCGTCATATTCCGCGTCCGAAATCTCGGGCGCGTCCTCGGCATGATAACGGCGGTTATGATGCGCAATCTGACGGGCAAGGCGCATCAGTTCATTGGCGGCGTCGGCTTCGGTGATGGTCATTGCTTTGCTGCGGCGACGAATTCCGGGTCGGAAAGAACCTTGCGCACCAATTGCGCGTAGAGGCCATTATAATCGGTGAATGCCTGCTCGATGGCAATGGCACCGATCCAATCGGAATTCCAATGGGTTTCCGCCCGATAATCGCGCGTAAAGACCGATTTTCCGCCACGCATCAGACTGATCCGCGCGCCAAGCATCCCACCGCCTTTCTTGAAATCCTCAGCTATGCGGCTTTCGGTCAGCACCCCCTCGATCCGCAGCTGCGAAGCCGGGTCAAGCTTGCCGGCGGCCTTCAATTCGGTCGCGAAAGTCGAGCCAAGGAATTGCGCGAAGTTTTGACCTTTAGGAGCGTGCAGCACGCCAAGACGGACCGAGATTGTACGCCCGATGGCCTTGTTGTCCGAAACAAAAGCGCCCAGCGCAAGCGGGGGAACCGCCTGTTCGCGCAGGACGCGGATCGTCTCGATAGACGGCGGCAGGTCTTCCACCGGTGTTGAACAGCCCGACAGCAGAGCTATTGCCCCCGCCAACACGATAAGGGCAAGCGGGCGCGCATAGCCTGTCATCGCAATCAGCGCGGAAATGCTGGATCGGCAACGATATTGTTGATGCCGCGATCCAGCGCCTGCCGGACCAGCGCCTTCACCGCATCGTCGCCCTTGGCATATTCGGTGCCGGGGATTTCGACGTCCTTTTTGCCGTACTTTGAGTAAAGTTCGTGCTTCACCTCGGTGCGAATTGGCGCAGCGCCTGTGGCGGGGACGTATTCGATGGTTACAACATAGTGGTCAGTCGCAACTACGCCGCCAAACAAACCGAAGCCTAGCCCGGCTCCAAAAGCTTGCTTCTTTGCCTTATCAAGCTCTTCCTTGACGACGATGTTGTTGAACTTGATGCTCAACAGTGCGCCATCCGCGACAGGGCCATCCCCCACATCGGTGAAGTTCTTGGTGCCCTTGATGTCGTCGAGCGCCCATGCCTTGACCACTTTGGTAGCGCGTGCGTTGGGCTTGCCATCGCGCTGAAATTCAAAGATCACCTGCACAGGCTTTGGCTTGGGAGCAGTGACCTTTTCCTCTGGTTTCACTTCACCAAGTGCATTGGCGACAAAGAATTTCATCGCCAGGGCAGCTTGCGGCGCGGCAATTGCCAGCATTGCAGCAAGGACGGCCATAAGCGCGACAATCTTCCGGCGCGCACTTGTCAGTTTATTCATGGTAATCTCTTCCCCCGGTTCCAAAATATTAGCAGTGTAGTAGCAGGCCGCTTCTGCGGTGCAACCGGCGCTAGACCCCCTCCAGCAGTCGGTTCGCCTGCGCCCGCGCCTCTGCGGTGATTTCCGCGCCGGAGAGCATGCGGGCGATTTCCTCCTGCCGTCCGGCATCGTCAAGAAGCGCGACGCTGGTGCGGGTGACGGTGCCCTGGCTCGATTTGGCGATCATGTAATGCTGGTCACCTCTTGCCGCGACTTGCGGGCTGTGGGTGACGGCGAGTAATTGGCCGGTGCTGGCCAGCCGCGCGAGACGGTCACCGATGGCGCTGGCCACCGCGCCGCCCACGCCCCGGTCAATCTCGTCGAAAATCACCGTCGCCGCGCCGCCTTCTTCAGCCAGTGCGACTTTCAGCGCGAGGATGAAGCGTGACAGTTCGCCGCCGCTGGCGATCTTGCCGAGCGGAGCGAAATCCGCGCCGGGATTAGTGGCGATGAGGAACTCCACGGCATCGATCCCGCCCGGTCCCCAGCGGTCATCAGGCAGGCGGAAAATGGCTGTGCGGAAGCGCGCGCTATCCAGCTTGAGCGGGGCCAGTTCCGCCGCTACCGCCTTGTCCAGCCGCTGTGCCGCCTCAAACCGCGTGGTCGAAAGCGCCTCGGCCCGCGCTTGGTATTCAAGGCAGGATTCGTGCGCTCGCCGGTCCAGTTCGGCAATCTGCGCCTCGCCATCGTCGATCGCGTCCAGCGCGGCGCGCAGCAACAGCATGTGGGCTGGCAAGTCGTCTACCTGACAGTTGTGCTTGCGCGCGGCGGCGCGCAGATCGAACAGGCGCGTTTCAATCCGGTCGAGCGCCATCGGATCGTGAATCAGCGCATCTGTCGCGCGGTTCAGCTTGTCCTCCGCCTCCCCCGCTTCGATCACCGCGCGGTCCAGCGCCGCCAGTGCCTCGGCCAGCAGGGGATGTTCGCCCGCGATCCGGTCAAGCCGCCGCCCTGCGCTGCGCAAGCTGGCGAGCGCGGAGTCTGATCCGGCCCACAGCCGCTGCAATTCGGCCAGATCGCCCGCCAGCCGCTCACCCTTTTGCATCGTGCTGCGCGCCTCGGCGAGTTCCGCTTCCTCGCCTTCCTCAGGCGTGAGAGCGACCAGTTCTTCCAGATGCGCGAGGAGCAGGTCGCGGTCGGTTGCGGCCTGATCCAGACGGGCCTTTGCCTCTGCCAGCGCATCCTCCGCCGCGCGCCATTGTCGCCAAGCCGCCTCAATCCCCTGCACATCGGCGCGGGCGAACCGGTCAAGCAGCGCGCGATGGCCGCGCGGGTTTACCAGGCCCCGGTCATCATGCTGGCCGTGGAGTTCGACCAGATAGCCCGCCAGTTCACGCAGCAGGGCGACGCCGACGGGCTGATCGTTGATGAAAGCCTTTGACCCGCCATCCGATTTCAGTTGCCGCTTGATGATCAGCGGCTCGCCGGGTTCAACTTCCAACTCCGCCTCGTCCAGCACCGCGCGGATGCCCGGCGGCAGGGCGGAAAATTCGAAGCTGGCGGTGACGCTGGCCCGATCTTCGCCCGCGCGCACCAGACCGGAATCGGCGCGATTGCCTAGGATCAGGCCGACGGCATCAAGCAGGATCGACTTGCCCGCGCCCGTCTCACCAGTCAGCACGCCCAGCCCGCGCGAAAAATCGAGGTCGAGCGCCTCGATCAATACAATATTGCGGATGGCGAGCCGGGTCAGCATGTTCGCGGGCTGTTCTAGCTGAGAGAAACCCGCGAGTCACCGGGGCCAGCGCAAAAATCCCCGCCCGATCATCCGGACGAGGATTTGCGATGATCGGGATCAGAAGCCGAACTTCACCGTACCGCCGAAAGTGCGCGGATCGCCCGGCTGCCCGGCGATCAGGCCGACGTTGCTGGGCGCGACTGACAGTAGTTCGAAATAGCCGACATCAAAGGCATTGCGCACCCAGCCGTAGATTTCAAAGCCTTCGGTACGGAAGCCCGTGCGGAAGTTGGTCAGGGCATAGCCATCGACATTGGTATAGGCTGATTCGGTCGGGTTGGATGAAAAGCTTGAGCGGAAATTGCCGTCCACGCCAAAATAGACCTGGCCGTCCTTGCCCAGCAGCTTGGCCGGTACGTTGTATTCCGCGCCGTAAGAGAACGCCCACTTCGAAACGCCCGGCAGGCGCTGGCCGGAAATATCGCAGTTGGCCGGGCTGGCGCTGCCGCCAGAAAGCTCTGGCGGGCAAGGCGCATCGACAAAGCGGACATACTTGGCGTCCGTATAGGCCAGGTTGGTATAGACGGTGAGCCGGTCGCTCGGACGAACCTTGAGATCGGCCTCGATCCCTTGTGAACGCACCTTACCGGCATTGGCCAGATAGCCGCGCAACACGCCGAACTGGCCGTTGCTGACAGTCACCTGATAATTGGTGATGTCGGTGTGGAAGGCGGAGAGGTTGAATGTCGCCAGCCGGTTCCAGAACTGGGTTTTCAGGCCCACTTCAAAGTGGTTGACGGACTCCGGCTTGACCGTGCCCGCTGCCGTGATCGGATTGCCGGCGGTATCGGTCGGCAACCCGTTCTGGTTGATGCCCAGCGTCTTGAAGCTTTTGGCATATGTCGCATAGGCCAGAACATCGCGCCCCAGCTTGTAGTTGACGTTGAAGTCATAGCTGAAATTCCATGCGCTGCCCGAAGGTGCGCTGGTTTGCGGTGAATAGATGCCGCACTGCGCGGCCAACACCGTTCCGGCAGTGGGCGCCGGGTTGAAGCAGGAGATTTCGGTGCCCGCCCCGTTGAACACGCGGCGCTGGTAGAAGCCTTCCTTCTTGTCATAGTTCAGCCGCAGGCCGGGCTGGATCGAAAGCGCATCGGTCAACTTGTAACTGACCTGGCCGTAGAGTGCGGCGCTGGTCGATTTCAGCCACTGGGCGTTGCGCGCGGTGAGGCCGTTCAGAACGCTGGGGTCGTTCGCCAGCGCGCCTGTTAGGTTCCACTTGCTGGCGTTGACGCCCTGCTGCTCTATCCCCTGCGTATCGATCCGCTGGTGAAAGCCGAACGCGCCCACGACCAGATCCAGCTTTGGCCCGGAATAGTTATAGCGCAGTTCCTGGCTATACTGGTCCTGCTGCGATGGGTTGTTGGACGCGGAGACGATCGACAGCCCGGTAAAATCGCGATCATTCTTGGGCATCCAGTCCCAGAATCGCCATGCCGAGATTGATGTCAGGCTGCCGCTGCCAAGGTTCCAGACAGCTTTCAGCGAAACACCGCCGATCTTGTTCTTGGCATCGAGCGGCGCATCAAGGTCTGTCAGCCGGTCAAACGGATTGCGGCTAACCACTGAATAGCCCTGCGCGGCGGCCAGTGCATCGTACTGACGCGACAGGGCGCGCTGGGTGAGGCCAGTGCGGACAAAGACCGTGCCGCAGCATTCCGGGTCTTGCGCGCTGTAATCGCCCGACAGCGTCAGGCTGAGGTCGGCGCTCGGCTTGAACAGGATCTGCGCGCGAAGGCCCAGGTTGTCCTGCTCGTTGATCCACTGCTTAGATGTCACGTTATAGATCGTGCCCCGGCGGCTGGTGAAGCTGCCCGCCAGACGCACGGCCACGGTATCAGACAGCGGGCCGGAAACGGCGGCCTTGGCCTGCTTGAACGACAGGTTGCCGAAAGTCAGTTCGCCCTTGCCCTCGAAATCGAAGCTGGGCTGGTTGGTAGTGATGTTGATCGCCCCGGCGGTGGTGTTCTTGCCGTAAAGCGTACCTTGCGGCCCGCGCAGCACCTCGACCTGGGAGACGTCGAGGAAATCGAACACAGCCGAGGCCACGCGGGCGGCGTAGACGTCATCGACATAGATGCCCACGCCCTGCTCAAAGCCGTCGCTGGTCAGTCCGAACGGCACGCCGATGCCGCGAATGTTGACGGCGGTATTGCGCGGGTTGGACGAATAGACCTGCAAAGTGGGCGCAAGCTGCTGGAGCTTGTTGACGTTGAAGTTGCCGGTCGATTCAATCGAGTCCGCCTTGATGACCGAGATAGCCAGCGGAACACGCTGCGCTGTCTCCTGACGGCGGCGGGCGGTTACGATAATGACTTCACCGTGGCGAGAGTCTTCTACCTCGGATTGTGGTTCGGCTTTAACTGCGCTTACGGCATCAGCTGCCTCAGCAGCTTCGGCGGCGAAAGCGGGTGCGGCGAAAGCGCCAAGCGACAGCGCGGTGGCGGCCAGAAGGCCGGAACGGACGAACGGAGACATAACCAATCCTGTCTAGTTGATTGGACACATCCGGCGATCCGGTCTGCATCAATGGTGATCGCGCGGGAAAGCCCCCCGCTGGTTTGCGCGTCAAAGCCCCCGGTTGGTCCGGCAGGCCTATAGTTTCAGGAAAAGCGGCGACGCTCGGTGACGTCCAGCTGGACGACCTTGCCATCGTGGACGGTCAATTCGATTGCCCCGTACCGCATGGTCGCCAAAGCATCTGCCACAGCGCCCAGAGCGGTCGTGACGGTCTGATCGTTCGAGCCGGGTTTGCCAGTCAATGTTCGACGTGACGAATCCATCTGCGTGCCTCCTGTGGCCGCAGTTATATCTCTATCAGTTTAGTAGACAATAACAGATTCGCTTTACCGCGCCCAACCGCAGCTATTTTGCGACCAATGTCAGAGGAAGAGAAATCCGGGAATACGCGGAATTGGGTTGGGTCGAATCGCGGGTGTGGGCCTGTTGATGAGAATTATGCGTTTGCATCGCAGTTTCCATCGGGACAGTCAGTGTGATTGTGCGTCGTTGCCTTCTGGGGCGAACGCTTCGTTCCCGATGAAACCGAATTTTTTAAAATCGCCTGTTGCGCTTGCATACATAATTGCCGCAAGCAAGTTCGAGTAAAGCTTGGAGAACTTCTGATAATCAGCTTGGCGCGGTGGATCGAATGATATTCGTTCGCCACTAACCTTCAACGCTGAGCCTTGTATAACGCCACAGTGTTTTTCAAGAGCGCGCGCATAATGCTCCAAATTATTGTAAGACGATCTCTTCGGAAATCCGTACAGCAGGCCAAGTTTTTTTATATTAGAAGTAGCCTCAGAAATCATTTTCGGGCGATACATATCACCTAAATATTCACCATATGCAGATTGCATCGCATCATCTCTGAATGTGACGATTTTATGGGCGGTAGCCTTATTAATACACTCAAAATGGGTCTTTGATGCTCGCGCATCAGAGCTAATAACTATTTCAATGCTTTGCAGATCAGCTTCGTACTTGATAGAAATTCCCTTCGCATCCAGCCCGCAATCTATCAGCTTTCTTTCGATTGCCTGTTCTTGATGAACTGGCGGCACGGGTGGAACGTCGATCAACCTAAAACTCCTTATTTTAGAAATGGAAGCATGGTGGATTACGACGACAGGTGCATTACCCGCGCCACTTGATAAGCGGCAGATGCCCGCATGAGATCAGGTCGGGCAATCCAGCAAAGTCCTCGGAATTTCCCATCAAGCCGGTTCCGCTTCCACGACAAACGGCGGCTCAACCACAATCGGGTCGGCCAGCGACATGCGGTCCAATATCGCCGCCATTTCATCACGCAGGGTCAGCATCAGTCCGCGCAGGCGGCATTCTGCTTCGGGCAGGCAATTGGCGCAGTGTTCATGGGCGTTGCGCGCGGCGCAGGGGACGAGCGCAAGGCTGCCGCGCGTCAGGCGGATGATGTCGCCATAACGGACATCGACCGGATCGAGTGCCAGTTCATAGCCGCCATCGCGCCCACGGTGCGAAATCACCAGCCCTTCGCGCACCATTTCAGACAGGATGACGGTCAGGAACTTGCGCGGGATATTCTGCGCTTCAGCAATGGCGTCAAGCCGCACCGGTCCCTGCCGCCACGTATCGGCAAGGTGTTGCAATGCGCGGATGGTGTAGCGGGTCTTTTGAGAAAGCATCGCAAGACAAAAAGCGCCGAGCGGCGCTGATTGTCAACCGTGGAGGTAGAAATCCCTTCTTCCCCCCTCCTATTCAGGGGAGGGGCTGGGGGTGGGGTTTCTCGTCAATACGGTAGGCTGCGAAAGCCGGATAGACCCCACCCCAACCCCTCCCCTAAAGAGGAGGGGATTTTTAGGTGCGTTAACCTAGCTTGCCTCGGTGCCGGGCGCGTGCTTGTTCATCAGTTTGAACGCGCGGCCGTACCATTCGTTGCCGGGATAGTTGGCCCCCAGCACGGCAGCGGCCTTTTGCGCTTCCTCAGGGATGCCGAGCGCCAGGTTGGTTTCGACGATGCGGAACAACGCCTCAGCCGCATGGCTGGTGGTCGGGTAACGGGTCACGACATTGCGGAAGCGCAGGCTGGCGGCGAGCCACTTGCCAGAGCGTTCGTAAAACCGGCCGATTTCCATTTCCTTGCCCGCAAGGTGATCGTTGACCAGATCGATCTTGAGCTGGGCATCGACAGCATATTGAGTGGCGGGATAACGGCGGACGACTTCGTTGAGCGCGGTCAGCGCCTGTTGCGTGGTCTTCTGGTCGCGCGTCACGTCGCTGATCTGTTCGTAATAGCACAGCGAGATCAGGAAATAGGCGTAAGGTGCGTCCTTGTTGCCCGGATGGATCGACAGGAACCGCTGCGCCGCCTGGATCGATTTAGTATAATCGCGGCCCGCGTAATAGCTGAACGAGCTCATCAACTGGGCACGGCGCGCCCACGGGGAATAGGGATGCTGACGCTCAACCTCGTCAAAAAGCGCGGCGGCTTCTTTGGTTTCGCCGCGATCGAGCCGGTCTTTGGCGGCGATATACAGCGTTTCCACATCGCGCGCGACATAGGCGGTATCGCGATTCTTGCCCCCTCGCCCGCCACAACCGGCGGTGAGCAGCAGGGCTGCGGTGGCAACGGAAAACAGGGCGAGCCGAAGCGGTGATCTTGAAGGCATGGCGTGCCTATAACCAGCACGGCGATGAACGCCAAGTGAAACACACCAATTGTTGTGCGCAGGCATGTCCCTCTGCAATTTCGGTACTTACCAGACCTTCACCCGCTTATCCGGCGCGAGATAGAGCTTGTCGCCCGGCTGCACATCAAAAGCGCGATACCAGGCATCCAGATTACGCACCGTCAGCGCGCGGTACATGCCGGGGGAATGGCCGTCCGTCGCCAGCCGCGATCGCAGCGCCGCGTCGCGCATCTTGGTCGCCCATGATTGCGCAAAAGCGATGAAGAACCGCTGATCGCCGGTGTAGCCGTCGATAACCGGGGCTTCCTTGCCCTTCAACGAGGCGTGATAGGCATCAAGCGCCACCGCCAGCCCGGCGACATCGGCGATGTTTTCGCCAAGCGTCAGCCTGCCGTTGACGTGTGTACCGGGGAACGGTTCGTAAGTATCGAACTGCCCGGCAAGCGCCTGCCCGGCCTGCTTGAAGCGCGCCAAGTCGCTTGGCATCCACCAGTTGCGCATCGCCCCTGTGGCATCGAAGGCCGCGCCGTTGTTGTCAAAGCTGTGGCTGATCTCGTGCCCGATCACCGCGCCAATCGCGCCATAATTATAGGCCGCATCGGCGCGCGGATCGAAGAACGGGCGCTGCAGGATCGCGGCGGGGAAGTTCAGCGCGTTCTGAACTGGCAGGTTCACCGCGTTCACCAGTTGCGCGTTCATCCACCACTCGCGCTTGTCCAGCGGCTTGCCGATCTTGGCGAGTTGCTGGGAATAGCGCACCTTCTCGCCATTCACGACATTGGCATAGGCGTTGTCGGGGCTGACGGTGAAGGCTGAGTAATCGGCCCAGGTATCGGGATAACCGACGCCTACTTCGATCGTCCGCACCTTTTCCAGCGCCTCTTTCTTCGTCGCCGGGGCCATCCACTTCAGCCCTTCGATTCGCGTGGCGAAGGCTGCCTTGATGTTGCCGACCATGCTCTGGATTTCCGTGCGGGCAGAGGCGGGGAAGTATTTCTGAACATAGAGCCTGCCCAGTACGTCGCCCAGCACAGCGTTGATCGCGGCCAAGGCCCGCTTGTCACGCGGGCGTTGCTGCGCCGTGCCTTGCAATGCGGTGCCATAGAACGCGAAGTGATCGGCATCGATCTTGCCCGGCAGGACATCGGCATTGCTGTTGATCTGGTGGAACATGAGCCAGTCCTTCCACGCCTCCAGCGGCTGGCTGGCGACCAGCGCGGAAAGGCGCGGTATCGCCGCCGCGTGATAGGCGGCGAACTTGTGCTGCGTGGATAGTTGCGCCCCGGCGAACAGCGCCTCCCAGTCAATCCCCGGAGCCTTTGCGGTAAATTCATCGCGGGTCCATTCGGTGGCGCTGTGCTGAAAATCCTCGCTCTGTTCGCGCGTCATGTGTGCGGCGGCGATCTTCATTTCCAGATCATAGATCCGCTTTGCCCGCGCGTCCGGATCGGAAACACCGGCATCGGTCAGGATTTGCGTGATATAGGCGCGGTACTTGGTCCTGAGGTCGGCCATCTTGGGATCAGCGGAGAGGTAATATTCCCGCTCAGGCATCCCCAGCCCGCCTTGCAGAACATAAGGCATGACTTCCCCGCCTGCGAGCGCCTGGGTGACGAACAGGCCGAACAGGTTCTCGGTCTTGAAGTTGGTGCTGTTCAGCGGATCGACATCGGCGCGCAACTGCTCACCCAGTACGCGGGACAGGGTTTTGACATCGGTAATGGCATCGAATCGCGCAAGATCGGCCTTGATCGGGGCCATCCCGGCGGCGTCTATCGCCTTGGTATCCCGGTAAGCGTTATAAAGCGCCTTGATCCGCCCTGCGTCACTGTCAGGCGATGGGTCGCCCTTGTTAATGTCGGTGATCAGTTCGCCAAGCTGCTTTTCGGTCTGCTGGTCAGCGATGTAAAACCCGCCGATGCTGGACCTGTCCGCCGGAATCTCCGTCGTCTTCATCCAGTTGCCGTTGGCGTAGAGGTAGAACTGGTCGCCGGGCTTGACCGTCTTGTCCATCGCGGCGGCATCTATGCCTATAGCCGTGCCGGGTCCGTGGATCGACGAATTGTCGTCATTCAGCTTGCAGGCAGCCGGGCCAAGCGTGGCGGCTGCCGCGCCCAGCAGCAGCACGGCGATGAACTGGTTGCGCTTCATAGTCCTGCATCCCCGATGGTGGCGGCAACGGCTGCCTGCGACTGGATTAGCGGCCCAACATAGACTTGGGCTGGCCAAGCGACAACGTCGTTCATCAGACTGGATCATGCGCTGAGCGAGAAGGATGCGCGCTGATTCGGGCGGGCGGCGTCCAGCCGCGCGAACGAAAACCCGCGAAAGGTCCGATGCGGAGACAAGAACTGGTCCGTTTCGGATGCACGTGCAGGCGGTTGAAACGCTTGTTCGGGCTTGACGGCCTGCGCATTCAGCGTGGATATAACCTATTGAATTATGGTCATCCTTTCAGTGACACCGCGCACCTTCCACCCCTATCCATACGTGATCTTTCTGCATGGTCCGTTCAATCTGAAAGCAACTTGCTCGGCTTTCGAGCGATCTCGATGCCGGTCCTTTCTCGGCCCTTGGTAGGTCGGAACGGAGCAGCCGAACTCGCCATTCGGCGATCGGCGGCCAAGGGCAATTTTCGGGGGCTTACTAGGTGACGGCTGCGAATGGCAGGCTGGTGGGGGAGGCTAACGGCAGCCACACCAGTATTGCAGCCACGCCTTCAAACGGGCACATCGCCCCTGCTACGCTGGAAGACTCGCGCTCGAATCAACAAAGCGGCGACCTGCACGATCTCGCCGCGCGTTTGGTAGCGCAAGCCGATGAACTTCTCGCCATCGCGGCAAGGCTGAACGCGGGAAGCGGCGCACCGCCGGTTGCAGGCGAAGTGGGGCTGATGCGTTCGTTGGGAATGCACTCGCTGGAAGCCATCCCGTCGGATGAGACCAACTGGGCTGACCTTGCACGTGCACAATACCGTGATCGCCGCTTGCGCGGGCAACTGTTCGAAGATGCCGCGCTGTTCGGCGAGCCGGCGTGGGACTTGCTGCTCGACTTGTTCATCGCCGCGCGCGAACGCAAGCAGGTTCCGGTCACCAGCGCCTGCATCGGCGCGGCGGTGCCAACCACCACGGCGTTGCGCTGGCTCACCGTGCTGGAAGCGCAAGGGCTGGTCATTCGTGAAAATGACGCCAGCGATGCGCGGCGCGTTTTCGTGCGCCTGAGCAGCGACGCCTATGCCCGCATGACCGAATATTTCCGCCGGTCCAGCCGAGGGCCGCGTGTGGAAAGTCCCGCCCTGCCCCGCATGACTGGGCAAGGCGGGTTTATGTTTCCCGCTCGCGTGACTTAGTGCCCCGCCTTCAATGTGACTTGATAGTTCAGGCCAGCCGCCCGAACGCTGCTGCTCCGGCATAAACCGCGTTTGCGCCCAGTTCTTCCTCGATGCGGATAAGCTGGTTGTACTTGGCCAGCCGGTCAGACCGGGCAAGGCTGCCCGTCTTGATCTGACCGCAGTTCGTGGCGACTGCCAGATCGGCAATCGTAGCGTCTTCGGTTTCGCCCGAACGGTGCGACATGACGGCGGTGTAGCCGTTGCGCTGGGCGATGGAGACGGCTTCCAGCGTCTCGGTCAAGGTGCCAATCTGGTTGACCTTGACCAGCAGCGAGTTGGCCAGACCCATGCCGATACCCATCGTCAGGCGCTTGGGATTGGTGACGAACAGATCGTCGCCGACGAGTTGCACGGTCTTGCCGATCTTGGCGGTAAGCGCAGCCCAGCCCTCAAAATCGTCCTCGCCCATGCCGTCCTCGATCGAGCGGATCGGGTACGACGCCGCCAGATCGGCCAGGTAATCGGCCATCTGCAAGGGAGACAGGCTCAGCCCCTCGCCGCTGATTTCGTACTTGCCGCCCCGGAAGAACTCGGTCGCGGCGCAATCAAGCGCGATGGACACTTCCTCGCCCGGCTTGAACCCGGCCTTTTCGATGGATGCCATGACGAAATCGAGCGCCGCGCGGGTGCTGGCAAGGTTGGGGGCAAAGCCGCCCTCATCGCCCACGGCTGTCGCAAGGCCCTTTTCGTGCAGGCCCTTTTTCAGCGTGTGAAAGATTTCCGAACCCCAACGCACCGCCTCTGACAGACTGGGCGCGCCTTGCGGAACGATCATGAATTCTTGAAAGTCGATTGGATTGTCGGCATGTTCGCCGCCGTTGATGATGTTCATCATCGGCACCGGCAGGACATGCGCGCCAACGCCGCCGACATAGGAATAAAGCGGCAACCCGCGCGCATCTGCCGCCGCCTTGGCCACAGCCATGCTGACGCCCAGAATGGAATTCGCGCCAAGGCGTGCCTTGTTCTCGGTGCCGTCAAGTTCGATCATCGCCATGTCGATGTCGCGCTGGTCTTCGGCATCATAGCCCAGCAGGGCCTCCGAAATCTCGCCCTTTACGGCCTGAACAGCTTTCAGCACGCCCTTGCCCATGAACCGCGCCTTGTCGCCATCGCGCAATTCGACGGCTTCATGCGCGCCGGTCGACGCACCGGATGGCACGGCGGCGCGGCCAAAGCTGCCGTCTTCCAGCAGAACGTCGACTTCGACCGTGGGATTGCCCCGGCTGTCCATGATTTCGCGGCCGTGGATGTCAATGATTGCAGTCATCGCAGGTAATCTCCGGATTGATTGGCAGGCAGGTTGGCAGGCAGGTGCTTTGACTGCGCTCCTAGGCATCCGGGCCTTGGCAGGCAAGCCGGTTTGGCGCATCTTGTTTCGCGACAATAATGAACCATTTTGCTATAGCTGCGTTTACCTCATTCGACTTGCCCGGAACTGCTTGCCGGGCGGGTCTGTCCACCCGCATTGCATTGGCGTGAAGGAATCCGAATTCATGACTGACACCACCACCCCGAAACCCGACTATGCTGCTTCGAACGATCCCGTCGCACCCAGCGTCGCCATGCCTTTAGGTTCGGGAGCGGACCAGTCCGGCACAACGACAGGCACGGACTCGTCGAACGCCGACGTAGCCAAGGAAAAGTTCTCAAAGGCGATGGACGAAGCCCGTCAGGGTGCCGCCGCCTTAGGCAAGCAAGCGCAGGAAAATGCCGGCGTCTATCGTGACAAGCTGGCCGAAACCAGCGAGGCGTGGAAAACCGACGCCAAAGCCTATGCTGACCAGGCCAAGGAACGCGCCGCCGCGATGGCCGAAGACGGTAAGGTTCGGGCCAGCGAGGCAATCTCCGGCCTTGGCAAGATCGTGTCTGACACCGCCGGAACCATCGATGAAAAGCTGGGGCCGAAATATGGCGACTATGCCCGCACGGCTGCCCGTTCCATTCAGGAAACCGCCGCCAAGATCGAGGCCAAGGATCTTGGCGAACTGGGCAACGATGCCCGCGAAGTGATCAAGAAAAGCCCTGCCATCGCGCTTGGCGTCGCGGCTGTGGTCGGCTTCATGTTTGCCCGGATGTTCAAGGGTAACAGCAGCGAAGACTGATTGCATCGCTATGCCTGACCAGCCCGGTCACGACCCCGCTGACGCTTCCGCTCAGGATCTGCCGCTGTTTGACGACTTGCGGCAGATCGGCGCGGACGCACGCAATTTTGCTCAGGCGGAAATAGCCTACCAGAAGAGCCGCGCCGTGCTGGCCACTGCGGCGGTGCGCGACGTTGCCTTGCTGGCGCTGGCCGGGTTCGTGTTCGGGGTGTTCGCGCTGGTTGGCCTGACTGTCGGGCTTCTGCTTGCCCTGACACCGATGATCGGGCCTTGGCTGGCCACCTTGGCGGTTGTCGGCGTTTTGCTATTGGCGACGCTGGTGTGCCTGATGCGGGCCAAGCGGCGCTGGCAGACGATGACGGCCTTTCTGTCAGAAGGGAAAGATTCGGCATGACAGACGTTGCCGATCGCTTTCGCCAGGACTGCGCGCTGCGAAAAGAGGCCCGCGCCCTTCTCGATGCCCGATACGGGCGGATAAAGAGCGCGTTGACTGCAGGCAATCTGGGCGAAAAGGTCAAGGATCAGGCCCTGATCAGCGCCAAGAAAGTCGCCATCGAAGCGACCGAAGTGGCCAATGACAGCCGGGGCGTGATCATTGGCACGGCGGCGCTGCTGCTAGGCTGGGCCTTTCGCAAGCCGATCATGGCCAAAGTGGGCCAATGGTGGCCAGCGTTGACGGCAGAAACGCAGGGCATTGGGGCCAGGCTATCACGAATCACCGACGCGGGGGCGCGACTTTCCGGGGGATTGTTTTCCAAAGGAGACGCCAAGTGACCGACGCAAACGCAAGCGTGAACGAGACTGACCAGAGCCGCGAGGAACTGCGCGACAAGCTGGCCCAATCGCGCCAGAGCCTTACCGAGCGCCCGGTGCCTGAAACTGATCCGCCCGAAGGTTTCGTAGCCCTGGCGATGGATTATCCGTTCGCCGCGATTGCAGGCGGCTTGGCCATTGGTCTGCTGGCCGGTTCGTTCCTGCCGCGCGGGACCGGACGCCGCTTGGCCAAGGTTGCCACTTCAGCGGCACTGACGGCAGGCAGTATTGGCCGCGATTACGGTATGCAGGCGCTGGAGACGGTAGGCGAGGCCAGCCGGGACGGTCGCCAAAAGCTGGGCGAACTGGGCCACGCCGCCGCAGCACAGGGCAAGCGCGCCCTGCACACTACGGATGAACAGGCGCGCAAGGGACGCGATCTGGGCCTCAGGCTGGTGGGAGAGGCGATGAAATTCGCTTCGACCTTACGTCTATAGAACCTTGGGCGTCTTTGAACCTTGGCTCTTCGCAAGTGCAGCGTTAATACGGTCTTTCCTCTCCTTGGAAAGAACCACACCTGATGCAGAAACTCCACCTCGTTATGGGCGGGCGGGTTGCCGATCCGCAAGGCCTTGAATTTGTTGACCTGAATTCAGTCGATCTCGTCGGCGTTTTTGGCAACTATGCCGATGCCGAATCCGCATGGCGCAGCAAGGCTCGCGGCACGGTTGATGATGCGGAAATGCGCTATGTCATCGTCCACCTGCACCGGTTGATCGATCCCGATCAACCCGCAGCGTGACGGGAAAAGTCCGGCGGGGCGACCCGCCGGGCTTTATCAGATGAACTCGATTTTCTCGACACCATAGCATCGGTCGCCCGAGGGAACCGTGACTTCGATATCATCGCCAACGCGGCGACCAATCAACGCGCGGCCAAGCGGCGAGTTATAGCTGATGCGGCCAATCCGGGCGTCTGCCTCGTATGGGCCGACGATCTGGTAACGCACCGGCTTGTCATCATCATCCAGCAGGCTGACCGTTGCGCCAAAGATGATCCGGTCACCAGAAAGCGTTGCGGGATCAATGATCTGCGCCCGGCTGACCCGGTCTTCAAGATCGCCGATCGAAGCCTCGACCTGACCCTGACGCTCTTTCGCCGCGTGATATTCGGCGTTTTCCGACAAGTCACCGTGGGCGCGCGCTTCCTCGATCGCGTCAACGATCAGCGGCCGCTCTTCACGCAGCGCCTTCAACTCAGCGATCAGGCGTTCATAGCCCTCAGCCAGCATCGGCAGCTTTTCGACACTTGCCATTCCCGTTCAAACTCCTGCTAGTCGTGCCCGGTTCCTGCCGACTACTTCACCACCCCATTCCAACGCGGAACAGGTGCGAAAGAGCCCTCAATGACGAGGAAGCGGGCGAATTTATTCAGCTATAATAGTCCTGCAACGAGCGCACTTCAAGCTGTGTCCCGTTCATGGCGTTGATCGCCTGCGATACCGCCAGCGAAGCCGCTGCCGTGGTGAAGTATGGAACCTTGCCATACAGCGCCGCCGTGCGGATCGATTGCGAGTCCTTCAGGCTCTGCCAGCCCTCTGTGGTGTTGAAGATCATGGCCACATCGCCGTCAACGATCCGGTCGACGATATGTGGACGACCCTCAGCCACCTTGTTCACCCGCTGCACCGGCACTCCGGCTTCGGACAGGTAACGCTGCGTGCCGCTGGTGGCGATCAGGCTGAACCCAAGTTTGACCAGTGTTTGCACCGCTTCCAGGATCATCGGCTTGTCGCCATCCTTGACCGATACGAACACTACGCCGCCCTTTGGCAACACGGTGCCCGCGCCAAGCTGAGACTTGGCAAAGGCGGTGGCAAAATCGCGGTCCAGACCCATGACTTCGCCGGTTGACTTCATTTCCGGCGATAGCACAGGATCGACGCCGGGGAAGCGGGCGAACGGGAACACCGCTTCCTTGACCGCAACCCATTCGAATTCGCGCCGGAACGGCGGAAAGGTGGAAAGCTTCTCGCCCGCCATGACCCGCGCCGCGATCTTGGCGACTGGCTGGCCGATAGCCTTGGCGACAAACGGCACGGTACGGCTGGCGCGCGGGTTAACCTCGATCAGGTAGACATCGCCATCCTTGACCGCGAACTGGATGTTCATCAGCCCGACGACACCCAGCGCCTTGGCGAGCAGTTCGGCCTGACGCTCCATTTCGGCAATAATTCCGGGGGTCAGGTTGTAAGGCGGCAACGAGCAGGCGCTGTCGCCCGAATGAATGCCCGCCTCTTCGATGTGCTGCATGACGCCTGCCACAACGACCTGATCGCCATCGCACAGCGCATCGACATCGCATTCGATGGCATCGCGCAGATACTGGTCGATCAGCACCGGACTATCGCCCGAAACCTGCACGGCGGTGGTGATGTAGTCATCAAGCTGGGCAACGCTGTCGACGATTTCCATCGCCCGCCCGCCCAGCACATAGCTAGGCCGCATCAGCACCGGGAAACCGATACGATTGGCCACGGCCACCGCCTCATCCCGGCTGCGGGCGATGCCGTTGCGCGGCTGCAGCAGGCCCAGATCGTTGACCAGCTTGGCAAACCGCTCACGGTCTTCGGCCAGGTCGATGGCATCAGGCGACGTGCCCAGGATCGGAATGCCCGCATCCTCGAGCGCCTGCGCCAGCTTCAGTGGGGTCTGGCCGCCGAATTGCACGATCACGCCAACCAGTTCGCCGTTCTGCTGTTCAACGTGCAGGATTTCCAGCACGTCTTCCGCCGTTAACGGTTCGAAATAGAGGCGGTCAGAGGTGTCATAGTCGGTCGAAACCGTTTCCGGGTTGCAGTTGACCATGATCGTTTCGTAACCAGCCTCGGCCAGCGCGAAACAGGCGTGGACGCAGCAGTAATCGAACTCGATCCCCTGCCCGATCCGGTTCGGCCCGCCGCCCAGGATAACGATCTTGCGGCGATCGGACGGCGCGGCTTCGTTTTCAGGCTCGCCAAAGGTGGGCGCCTCATACGTCGAATACATATAGGGCGTGACCGCCTCAAACTCAGCCGCGCAGCTATCGATGCGCTTGAACACCGGCAGCACGCCCAGCTTGTGGCGGAGCGCGCGGACTTCGTCCTCGCTGGTGGCACCGGCCATCGCCTTCAGCGCATCGTGGAGCAGGCCAGAGCGGCGGGCCTGGGTTTCGCCCATGCCGCCCGCAACGCCAACCGAACGGACGGCGAGCGTTGCCAGCCGCTTGTCTGAAAAGCCCATCGCTTTCAGCCGCCGCAAGCCCGCCGCGTCGCCGGGCAGTCCGTTTGCATTGATCGCGGCTTCTTCGGCGATGATTTCTTCGATGTGGCGCAGGAACCACGGATCGTAGCTGGTGATCGCGTGGATTTCTTCCACCGTAAAGCCTTCACGAAACGCCTGCCCCACTTGCAGCAGCCGGTCCGGCGTCTGGCGCGAAAGTGCGGCGTTGACGGCATCGCGCCCTGCCCCTTCCAGTTCGGGAACGCGATTGAACCCGTCCAATCCGGTTTCCAGCCCGCGCAGGGCCTTTTGCAGGCTTTCCTTGAAGTTGCGGCCAATCGCCATGACTTCGCCGACTGATTTCATTGCGGTGGAGAGCAGCGGTTCCGCGCCCTTGAACTTTTCAAAGGCAAAGCGCGGGATTTTGGTGACGACATAATCGATGCTCGGCTCAAAACTGGCCGGGGTCGCGCCGGTGATCTCGTTGGTCAGTTCGTCGAGCGTATAGCCGACTGCCAGCTTGGCGGCGACGCGGGCGATGGGAAAGCCCGTGGCCTTTGAAGCCAGCGCCGATGACCGCGACACGCGCGGGTTCATCTCGATGACGATCAGGCGGCCGTCCTTCGGGTTAACTGCGAACTGTACGTTAGAACCGCCTGTTTCCACGCCGATTTCCCGCAAGACCGCGATCGATGCGTTGCGCATGATCTGGTATTCCTTGTCGGTCAGCGTCAAGGCCGGGGCGACAGTGATGGAATCGCCAGTGTGGACGCCCATCGGATCGACGTTTTCGATGGAGCAGATGATGATGCAATTGTCGGCGCGGTCGCGCACGACTTCCATCTCGTATTCTTTCCAGCCGAGCAGCGATTCCTCGATCAGCACTTCAGTGGTGGGTGAGGCATCAAGGCCTGAGCGGACAATCGTCTCGAACTCGGCCTTGTTATAGGCGACGCCGCCGCCGGTGCCGCCCATTGTAAAGCTGGGGCGGATGATCGATGGCAGACCGGTGCGTTCCAGCACGGCAAAGGCCTCATCGATGGTATGGGCAATGCCTGAGCGGGCCGATTCCAGCCCGATCTTGTCCATCGCATTGCGGAATTTCATCCGGTCTTCGGCCTTGTCGATAGCTTCGGCATCGGCGCCGATCATCTGACAGCCGTACTTTTCCAGTGTACCGTTTGCGGCCAGCGCCAGCGCGGTGTTGAGCGCAGTCTGCCCGCCCATCGTCGGCAGCACCGCGTCAGGGCGCTCTTTCTCGATGATCCGGGCGACCACTTCGGGGGTGATCGGCTCGATATACGTCGCGCCATCGCTGCCGACCATGTCCGGGTCGGTCATGATCGTTGCCGGGTTGGAATTGACCAGGATGACGCGATAACCCTCCTCGCGCAGCGCCTTGATCGCCTGCGTACCGGAATAGTCGAACTCGCAGGCCTGTCCGATGATGATCGGACCAGCGCCTATGACGAGGATCGAGGAGATGTCTGTGCGTTTGGGCATTGTTTATTCCGCTATCATTGAGTACATTGATTGCATTGCAATCACAGGAGGTGCGCGATGGGAAGCCTGACGATCCGCAACATTGATGACATCGTGAAGCAGAATGCCCGGCAAACGGCAGCGGCAAACGGTCGGTCGCTGGAAGCAGAATTGCGCACTTTGATTGAGCGAACTTATGCCCGTCCTGACGACGAGCGTGCGGCACGCATCCGCGCAATGAGCGGCGCTGAATTCATCAAGCATCTTGTCGCTACATCTGGCGGGGCAGACATCGAACTTCCGCAGCGTACCGTGAGCCATGACCGAGATGTTTTCGGTGCTGATTGATACGAATGTCTGGGGCGAACTGACTCGGCCCAAACCCGACGAGAACGTGTTGGCCTTTCTCACGGCGAACGAATCCCGACTGTGCCTTTCAACAATCGTTTTGGCAGAAATCGAGTTCGGAATTGCCAAAGCACAAGACCCGGTCCGGGCAGAACGACTGCTCAAAAGCCGCAACGACATAGTGTTGCGGACCGCTGATCGCATTCTCCTGCCCGACTTTCTTACGGCGACCGTCTGGGGCAAACTAAAAGCAGAGCTAGACGGCAAAGGTGAGCCGATCCCGGACTTTGATCTCATTATCTGTGCACAAGCTATCGCGGCAGGAATACCTGTCGTCACCCGAAATGTCGGACACATGGCAAGAACGGGCGCGCGCATCATCAACCCTTGGGAGCCTTGATCGCCTGCGTGCCGGAATAATCGAACTCGCAGGCCTGCCCGATGATGATCGGACCAGCGCCTATGACGAGGATCGGCTCGCCGTGGGGATACCAGCGGCCCGCAATGCTGAGGTCATTGGCCGCCGTGGCGGTGTAGTAGGCGATGGCGTGGGTTTCGATTTCAGACAGGCTCATCCCAACATCCCCACAAACCGCTCAAACAGGTAGAAACTATCCTGCGGCCCCGGTGACGCCTCGGGGTGATACTGCACCCCGAACGCCCGCTTACCCACCACGGAAATTCCGCAGTTCGAGCCATCAAACAGCGACACATGCGTTTCCGTCACGCTGTCCGGCAGCGCCGAATTATCGACTGCGAAGCCGTGGTTCATCGAGGTGATTTCCACCACGCCGTCTTCCAACCGCTTGACTGGATGGTTCGCGCCGCGATGGCCCTGGTGCATCTTGGTGGTCTTCGCACCCGCCGCCAGCGCCAGCATCTGGTGGCCAAGGCAGATGCCGAACACGGGAATATCGCGCTCAAGCAATCCCTGGATCACCGGCACGGCATAAGCCCCCGTGGCCGCCGGATCGCCGGGGCCGTTGGACAGGAATACGCCAGCAGGTTCCAGCGCCAGCACGCCTTCCAGCGGAGTCTTGCCAGGGACGACCGTCACCCGTGCGCCAGCGGCAACCAGGCTGCGGAAGATGTTGTCCTTCGCGCCGAAGTCCATCGCGACGACGTGCGGCGCTTCGACAAGCTCAGGATGATCGGGTTTTGGACGGGGCGAGCGGGCATAGCCCTTGCCCAGCGACCAGACGCCGCCTTCCCAGTGCTGCACTTCGCTGCGTGAGACGACGCGGGCAAGGTCCATGCCCTCCAGCCCCGGCCAGTCCTTCGCGCGCTTTAACAGTGCGGGAATGTCAAACTTGCCAGCGGGATCGTGCGCGATCACTGCATTGGGAGCGCCGGACAGGCGGATGCGGCGGGTCAGCGCGCGGGTGTCTATGCCGGAAAGGCCGATCTTGCCCTTGCTCGCCAGCCACTCGCCAAAAGTACCGCGCGCACGAAAGTTGGATGGGCGGGTGACATCCTCACGCACCACGCAGCCGACCGCGCCATCGACGCTGGCCTCAAGATCCTCGTCATTGACGCCGACGTTGCCGATGTGCGGAAAGGTGAAGGTGACGATCTGCGCCGCATAGCTCGGATCGGTCATCACTTCCTGATATCCGGTCATCGCGGTGTTGAAGCACACCTCGCCCACGGCCTGCCCGACCGCGCCGAAACCGTGGCCCCACAGGACCGTGCCATCGGCAAGAACAAGAACGCCGGTGGCACCGTCTGGTTTGGGTGCGTGCGAAGAGGCGGCGTCGGCCATGAAGGGGCGCTCCGGTACAGTTTTCCAGCGATGGTGCTAAGGGGCGGCGGCTAGACCTCGAAGGGCTTCCCGTCAACCTATGAAAGGGTGAAAATAACGGTTAGACGGACAGCCCTGACGCGGGCTGACCCGCTATCCACACCTTTGCAACAGGGACTAACCGACAAATGCTTCGCGACTCGATCAAGTCGGCGCAGATCGCCGCCATGAAGGCCGGTGACAAACCGCGCCTCGCCGCCGTGCGCCTTATCCTTGCCAAGCTGAAGGACAAGGACATCGAACTGCGCACAGCTTCGCAGGTGCCTGATGATGACGTGATCGTCGTTGATGTGCTGCAAAAGATGGCCAAGCAGCGCCGCGAATCGATTGCGCTTTATGTGCAGGGCGGGCGGCAGGAACTGGCCGACGCGGAAAGCGCAGAACTGGCGGTGATCGACACGTTCCTGCCGCAGCAGATGGACGAGGCGGCGACCACAGCCGCGATTCTGGCGATCAAGGCGGAACTGGGGGCAAGTTCGCTCAAGGACATGGGGCCGGTCATGGCCGAACTGAAGGCTCGCCACGGCACGCAATTGGACATGAGCAAGGCCAGCGGACTGGTGAAGGCGGCGCTGGCGTAATTCTCCCCTCCCGTTCACGGGAGGGGTCGGGGGAGGGCCTGTTGGACAGCTACACATGGACAAGGGCTATACAAGACCAACAGCCCGCTCGCGCGAATTGCGGCTGAATGCCACAGAACCGGAGCGTTGTTTGTGGCAAGCGATCAGCGCCCGCAAGGTTGCTGGCGTGCGCTTCAACCGGCAATATCCTGTCGGGCAGTATATCTGCGACTTCGTTTCGCGCACTGCCCTGCTGATTATCGAGGTCGATGGCGAATCTCATACCCATGCCATAGGCTATGACCAGGCCCGCACCCGCTTCCTTGAGGCGCAGGGCTTTCGCGTGCTGCGATTCTGGAACAACGATGTCATGGAAAATCTGGAAGGCGTCGTGAAGCAGATTGAATTGGCTTTGGCTGACAGGCCCTCCCCCAACCCCTCCCGTAAACGGGAGGGGGGCTTATGGAACGCTGCGCCGGGGAGCGCGCGCGACTCATGAGCCTTTCCCCCCAATGGCTGGACGAACTGCGCGCCCGGATATCGCTGTCAGCGGTGATCGGGCGCACGACCCGGCTGACCAAGGCGGGGCATGAGTTCAAGGCCTGCTGCCCGTTTCATAACGAGAAATCGCCCAGCTTCACCGTCAACGACGCCAAGGGGTTCTACCACTGCTTTGGCTGCGGCGCGCACGGGGATGCGATCCGCTGGATGACCGACCAGCGCGGGCTGTCGTTCATGGACGCGGTCAAGGAACTGGCGGCAGAGGCCGGGATGGAAGTCCCCGCCGCTGATCCCCGAGCGGCGCAGCAGGCCGAACAGCGCGACAGCCTGCATGATGTAATGAACGCGGCTCAGAAGTGGTTCGTCGAGCAGTTGCACGGGCCTGAAGGTGAGAAAGCGCGCACATATCTTGCCTCGCGCGGGTTCGATGCCCACACCGCCGCGCGGTTCGGCTTTGGTTATGCGCCAAGCGGGCGGCAGGCGATGAAGGCGGCGCTCAGCCAGTTTCCGGAAGCCATGCTGATCGAAGCGGGCTTGCGCATTCTGGTTGACGAAAAGGAACCTTACGACCGTTTTCGCGGACGCCTTATGCTGCCGATCGAGGATGCGCGCGGGCGGGTGATCGCATTCGGCGGGCGGATACTCGATGCGGCGAAAACCGATGCGCCCAAATACCTGAACTCCCCTGACACGCCGATGTTTGACAAGGGCCGCACGCTTTACAACCTGCACCGCGCCGGGCCGCTTTCACGCCAGACCGGGCGACTGGTCGTGGTAGAAGGCTATATGGACGTGATCGCGCTCAGCGCCGCCGGGATCGGCGATTGCGTCGCGCCGCTGGGCACTGCGCTCACCGAGCGGCAGATCGAACTGCTGTGGCGCATGGTAGAGGCCCCGGTGCTGTGTTTTGACGGCGACGCAGCGGGCCAGCGCGCCGCGATGCGGGCCGTTACGCGCGCCCTGCCCCTGCTCCGCCCGGCGCATACCTTGCGGATATGTCAGTTGCCCGTTGGCATGGACCCTGACGATCTGGTCAAACGCGATGGCGCGGCGGCGATGGAAGAGCGGCTTTCGGGGGCTCAGAGTCTGATCGAAACGCTGTGGCAGTATGAACTCGCCGCCGCGCCGCTTCCCACCCCAGAGGACAAGGCCGGGCTGAAGGCGCGGCTGATGGCGCATGTGGAGACGATTGCCGATCCTGACATCAAGTCGCTCTACCGCCGCGACCTGACCGAGCGGTTTTCCGCCTTCGCCTTTCCCCGCCGCGAATTTACGCCCCGGGAGTTTACACCCCGCTCGCCCGCCCAGCGCTTTGGGGGACGGTTCCAGCGGGCGGAGGCAACGCCGATCCCCTCGGCTGACACCGCCCAGCGGCTCCACAACGCCACCGGAAAAGGCGGGCGCGACGGGCTGACTTCGGCGGTGCTGGCAGGGTTCGTGCGCTATCCAGTCGAAATCGCGCGACACGCCGATGCCTTGGCCGGCATTACGGTAGGCAGCCAGCAGCTGGACGCCCTGCGCAATGCCCTGCTGGATGCCTGTGACAGCGGCAAAGCCCTTGAATCTGCTGTGCTGGCTACCACATTGGCAGATGCGGGCATATCGGTGCCCGGCCCCGGTGAATACGCAAGGATCAATTTCCCCTTTCTGCGGTTAGGGGTTGATCAGGCCGTCGCCGCCGATGGACTGGATGCCGCTATGGCCGTGCTGGTCGAAGGTCCGGCGCTTGAGGCAGCAATAGTTGCCGCTACCGAGCGTTTCGATATCGACGAGCAAACCCGATTGCGGGAACGAAAACAAAGTCTGGACGACCGGCTGAAGGCGCGCTTGCGCGATTAACTGTTGGTAGTATCAGACCAGTTGAAGAGAACGCTGGATATCCGCCCCGGTCTACGGCATGGGGCGGATGTAAGGCGAATGGTATAATTATAGCGCCCTGACAAGCGGGCTTCCTTACGCGAATTGGTGAACTGATGGACGAAGAACTGAGCGGCAACGAGAAGGAAGGCGGCGAAGCCCCGCTGCTGGACCTGAACGAAGCCTCGATCAAAAAGCTGATTGCGCGCGCAAAACGGCGCGGCGTCATCACTTATGACGAGCTTAACGAAGCGCTGCCTCAGGATCAGATGTCGTCTGAACAGATCGAAGACGTGATGTCGGCGATCTCGGAAATGGGCGTCAACATCGTCGAGACTGACGAAGACGCTACCGATCCCGAAGAAGACAAGGCAGAGGACGCCGAAGACGCGGAAAGCGTCGATGAGCGTCCGGACCTCGTCAAGAAAAAGGAAATCGTCGAGCGTACCGACGATCCGGTGCGCATGTACTTGCGCGAGATGGGCGCGGTCGAACTGCTCAGCCGTGAGGGCGAAATCGCCATCGCCAAGCGGATCGAATCGGGCCGCGACACGATGATCCTCGGGCTGTGCGAAAGCCCGATTACCTTCCACGCGATCATCCAGTGGTCCGAAGCCCTAAACGCCGGCGAAATGCAACTGCGCGAGATCCTTGATCTTGACGCCATGCTGTCCAAGGAACCCGCGCCTGAGAACCTTACCGAAGACGGCGAAGTCGCAGGCGACGGCGAGATTACCGAAGCCGCCGCCGGGCCTACCTTCAAGGACGAGGAAGAAGTCGAGGACGAGCCTGCCGCCGCCTCTGATGAAGACGACGATGATGTAGAGCGCCGCGCCCGCCGCCCGGTGGAAGAGGAAGAGGAAGACAACACCCTCAGCCTCGCCCAGATGGAAGCGACGCTGAAACCGGCCGCGCTGGAACGGTTTGCGGAAATCACTTCGCTGTTCAAGACGTTCGAGAAGATCCAGCTTGATCGCCTGAATGTGATGGGCGCGGGTAATGATTTTCCCGCCGCCAAGGAAAAGCAGTACCAGTCACTGCGCGAGGAACTGACCGCGCAAGTGGAATCGGTGCAGTTCCATGCCTCGAAAATCGACTACCTGGTCGACAACCTCTATGCCTTCAACCGCCGCCTGACCACGCTGGGTGGCCAGATGCTGCGCCTGGCAGAGCGTCACAAGGTCGCCCGCAAGGACTTCCTCGACAGCTATATCAGCAATGAACTGGACGACGCCTGGCTGGCCAATATGGCGGGCAAGGACAAGAAATGGGCCGCCTTTGCCGAGAACGAGGCCGAACCGGTCGAGCGTATCCGCGCCGAAGTGTCTGACATTGCCTCTGCCACCGGCATGGCGCTGGGCGAATTCCGCCGCATCGTCAACATGGTGCAAAAGGCGGAGCGCGAAGCGCGCATCGCCAAGAAGGAAATGGTCGAGGCAAACCTGCGCCTCGTGATCTCCATTGCTAAAAAGTACACGAACAGAGGCCTGCAATTCCTTGATCTTATTCAGGAAGGCAACATTGGCCTGATGAAGGCGGTCGACAAGTTCGAGTATCGCCGTGGCTATAAGTTCAGTACATATGCAACGTGGTGGATCAGGCAAGCGATCACCCGTTCGATCGCCGATCAGGCCCGCACCATCCGCATCCCGGTCCACATGATCGAGACGATCAACAAACTGGTCCGCACCAGCCGCCAGTTCCTCCACGAGCAAGGCCGCGAGCCGACGCCAGAGGAAATGGCCGAGCGCCTTTCGATGCCGCTGGAAAAAGTGCGCAAGGTGATGAAAATAGCCAAGGAGCCGATCTCCCTTGAAACGCCCATCGGCGATGAGGAAGATTCGCATCTGGGCGATTTCATCGAGGACAAGAACGCCATTATCCCCGTGGATGCGGCGATTCAGGCCAACCTCAAGGAAACCGTCACCCGCGTTCTAGCCAGCCTTACCCCGCGCGAAGAACGTGTGCTGCGCATGCGTTTCGGCATCGGCATGAACACCGATCATACGCTGGAAGAAGTCGGCCAGCAGTTTTCGGTCACACGCGAACGTATCCGGCAGATTGAGGCGAAGGCTTTGCGGAAGTTGAAGCATCCGAGCCGGTCACGGAAGATGCGCAGTTTTCTGGATCAGTGAATTACGGAAAACCTCGCTTCGGCGGGGTTTTTTGTTGGGGCGCCTAGGCCGAGCCTCGCCCCTGCCGCGCGCTCGGCATTATGAATACTGAAACGAGTTCCGGATTAGACGCATTTCATGAGCCGAGGATTCCTGCTCCTCCCCGTCCCTCAACACTGGCAATAAGACCCGCTCGCGACTAAGGGAGGCCGCAGCGATTCTTCTCCTTGCTGACAGGCCGCCGAACCCATGCGCATCGCCATTGCTTCCGATCATGCCGCTGTCGACCTAAAGGCGGAATTGCGCGAATATCTCCTCGGCCTCGGCCATGAAGTCGCCGACCTTGGGCCGATGACTGCCGACCGCGTCGATTACCCCGATTTCGGCTACAAGCTGGCCGCCGCCGTGGCCGATGGCTCGGCAGAGCGCGGCGTCGCGCTGTGCGGTTCGGGTATCGGCATTTCAATCGCCGTCAACCGCAACCCGGCGCTGCGCTGCGCCTTGGTGTCAGAACCGCTTTCCGCCGTCCTCGCCCGCGAACACAACGACGCGAACTGCATCGCAATGGGCGCGCGGCTGACTGGGATCGATATGGCCAAGGCCTGCCTCGACGCCTTCCTATCCACGCCTTTCGGCGGTGGCCGCCACGCGGGCCGCGTCGAAAAGCTCTCTCACCCCGCCGTTTAAGACAGGGAATATCCGATGACCGCCGTCACC
The DNA here is from genome assembly GCA_040007615.1 of Novosphingobium sp. GTDB lineage: Bacteria > Pseudomonadota > Alphaproteobacteria > Sphingomonadales > Sphingomonadaceae > Novosphingobium. The sequence goes on from JBDTUQ010000015.1 coordinate 34,399, forward strand.
CCCGCAGGTTTCTTCACCGCCAGCCTGACCCAGACAGACCCGGAAATCTCCGGCTGGATCGCCAAGGAACTAGGCCGCCAGCGCGACAAGATCGAACTTATCGCGAGCGAGAACATCTGCTCCAAGGCCGTGCTCGAAGCCGCCGGTTCGATCCTGACCAACAAGTATGCCGAAGGCTATCCGGGCAAGCGTTACTACGGCGGCTGCGAATACGTTGACGAGATCGAGACGCTGGCCATTGAGCGCGCAAAGGCGCTGTTCGGCGCGCAGTTCGCCAATGTGCAGCCTAACTCGGGCAGCCAGATGAACCAGGCGGTATTCCTCGCGCTGCTCCAGCCCGGTGACACCTTCATGGGGCTGGACCTGAACGCAGGCGGCCACCTGACGCACGGTTCGCCGGTCAACATGAGCGGCAAGTGGTTCAACCCGGTCGCCTATACCGTGCGCCCCGACGATCATCTGATCGACATGGATGAGGTTGCCCGGATCGCGCGCGAGAACAAGCCCAAGCTGATCATCTGCGGCGCCACCGCCTATTCGCGCACCTGGGATTTCAAGCGTTTCCGCGAAATCGCTGACGAAGTTGGCGCTTACCTGCTGGCCGACATGAGCCACTTTTCGGGGCTGGTCGCGGGCGGCGTCCACCCCTCGCCTGTGCCGCATGCCCACGTCACTACCACCACCACGCATAAAAGCCTGCGCGGACCGCGTTCGGGCATTGTGCTCACCAATGACGAGGCCATCGCCAAGAAGATCAACTCGGCGATCTTCCCCGGTATGCAGGGCGGCCCGCTGATGCACATCATCGCCGCCAAGGCTGTCGCCTTTGCCGAAGCGATGACGCCCGAGTTCAAGGCCTATGCCCAAGCCGTGGCTGACAATGCCAAGGCGCTCGCCGCCTCGCTTGAGGCGCATGGGCTGTCGATCGTTTCGGGCGGCACCGACAATCACCTGATGCTGGTTGACCTGACGTCAAAGGACATCACCGGCAAGGCGACCGAAAAGGGCCTCGATCGCGCGTCGATCACCTGCAACAAGAACGGCATCCCGAATGACAAGCGCTCGCCGTTTGTCACCTCCGGCATCCGCCTTGGCACCCCTGCGGGCACAACGCGCGGGTTTGGCGTGGCGGAATTTACCCAGATCGGCGGGCTGATCGCCGAAGTGGTCGAAGGCCTGCGCAAGAACGGTGAAGAGGGCGACGCCCAGATCGAGGCTTCGGTGCGCGGCCGGGTCGAGGAGCTTTGCGCGCGCTTCCCCATTTATGAGGGAATGTAGTCGTTGCGCTGCCCGTTCTGCGCCCATGATGACAGTCAGGTAAAGGATTCGCGCCCCAGCGAAGACAACACCACGATCCGCCGCCGCCGCCAGTGCGAAGGCTGCGGCGCGCGGTTCACGACGTTTGAACGGGTGCAGCTGCGCGAAATCACGGTGCTGAAGAATGGTGATAAACGCGAACCGTTCGACCGCTCAAAGATCGAACAATCCGTCGCCCTCGCCTGCCGCAAACGCGGCATCGCGCAGGAACGGCTAGACCAGCTCGTCTCGGGCATACAGCGCCAGATCGAGACTTTGGGCGAAAGCGAAGTCCCGGCCAAGGCCATCGGCGAAATGGTGATGGACGGGCTGCAGGCTCTCGACAGTGTAGCCTACATCCGTTTCGCCAGTGTCTACCGCGATTTCAGCGAGGCGCGGCATTTTGAAGAATTCGCCAGCAGCGTGCGCGACGCTGGGCCCGCCTGAACCGATGGCCGATCCATTTTTCGCCTACATGCTGAAATGCGCCGACGATTCCTATTTCGTCGGCCATACCGACATGCTGGAACTGCGCCTGGCGCAGCATCAGGATGGCACGCTGGATGTCTATACCGCCACCCGCTTGCCGGTGGAACTGGTGTGGTCCGCTGAGTTTCCGGACCGTGACACGGCATTCGCGGCAGAGCGGCGGATAAAGGGCTGGACCCGCAACCGGCGTGAGGCGCTGATCGCGGGGGATGAGGCACTGGCGGCGCAACTGGTTAACCTGGCCCCGATTTCACGGGTGGAGCAGGCCGTACCAGTTACCACCTCCGTCAGATCCGGTGCGCCGGATAAGCCGGTCATCGTCCTCGTCCGCCCGCAACTGGGCGAGAATATCGGCAAGGCAGCCCGCGCCATGCTCAATTTCGGGCTGACCGAGATGCGGCTGGTCGCGCCGCGCGATGGCTGGCCGAATCCGATGGCCGGGCCAGCGGCGGCAGGCGCGAACATCGTGCTCGAAAAGGCGCGCGTGTTCGATACCCTTGCGGAGGCGGTGTCCGATTGCCCGCACGTTTATGCTACCACGGTGCGCAAGCGCGGCGTGACCAAGCCGGTGGTGACGCCCGAACAGGCCGCACAGGCAATCCACCGCGATACCGGGCGTTCGGCGCTGGTGTTCGGGCCGGAGCGTTCAGGCCTTGAAACCGAGGATGTGGCGCTGGCCCGCGCGATCCTGACAGTGCCGATCAACCCGGAATTCGCCTCGCTCAATCTGGCGCAGGCGGTAATCCTTTGCGCCTATGAATGGTCAAAAGGCGCGAGCCTGGAACAGCCGACGGTGGAGGAAATGCTCCCCCCCGCCCCGCAGGACGAACTGGAAGGGCTGATCGGCCATTTCGAGGAACTGCTTGAGGCCAAGGACTATTTCCGCCCGCCCGGCCGCGCCAGTGCCACCCGGCTGACGCTGCGGACGGTGCTGACCAAGCCGGGCTGGACTCATCTGGAAGTACGCACGATGCGCGGCGTCCTGTCGGCACTGCGGCGACCCGGGCGAAAGCCTCCCGCGAAAGGTTGACTCTGCCCGGGGTGACGGCTAGGCGCGCCCCTTCGCAATTGGCTCCACACCCCGGTGAAGTGGTGGCCGCGCCCGGCAATTGGTCGGGTGGTGCGTATCCGGGAATTGAGGCGCTGGCGCGTTGCCAGTGCTGAAACGCTTGACGGACAACCGCCCGCAAGCTTGCAAATCGAAGGACTATCCATGTCGAAGCGTCATGCATCGAAGCATAAAATTGACCGCCGTCTTGGCGAAAACATCTGGGGCCGCCCGAAAAGCTCGGTCAACCGCCGCAGCTATGGCCCCGGCCAGCATGGCCAGCGCCGCAAGAGCAAAGTTTCCGATTACGGCATTCAGCTGCGCGCGAAGCAGAAGCTGCGCGGCTATTATGGCGACGTGACCGAAAAGCAGTTCAAGCGCACCTATCAGGAAGCCGCCCAGATGAAAGGTGATACCGGCCAGAACCTGATCGGCCTGCTCGAACAGCGTCTGGACATGGTCTGCTACCGCGCCAAGTTCGCGCCGACCATCTTCTCGGCCCGCCAGATCGTTTCGCACGGCCACATTCTGGTCAACGGCGTGCGCTGCAACATCGCCAGCCGCCGCGTTCGCCCCGGTGACGTCATCAGCCTGGGCACGAAGGCCAAGGAAATGGCCCTGATCGCCGAAGCACAGGGCTTGGCTGAACGCGAAATCCCCGAATACGTCGCTCCCGACGGCACTGACAAGATCACTTTCGTCCGCGTGCCCGCGCTGGACGACGTGCCTTACCCGGTGAAGATGGAACCGAACCTGGTCGTCGAATTCTATTCGCGCTGATCCTTCGGGTTATCGAAATACAAAAGGGCGGTCCTGCGGGGCCGCCCTTTTTGGTTCAATCCTCCTGTCGCCAAGCAATGGAGTGGTGGCAGTGCGCAGCACTGACGGAGGGGCGCTTTCTTACGCTGCCCCCTCCACCACGCCTTCGGCGTGGTCCCCCTCCCCATTGCTTCGCAACAGGGAGGATCTTCAGGTGCGTAGATAATCTCGCCGGAACTCAATCGCGAAGGTGGAAAATTGCCCTTCAGCAATCGCGCTCCTCATCCCAGCCATCAGTTCCTGATAGAACGACAGGTTGTGCTCCGTCAGCAGCATCGCGCCGAGCATTTCACCTGAGCGGATCAGGTGGTGGACATAGGCACGGCTGTAAGTCTGGCACACCGGGCAAGCGCAGCGCGCGTCAAGCGGACCGGTGTCTTCGGCAAAGCGGGCATTGCGCATGTTGAGCGGCCCGGCCCATGTGAACGCCTGTCCGTTACGGCCTGAGCGGGTGGGTAACACGCAATCAAACATGTCGACCCCGCGCTCCACCGCGCCGACGAGGTCGTCCGGCTTGCCAACCCCCATCAGATAGCGCGGCGCATTGTCGGGCAATTGGCCCGGCGCGAAATCGAGCGTGCGGAACATCGCCTCCTGCCCCTCGCCCACGGCCAGCCCGCCGATGGCATACCCATCAAAGCCGATATGGCTCAGCTCGCCCGCGCTTTCCGCGCGCAGCCTTTCGTCCAGCGCGCCTTGCTGGATGCCGAACAGCGCCGCGCCTTCCGCGTGTTCGCCGCCTGCATCAAAGGCGTCGCGACTGCGCTTGGCCCAGCGCATCGACATGGCCATCGACTTGGCGATCACGTCGCGCGGCTGATCAGCGCGCGGGCATTCGTCAAAAGCCATGACGATGTCGCTGCCAAGAAGCCGCTGAATTTCCATCGAGCGTTCGGGGCTGAGCATGTGGCGTGAGCCATCGAGGTGGCTTGCGAAAGTGACGCCTTCCTCGGTGATCTTGCGAAGGTCTGACAGGCTCATCACCTGATAGCCACCGCTGTCCGTCAGGATCGGGCGGGGCCAGTTCATGAACTTGTGCAACCCGCCCAACCGCGCCACCCGCTCAGCGCCGGGGCGCAGCATCAGGTGATAGGTATTGCCTAGCAGAATATCGGCCCCGGTCTGGCGCACGCTTTCCGGCTTCATGCCCTTGACCGTGGCAGCCGTGCCGACCGGCATGAAGGCAGGCGTGCGGATTTCGCCCCGGCGCATCTGGATGGTGCCGGTACGCGCGTTGCCGTTGCGGGCGTGGATGGTGAACTGAAAGCGGGTCATGGAGCCAGCCTATAACGACTTGTCAGGGCAGCAACAGGCTGGAGTCGCCATAACTGTAGAACCGATAACCTTCCGCGATGGCGTGGGCATAGACGGCCTGCATCACCTCAATCCCCATCAGCGCCGAAACCAGCATGAACAAGGTCGATTTGGGCAAGTGAAAGTTGGTCATCAGCCCGTCGATGGCGCGGAATTTGTAGCCGGGGGTGATGAAAATGCTGGTGTCGCCCTCGAACGGCCGGATTACGCCGTCCTCCCCGCAGGCGCTTTCGAGTAGGCGCAGGCTGGTAGTGCCGACGGCGATCAAGCGGCCACCGGCGCGGCGCACGGCGTTGAGGCGGTCGGCGGTGGCTTGGTCGATCCGGCCACATTCGGCGTGCATCCGGTGGTCGGCAGTATCGTCAACCTTGACCGGCAGGAACGTGCCAGCGCCGACATGCAGGGTCAGCGTTTCACGCCCAATTCCAGCCTCGTCCAGTGACGCGAGGAGTTCAGGCGTGAAATGCAGCGCGGCAGTGGGCGCGGCGACGGCGCCTTTTTCCGCTGCGAAAATGGTCTGGTAATCCTCTGCATCGGCGGCATCGATGGGGCGCTTTCCGGCGATGTAAGGGGGCAGAGGCATGGTCCCTGCCCTTTCGAGCAGCACTTCTACCGGTTCGTCCCCGGCGAAGGCCAGGGTCCAGCTGCCATCGTCATGGAGCTGTTCGGCTAGTGCGGAAACGCCAGCGGGAAACTCGACCAGATCGCCAATATGCAGGCGCTTGCCGTTGCGGACGAAGGCCTGCCAGCGGCGCAGGTCCACCCGTTTGTGCAGGGTCACGCCGATACGCGCCTGCCCGCGTGTTCCTTCAAGCTGGGCGGGGATGACGCGGGTGTCGTTGAACACCAGCACGTCGCCCCGGCGCAGCAAGCCGGGCAAGTCGCGCACATGGTTGTCAGCCAGCGGCGCTCCGCACGCCGCCACCAGCATCCGCGCCGTATCGCGCGGGCGCACCGGGCGCAGGGCTATACGCTCTGGCGGCAGGTTGAAATCGAACAGGTCGACGCGCATCAGTGCAGGCCCGCAGCAGGCTCGCTCAGTTGGCCGGAGGCGCGCCCGCCGCAGGCTGGAGCAGGCTCCGCACTTCGGCCGGGCTTGCGGGAGCGGCATAGACCGGCACGGGCTTGTTCTCACTCGCCAGCGATGCTTGGACGATCTTGGTCGGGTTTTCAGGCGGTTCGCCGCGCGCGATGCTGTCGGCCACGTCCATCCCGGCGATCACCCGTCCGAAATTGGTATAGCGGCGATCCAGTGCAAAGCGGGGGTAGAAGACGATGAAGAACTGGCTGTTGGCAGTGTCTGGCTGATCAGTGCGCGCCATTGAAACCGTGCCGCGCAAGTGCGGCAGTGCATTGAATTCGGCCTTGAGATCAGGCAACTTTGACCCGCCCTGCCCGGTGCCGGTGGGATCGCCGGTCTGCGCCATGAAGCCATCGATCACGCGGTGAAAGATGATGCCGTTATAGAAGCCTTCCTTGGTCAGCGTCTTGATCCGCTCGACATGGTTTGGCGCCCAGTCCGGCATCAGGCGGATGAACACGCGCCCGCCGGTGGAAAGGTCCAGAATCAGCACGTTGTCGGGATCATGGGTGGGGTCAGGATCGACAACGCTGCTCAGCACCGGCATGGCCTTGACCACGGGCGGCGCCTTCTTCTTGGCAAAGGTTGGAGCGGCGATAAGCGTCATCCCCAGCGAGATGGCGACTAACAGGCTGCGGCGTTTCATCGGTCGTCTTTCATGGAGAGAAATTCGGGCATCGAGAGAAATACGGGGCAGAAAACTGCCTGGTGGCGGGGAATAGCGGGGCGCAAGTGATCTGGCAATGAACAGCCGAACGCTGCGCCCAATCGCTCAATAATCCCCCATGCGGCCAAGCGATTCGACGCGGGCGACCACGTCTTCACGCACTGCGGGGCTGACGAACCGGCTCACGTCGCCGCCGAACAGCGCGATTTCCTTGACCAGCTTCGAAGCGATGGGTTGCAGGCTGACGTCGGCCATCAGGAATATCGTTTCGATCCCGGCGTTCAGTTGCTGGTTCATGCCGGCCATCTGGTATTCGTATTCAAAGTCCGCCACCGCACGCAGGCCGCGCACGATGACCGTCGCGCCCTGCTTTTCAGCAAACCGCATCAACAGCGCATTGAAGCCGACCACCTCGACATTGGCGATGCCCATTGCGGCGACTTCACGGTTGACCATAGCGATGCGCTCTGCCGGGGTGAACATCGGGTTTTTGGACGGGTTGGTGGTTACGCCAAGGATCAGCCGGTCAACCAGCTTGGCCCCCCGCCGGATAATGTCCGCGTGGCCAAGCGTGATGGGATCGAAAGTGCCGGGATAGACACCGATGCGCGTGGTCAAATCAGTGGTCCCTTTCCACGATGTATCGCGCGATGGCGCGCAGTAGATCAGCCTCTGGCCCGTGCTGGGCAAGGTGGGCGACAGCCTGATCGACCAGCGCCACAGCCTGCGCCCGCGCCCGTTCCGGCCCGAACAGCGAGACAAATGTCTGCTTGCCCGCCGCCGCATCCTTGCGCAAGGCCTTGCCTGCGGCCGCCTCGTCCCCTTCGTAATCGAGCAAGTCGTCGGCAATCTGGAATGCCAGGCCGATGTCGCGGGCATAGCCGCGCAGATGCGTGCGGCCTTCGGGCGGCAACTTGCCCAGAATTGCGCCCATTTCCACCGCAGCGGCCAGCAAGGCCCCGGTCTTGAGCTGCTGGAGCCGGGTGACGGTGCGCAGATCGAAGCTCTCGCTTTCCGCGACGATATCCATCATCTGGCCGCCCGCCATGCCGTTCATGCCGCTGGCGTTGCCCAGCGTCAGCACCAGTTCCGCGCGGGTAAACGGATCGCCGACAAGTTCCGGGTCGCTCAGCAATTCAAAGGCAAAGGCGTGTAGCGCATCGCCCGCCAGAACGGCTGTTGCATCGTCGAACTTGCGGTGAACAGTCGGCTTGCCGTGGCGGGTATCGTCGTTGTCCATGCACGGCAGATCATCGTGGATCAGTGAATAGACGTGGATCGCCTCAATCGCCAGGCTGGTCTTTACCGCCACCGAACGGGTGACGCCGAAGAGTTCAGCCGTCGCCGTCAGCAGCAGCGGGCGCATCCGCTTGCCGCCGCCGATCGCGGCATAGCGCATGGCCTCTACCAGCCGCGCCCGCGCGTCGTCCGGCACGGGGAGCATATTGTCGAAGCCCTTATCGACTTCGGCGGCAATGTCGCGCAAGCCGTCTCGCAGCACGGGGTCCATTGGTCTGGTGTCAGCCACGATCAGCGTCCATCCTCGTCAAAAGGCTGGGCGGCGATGGGCTGGCCGCCTGCGCCGACGACAATTTTCTCGATCCGCGCCTGTGCGGCATCAAGCCGGGCCTGACACAACTTGCGCAGTTCCTCACCGCGTTCATACAGCGTGATCGAATCGTCGAGCGGTACTTCGCCGCTTTCCAGCTTGCGGACGACATCTTCCAGTCCGCGCAAGGCGTCTTCGAAAGTCATCGCGGCGGGATCAAAAGGAGTTTCAGCCATCCGGCAGCAATGACGCGCGCGGCAAGTGCGGTCAAGCGTCGCGCCACATCTGGCCACAGCGGCGTTGCTTCGCAAATGAGGCGCGGCTAAGGCGCGGGCTATGTCTGAAATCACCCCTGAAGTCGTCGCCGCTCACGGCCTTTCCGAAGAAGAATATGCGCGCGTTCTGCACGCCCTGGGGCGCGAGCCGAACATGGTGGAGCTGGGCATATTCTCGGTCATGTGGTCAGAGCATTGTTCGTACAAGTCCAGCCGTCTGCACCTGAAAAAACTGCCGGTGGAAGCGCCCTGGGTAATCTGCGGACCGGGCGAAAACGCCGGGGTTATCGATATTGGCAATAACCAGGCCTGCATCTTCAAGATGGAGTCGCACAACCACCCCAGCTATATCGAGCCTTATCAAGGCGCGGCGACGGGCGTGGGCGGCATTCTGCGCGACGTGTTCACTATGGGCGCGCGGCCGGTTGCCAACCTGAACGCACTGCGTTTCGGGCGGCCTGATCATCCCAAGATGAAGCATCTGGTGCAAGGCGTGGTTGCGGGCATCGGCGGCTATGGCAACTGCGTGGGCGTGCCGACAGTTGGCGGCGAAACCAATTTCCACAAGGCCTATGACGGCAACATTCTGGTCAACGCGATGACCGTTGGTGTCGCCGATCAGGACAAGATCTTCTATTCCGCCGCCACCGGCCTTGGCAATCCGATCGTCTATGTCGGGTCAAAGACCGGGCGTGACGGCATCCACGGCGCGACAATGGCCAGCGCCGATTTTGGCGACGACATCGAGGAAAAGCGCCCCACAGTGCAGGTCGGCGATCCGTTCGTGGAAAAACTGCTGATCGAGGCTTGCCTTGAACTGATGGCGACCGACGCGATTGTCGCCATTCAGGACATGGGTGCCGCTGGCCTGACTTCGTCCAGCGTGGAAATGGCGACCAACGGCAAGGCCGGAATCGTGCTCCACATGGACAATGTGCCCTGCCGCGAGGAAGGCATGACGCCCTACGAAATGATGCTGAGCGAAAGCCAGGAGCGGATGCTCATGGTGCTGAAGCCCGGCAAGGAAGCTATGGCCGAGGCTATTTTCCACAAGTGGGAACTGGATTTTGCGGTGATCGGTGAAGTGACCGACACCGGCCACATGGTGCTGACGTGGCAGGGCGAAACCGTTTGCGACATTCCGCTGGGGCCGCTCGCTGAGGACGCGCCGCTCTATGACCGCCCGCACCTTTCTTTGGATGACTACAAAGCGTGGGCCAATGTTGCCCCGCTGGGTGATGTGCCCGAATCGGCAGACATCGGCGCGGACCTGCTCAAGCTGATGGCCAGCCCTGACCTCGCCTCGCGGCGGTGGATCTGGGAGCAGTATGACAGCCAGGTTGGCGCGGATACCATGCAGAAATCGGGCGGCGATGCGGCCGTCGTGCGTATCCACGGCACGCAAAAGGCGCTGGCGATGAGCACAGATTGCACCCCGCGTTATTGCTATGCCGATCCCTATGAAGGCGGCAAGCAGGCGGTGGCGGAAACATACCGCAACATCAGCGCGGTGGGCGCAGTGCCGCTGGCGATTACCAACTGCCTGAACTTCGCCAACCCGCAGCGGCCAGAGATCATGGCGCAGATCGTCGAGGCCTTGCGCGGCATGGGCGACGCCTGCCGGGCGCTGGATTACCCCATCGTTTCGGGCAACGTATCGCTCTATAACGAAAGCAAGGCCACAGGCGGCGGCTCTGCCATCTTGCCCACCCCCGCGATTGGCGGTGTTGGGTTGATGCAGGACCATGAGAAGATGGCGACGATTGCCTTCAAGGCTGAGGGTGAGGCGATCTGGCTGATCGGCGGTCAAGGTACGCACCTTGGCCAGTCGCTATGGCTGCGCGAACTGCATGGTCGCGAGGACGGCGAGGCACCGTATGTCGACCTTGATGCTGAAAGGCAGCACGGCGAGGCGATACGCAAACTGATCGCAGCGGGTGATGTCACTGCCGTTCACGACGTAAGCGATGGCGGCGTTCTGGTCGCGCTGGCCGAAATGGCACTCGCCGGCAACCTGGGCTGCGATCTGGTTTCCGCCCTGAACACCTCCGCCGCATTTGGCGAAGACCAGGGACGTTACCTCATCACCGCCCCGGAAGGTGTCAGCGTGGCAAATGCCGTTCGTGTGGGCACCGTATCGGGCAGTGCAGTTTGCGGCGTGCCCGTAACCGCCCTGCGCGAAGCCAGCGACAGCTTCTTCCCCGACTGGATGGAAGCGTAAAAACCTCTCAAATCATCCCCATTTTTACGCAGTGCAAATGGGGATGTGGATCGTCCGCAGGACGAGACGGAGGGGGTTTCCTGAGTCAACGCCACCTACCTGATCGTCACCCTTTATGGCTGCCCAGCGTATCGGCCGTGGTGTGATCGTACCGATCAATACGGGTTTGCATGAAACTCGGAATGCTGAGCGTCCACCCCATCAAGTCCAAACTCATTGTTAAGCTAGTGTGGTGGATTCGAAGTTCGTTCCATTAAAAGCAAACGTCATCCCGGCGGAGGCCGGGACCCAGAACCTGAGCAAAATTTGCCGCTACGCGACTTTAGCTGATGGGACTGGGTCCCGGCCTTCGCCGGGATGACGGGAATTTAACAATGCGAACTTTAGATTCAGTACACTAGCGTTCGTGGATGGCCTCTATCAGCGCGCCATTCCCAAGGCCCCCAGCACGTCGAGGTCCTCGGCGGCGATGGTTATCAGTTCGCCCGCAGAATTGAGGAACTCCAACGAAGATGCTTCGATCGGGTTACAGCATCCTTGCACAATCGTATGGACCACTTGCTGGCGGTACTTGAGCCAGGCGTCGTCAAAGCTGTCGACAACCATCCCCTCCGCGCCCGCCACTTCAAGATAGTGCCGCAGCATACGCCCTTCATCCTTGCGCCGGTTCTCGACCGACAGGCCGGTCTGGATCAGATACGAGACGTCGAATGTGTAGGAGTTGGCAAAATAGAGCTGGAAATCCATCCAGCCAGCAGTTCCGTCACGCTCAAAGAACACATTACCACCGTGGGGGTCACCGTGGAGCAAGGTCTTGGGCGAGGCGTCATTAAGCGCCCAGCTCCGTTCCACCGCCTCACGAGCCAACGTCGCGTCCGGGAAGATCGATGCCAGGCGGTGACCAAACGGGCGGGTCAGCACCTCGTCCCAGTGCCCGTCCCTGATGCAGTATTTCATGAAATCGCGTTGCGGCCGTTCGTAGCCTGCGAGCGCATCAAGACGCGGGTCGCCCGCCCAACGGGCATGCATGCGCGCGAGTTGCTCAAGCAAAGATGCGAGCTCGTCGATCGTCAGCGCCCCCCAACCCTTGTCCATGAAGACGAAGCGCGCGCCG